>JBJESZ010000058.1:0-40936 GCA_051883055.1 Emergencia sp.
GTCAAAGCCTGTCTCTGCCCTCCGGAAAGAAGCTTTACCTTCTGGGTCATCTTGTCCTCCAGACCCATTTCCAGAGTTGCCAGCTGTTCACGGAACATCATTCTGTCAGCCTTTGTAATGCCCATTTGCAGGCCTCTGCTCTTGTTCTTTACTGCTGCGATTGCAAGATTTTCCTCTATGGTCATATCGAAGGCAGTCCCCTTAAGCGGATCCTGGAAAACTCTTCCGATGTGCTTTGCCCTTTTGTGTTCAGGTTCCCTGGTACAGTCCCTGCCGTTAATAATGATGCTTCCGGCATCAATCGGAAACACTCCTGAAATACAGTTAAGCAGCGTAGATTTTCCTGCACCATTATTGCCTATTATTGTGATGAACTCTCCACTTTCAACATCAAGTGAAAGATCCTTTAATGCAACCTTTTCGTTTATCGTGCCCTCTCCGAACACCTTGGTCAGGTTATGAATTTGAAGCAGCTTTTCCATTACTGTTCCTCCTCCTTCTGATTCTTGCACCTCGCTCGCCAAGAACGCCCAGGTATAATGATGCGGCTACGATTACTGCAGAAACCAGCTTCAGGTCACTGGATTCCATACCCAGGTAAAGGGCCTGTGATATGATGATTCTGTAAAGTACAGCACCCAGGGATGCAGAGATAAGTCTTCTGAGCAGAGTGCTTGTTCCGAATACAACCTCGCCGAGGATTACAGAAGCAAGACCGATTACCATCATACCGGTCCCGCTGCTGATGTCAGCAAAGCCCTGATTCTGTGCAAGCATGCCTCCGGAAAGTCCGACAAGTCCGTTGGAAAGAGCCAGTCCCAGAACCTTCATGCTGTCCGCAGACACCCCGGAAGCCCTTACCATGTCTTCGTTATCACCGGTAGCTCTGAACACAAATCCAATTCTCGTCTTCAGGAACAGGAACAGCAGAGCAATCACTGCAGCAAGCAGTACTGCTCCGATTACAATTCCTGAGAATTTTGACGGCATAAGCTCATCCGCCATTGTATAAATGGTTTCTGAGTTGACCAGAGGTACATTCGGTGCTTTTCCCATTATTCTGAGATTTATGGAATAGGAACCAAGCATTACGAGAATTCCGGCAAGTATTGCCTGAATCTTAAATCTTGTATGTAAAACTCCGGTCAGCAAACCAGCGCATCCACCTGTAATGAATGCGCCAATCAGTGATATATACGGGTTTATGCCTGCAGCACACATTACTGCAGATGTTGCCATTCCGGTTACTATAGAGCCATCTACAGTAAGGTCCGGCATGTTAAGCGTCCTGAAGGAAAGGAATATTCCCAGTGCCAGAATCGCATATATTGTTCCAAGCTCTACTGCTCCAAGCAGAGCGGTCATTGTCATCATAAGATATTAGCTCCTCCGTCAATAATGTCCTGCGGAATTTCAAGTCCCAGTGCATCAGCTGTAGTCTGGTTAACGTAAACCTGCAGATCTGACATTGTCTTTACCGCCATTGTTGCTGTGTCAGCACCGTTAAGAACTTCTGCAATCATCTTGCCTGTTTCATTTCCAAGTACGGTATAATCGATTCCATACGTTGCAAGTCCGCCGTCCTGTACCATGGAGTCTGCACTTACATAGAACGGAGTCTTCGATTTGTTGAATACATCAGTAGCAACCTGCATTGAAGAGGCTATAGTATTGTCAATCGGTGAAAATACGATATCGCATTTGTCAGCAAGCTTCTGTGCCGCCTGCTGAACTTCACTTGTGTTTGTTACTGTTGAAGTTACAACCTTCAGCCCTTTTTCTTCTGCATAAGCCTTAAGATCTTCAATTACAGATACTGAATTGGCCTCACCTGAGTTGTAAAGTGCGCCGACGGTCTTGAAGTCAGGTGTAATTTCTTCAGCAAGTCCCATAATCTTGTCAACTGCAATATAGTCCGATGTTCCTGTCACATTTCCGCCGGGTTCCTCATTGCTTGCAACAAGCTCTGCTGCGATAGGGTCTGTAATTGCTGCAAACACAATCGGGATATCTGTTGTCTCACTTAGAGCAGCCTGTGCGGCAGGTGTTGCAATAGCAACAATAACGTCAACCTCATCACCCACAAACTTCTGAGCGATATTCTTCATTGTTCCCATATCGTTCTGTCCGTTCTGATAGTCGATCTCCAAATTTTCACCTTCTTTGAAGCCCTCTGCCTCAAGTCCTGCGATCAGGCTCTCTCTTATTGTGTCAAGTGATGGATGCTCAACAAGCTGAATGATGCCTACCTTGAAGGTCTTGTTTTCCGCATCTGACTTCTCTCCGCATCCTGTTACAAACAGTGTGGATGCCGCTAATACTACAGTTAGTAATAAAGTGATAATTTTTTTCATTTTTCTCTTCCTTCCTACGCTGATAAATTCGGGGAATGAAAAAAGTCTTTGCCCGCTATTCAGAGGACAAAGACCAGTAAGTCAATGTTATGCCACCCCGTGCAGTAGAAATTCTGCACTGTCTTCAGGTACAGCGTGATACCTGCTCCCTGGATAACGGGCGGAGCTCCCGTCAGGCATTACTGAGATAATTATCCGTTCTTCCTGCCCTCATGAGTCCATTCATCACAGCCCTTGTTACCGCAATCACACCATCTGCGGCTCTCTCTCAACTCGGAATCCGTAACTACTACTCTCAATCATCGGTTTACAAACTATTAAGTTGATAAAGATAGTCTAGTACTATATTGTCATGATGTCAACACTTTTTTCACAAAAACTGCATATTTTTTATGCAGAATCACAAAAAAACATTTACAACATTGTAGTACTCCATAAATTTTCCATTACATTTTGCTTCGTAATCAGGAAAATTCGCTGCTTCTACAGTCTTCCAAAAGCATCTGTAAGACTCCTCAACCGCTCGGCTGCACCATCCAGTGCTTCATCGTCGGCTCTCCAGGACCAGTTGCCTGTGGCTACTCCGGGTATGTTCATTCTAGCCTCATCATCCAGGCCCAGAACGTCCTGAAGCGGCATGATTACTATATCAGCGGTCGAACTGTAAAGATTGTCTTTGAGCCTCTTCAGCAGTTCAGAAACGTTTTCCTCATCAGCCGCACCGTATCTGTCAATGGCCCAGCCCTTCAGCGTCGCGTTGTCGTGTGTTCCGCTGTATGCAATCTTACCGGCTGGAGGATTATATGACTCAAGCGGATCAGTATCTGCAAACTGCATTACATCCACGCCGTAAAATCCGCAAACATCCATCAGAGCATTAACTCCCGGTGTTATGGTGCCAAGATCCTCTGCCATAAAAGGAAGCTCTCCTATGCTTTCGTAACAGTTTCTGAAGAACTCGCTTCCCGGTCCTATACACCAGTGGCCTTCTATAGCCTTTCCTCCCGCAGGTATATCCCAGTAAGCCTCAAAACCTCT
The DNA here is from genome assembly GCA_051883055.1 of Emergencia sp. Classification (GTDB taxonomy): domain Bacteria; phylum Bacillota; class Clostridia; order Peptostreptococcales; family Anaerovoracaceae; genus Senimuribacter. The sequence goes on from JBJESZ010000058.1 coordinate 3,393, forward strand.
GAAATGATCCAGGCGTGTAAAATCGTACAGCTCCATGCAGCGCGCAAATCTGTTTTTCCACCATGTATATCCGTCCGCCTTCATATCGTCCCATCTGTACAGAGGATTTCCCCACAGCTGTCCATCTGCACTGAAGTAGTCAGGCGGTACTCCGGCCTGGGCCTCAGCATAACCGTTTTCATCCACCCTGAACATTTCAGGCTGTGACCATACATCTGCAGAATCTGCGGCTACAAACATCGGCATATCACCGATTATTTTAATACCCTTGCTGTGAGCATATTCTCTTGTCTCGTGCCACATGTTCGCGAATACAAACTGTCCGTACATGTAGAATTCAGCCTCTTCAGCAAGTTTTTCATCCTTATACATGATTTCGCTGTACTTGCGGTATTTCTTCGGCCATTCCTGCATAGCTGCGCCATCATACTTTTTCTTCATAACGCAGAACATGGCATAGCCCGGCAGCCAGTTCCTGTTCTCATTCATGAAAAGTTCAAACGCCTTTTTCTCTGCTGATGTCATAGCCCTGAAACCATCCATAAGCTCATCTTCGCTCAGTCCTGTAAGGGAAGCGTTACCTGCAAATGCAGACTGTCCCGAATATGGAGAACCGAACATGTCAGTTGGATTCAGCGGCAGAATCTGCCAGTACTTCTGACCTGCCTCGGCCAGAAAATCTATGAACTTTTTAGCAGGCTCTCCCAGAGTTCCTCCCGGAATGGATGTAATATGTGCAAGAACTCCGCTGCCCTTTTCCATAAGCTTTGCAAGCTTGGACACTCTCGTGAAACGAACCATCGATGATCCCAGCTGCTTCAGATGCAGCGTAATACATCCGTCCTGATCCGGTATCAGCGTACCTCCTGCAACAGCGTCCACTGCATTGCCTTCAGCTCTGACTCTGATATCATAGGTGTTGTTAAGACTTCTGTTTATTACAGTCAGAACAGATTCTTCGTCATCTCTTCGGTAAAGACCGAAAACATCGTCATTAAAGGCAACAGGCTGGAAATCACCATCAACCAGCACTGAATACTGCTTTCTAAGGGACGTTGCATTTCTATATATATTGCCTGCGTTTTCGTCCTCTCTGCCCCATGGGAAAGCCCCTCTGTTGTACGGGTCGCTGAAGCCTTCCATGCCCGCTTCATCGCCGTAGTAAATGCATGGGACTCCCGGCATGGCCATCTGCATCAAAGCTGCCAGCCACAGTCTTCCAAGAGCAAGGTCTTTCTGTCCCTCATTTAACTGGTAATTTTTCTTATCTTCATCCGATAGAGAATACTCACCCGGAGCATTACCGAACAGCGTCAGAACTCTCATTCTGTCATGACTTCCCAGCAGGTTCAGGTTCCCGTAGAAGTTTTCTCTCGGATAATTTTCGTACAGGCTCATCAATATCTCAGAAAGGTCGTATGCAGAAATGTTTCCAATAATAAACTGCTCTATTCCGTCTCTGAAAGGATAGTTCATCACACAGTCAAGCTCATCTCCGAGAAAATATCTTCTGAGCTGACTGTAGCTTATTTTATGAGATGCGTCCTCCCATACTTCACCCATAAGCAGTCCGTCCTCGCCCTTCTCAGCGATTACAGCATTCTTTATTCCCTTTATAAAATCATCCGGCAGCTCATCTGCAACGTCTAGTCTCCAGCCCTTTGCGCCCAGCCTCAGCCACTTGCGAACTATGCTGTTCTCATCACCGAAAATAAAATTCCTGTAGCTTTCAGCGTCTTCTCGCACATTAGGCAGGTCATCCACACCCCACCAGCAGTCGTAGCTTCCATCTTCCTTGAAGCTGAACCAGTCGTAATAAGGTGAGTCCTCACCCTGGCAGGCACCCTTCTCCGGATAATTGCCGTATCTGTTGAAATATCTGCTGTCACATCCGGTATGATTGAATACACCGTCCAGGATTATAGATATCCCCTTTGCTTCAGCCTCCCTGCAGAGGCTGGCAAAATCCTCCTCCGTTCCCAGCAGACTGTCAATTTTAGTGTAATCCGCAGTATCGTAGCGGTGATTGCTTGCTGCCTCAAATATAGGATTAAGATAAATAGCCGTAATTCCTATCGACTCGAGATATCCCAGTTTCTCACGAATTCCGTTCAGTGTTCCACCATAGAAATCCCAGTTTTTTATTCTTCCGTCATATTCCCTGTCGTATTCCGGAGTCCTGTACCAGTCGTTCCACAAAACGCGTCCCGGTCCTCTGCGGCTGTCGTCTGACAGAAGCATTTTCTCTCCGTCGAAGTTTTTATCAAAACTCTCTCCTCTGTAGAACCTGTCAGGAAATATCTGATAAACCACAGCATTACGGTACCACTCCGGCAGCTTACGCTCCTTATAGCAGGTAATCTGAAACGACGGCGGATTGCCAAAGTACATTTCGCCTTCGCCGCCGGTACTGCCCTGCTTTGCCCCGTAATACATACACGTGCCGTCTGCACGATCAATCCTGAATGAATACCAGTAAAGTGCCGCTTCCTCGCATTTCAGCGCGTATGAGTATCTGACTCTGTCCTCCATAGGATTCTTTGCCATAGGATAGAAGGCTTCTCCTTTACCGTCCACCCATGTTCTAAGTACAATTTCTGCACCGCTCTCATCGAATAAATCCACACTTAGAGAAACAGTGCCACCAGTATTGATGGCACCGAACGGCTTTCTGTATTCACTTAATCTGCTGTTGTGATAAGCTCTCATGAATTATTTGCCTTTCTTTTCAACATTCTTCTTTGACGTTGATTTTTTTGCTGTCGTTTTCTTTGCTGTACTCTTCTTTGCAGCAGCTTTTTTTTCGGCTGTTTTTTTCGCAGCAGCCTTTTTCGCCCCTGCTCTCTTTGCAGGATTCTTCTTTGCTGATGTCTTCTCTTCAGCAGGCTGTTCCTCAGCTGCCGGAGCCATCTCAGCCGCTGGAGCAGCTTCTGCCACAGGAACGACCTTCTCTTCTGCAGGAGCCTGTTCAGCTGCAGTGGCTTCCGTCAACTCCGGCTTGCCCTCTGCATCCGGAGCCTCGATTTCAGGATGCAGTCTGCGATAGACATTCAGATATTTTTCAGCAGCAGCCTTCCAGCTGAAGTCTCTGCTCATTGCCTGTCTTCTCAGCTGAGCAAGAGCATCCTTGTTATCATAATAAACGCCCAGAGCATTTTTGATTGTGAACAGCATCTCATGTGCGTTGTAATTAGCAAAGCTGAAGCCGGTTCCTTCCCCTGTAAAACGGTTATACGGCTGTACACTGTCGCGGAGTCCACCGGTCTCACGCACAATCGGAAGGTTTCCGTATCTCATAGCCATCATCTGCGATAATCCGCATGGTTCGAACAGTGAAGGCATCAGGAAGAAATCTCCTCCTGCATACAGTCTGTGTGCAAGGCCCTCATCGAAAGTTATACATGCGGCCATCTTTCCCGGATATCTGGCCTGGAAGCTCCGGAACATATCTTCATACTCTCTGTCTCCTGTTCCCAGAACAGCGAACTGCAATGGAAGCTGAAGAAGTTCGTCAAGCACATGCTGAACAAGATCCAGACCCTTCTGCTGTGTAAGTCTTCCACACATGGTTATAAGAGGAACATGGTCATTTACCTCAAGTCCCAGCTCTCTCTGAAGAGCCGCTTTACAGTCTGCCTTACCCGACATATCGTTAATTGAGAAATGTGCAGGAAGGCTAACATTTGTTTCCGGATCATATTCCTCCTGGTCAAGGCCGTTCATAATGCCGTAAAGCTCGTTCTTTCTTCTTCTGTAAATTTCCTGCATGTTTTCTCCAAAGTACGGAGTCTGAATTTCTCGCGCATAGGTTTCACTTACGGTTGAAAGAAGGTCACTGTAGCATAGAGCTCCCTTCATGAAGTTGATGGATACTCTGTCACTTCTCAGCTGGTTTGCCGCAGCAGGAATCTCAGACAGTCCAAGTATATCACTCAGAACAGTATCTGACATCTGGCCCTGGAACTTCAGGTTGTGTACTGTAAACAGGGTTCTGATATTGTCATAACCCGGCACATTCTGATAGAATTCTCTCAGAAAAACCGGTGAAAGCGCTGTATGCCAGTCATTGCAATGTAAAACATCACATTTGAAATCCACATACTGGAGGAATTCGCATACAGCCTTGGCAAAGAATGCGATTCTTTCTCCATCATCAAAGTATCCGTATGCGTTATCTCTCTTGAAATAATATTCGTTGTCCACAAAATAATAAGTTACTCCCTGATGAGTAAGGGTCTCGATTCCACAGTACACATGTCTCCAGCCCAGCATCATGTAAAAATCACACAGATGGGTCATTTTATTTTTATATTCATCCGGAATATTCTTATATTTTGGAATTATTACCCGTACCTCTGCCGCACCGGTCTCATTCAAAGCCTTAGGAAGGGAGCCGGCTACGTCGCCCAGCCCCCCTGTCTTAATGAATGGAACGGCCTCAGAGGATGCAAATAGCACTCTAAGTTTACGTTTCATAAATCTTTTCCTTCTCTTTCAGTATCACTGTGATGTTAGATTTTCTTCTTTGGAATAATCATCTTTTTCTCTTCAGTACCTTTTATAACCATATTGCAGTCAATGGTGTTACCTCTGTCGATAATTGCATTCTCAACATGTGCTCCCGCTTTGATTACGCAGTCCTGCAGAATGATACTGTTTTTCACAGTGGCACCCTCTTCAACTGTTACATGACGGAACAGTACGCTGTTTTCAACCTTTCCGCTTATTGTGCAGCCTGCTGGAATAGTGGCATTTCTAACCTCACAGTTCCTGTCATACTTTGTAGGTACGGAATCCTGCTCCTTTGTCAGTATAGGTCTTTCAGTGCTGAACAGAGCCTTGTCAACTTCATAAACCAGAGAATCCATGTTTCCGTCAAAATATGAATCTATGTCGAAAATACTCTTGCAGTATCCCTCGAATTCGTATGTTCCTACATTAAGCTGTCCATAGAATCCTTTCAGGCAGTCAAACAAATCCGAATAACTTACAGCCTTATAGCCTTCAATGATCTCAACCAGCAGTTCTCTGTTGATAATAAAGTTGTCGATGAATGCCTTCTCGCCCTTTTTTACTCCTCTGTAAACATCAGTAACTCTGCCGTTTTCTGATACAATTGTTGAAAGATACTTGTTGTCGCGCCTTGCAGTAGTCTGAACCATTGTAATATCCGCACCGCTTTCAATATGCGCCTTCGCAAGTTTTGCGTAGTCGATGTTGCAGATGATATTTGATGCTGTAACAACTACATACGGTGCCGGTGAACGACGAAGATATACACTGTTTCTGTCAAAATCTCTAAGTATAAATCTGTTTGATGAACTTGAAATACCGAAGGCTGAACCCGGAAGGATGAACAGACCTCCGTTTTTCTTATCCAGCGACCACTCTTTACCTATACCGATGTGGTCGATTATTGAACGATATTTATATGGTAAAACAAGACCGACTGTTTCGATACCTGAGTTGACCATATTGGATAACGGAAAATCTATCAGTCGATATCTTCCGCAATATGGAAGAGAAGCTATAGTTCTCTCACCTGTCAATGTCTCCATTTCCGGTGTATCATAGTTTGCTGCAACAATACCTATAACTTTATCCATTACTGCTGACCTCCTTCTCCATAAATCTCATCATTTCCAATCAATGCAATTTCTGAGCCTTCTTCGTCGCTGCCAAGTGTGCATCCGCTCTTTACTACGGCATTCTCGCCCAAAATGGCTTTGATAACCGTTGCATCCTTCTCAACCTTTGCTCCTGGAAGAAGAACGGAATCCTTTACAACCGCACCTTCTTCAACAACTGCATTTGTACTGAGAATTGAGTGGTACACCTTGCCCTTTACATTACATCCGTTGGAAACCAGCGACTGTTTAACATCCGCATTGGCACCGATATACTGTGGCGGATAGATGTTGGAGTTACTCATAAACGGAAAGTCCGGATCATCCAGCACGAATGCCGGTTCATCATCCAGAAGCTCCATGCTTGTTTCATGGTATGCAGGGATAGTTCCAACATCTTTCCAGAATCCTGAAAATTCATATGTAAACAGGTTCTTTCCTTCAGCCAGCAGCTTAGGAATGATGTTCTTGCCGAAGTCGTGGTCTGAATTCTCATCTGTACTGTCTTCAACAAGAGCCTTAACCAGTACATCTTTGTTAAAAATGTATATTCCCATGGAAGCCAGATTTGAATCCGGTTCAGCTGGTTTCTCTGTGAACTTCACAATTCTGCCGTCATCATCTGCTGTAATTATTCCGAATCTTGAAGCATCCTCCCAAGGCACCTGTATAACGGATACAGACAGGTCAGCGCCCTTCGCCTTGTGGTTTTCCAGCATCTTACGGTAATCCATGCGGTACAGGTGGTCTCCTGACAGAATCAGAACATATTCCGAATCATACAGATTCAGGAATTCGATATTTCTGAATATGGCATCTGCAGTACCCTGATACCACGATCCGCCGGATTCAGTTTCATACGGCGGCAATACGAAAACTCCGCCCCCTCTGCTGTTCAGATTCCAGCTTGCACCGGAGCTGATGTACGAGTTAAGCAGGAATGGTCTGTACTGTGTAAGTACGCCTACAGTGCTAATGCCTGAGTTAGCACAATTGGACAGTGAAAAGTCGATGATTCGATACTTTCCTCCAAATGAAACGGCCGGTTTAGCTATACTCTTTGTCAATGCCAGAAGACGGCTTCCCTGTCCGCCTGCCAGCAACATTGCGATACATTCGTTTCTTTTCATCCTCAAACTGCACTCCTTCCTTAGTCGTGTTTGATCATGTGATAGTGTTTTGTGTGTTGAGTTATTAAGTTGTTTTAAAATATTAAGCTGTACGGGATTTGACGCTTATAGTTTCCAGATTTCTTCTGCGTACTGTCTTATGGTGCGGTCACTTGAGAAGAAGCCTGAAGAAGCAGTGTTATGAAGGGAAATTCTGTTCCACTCGTCTTTTCTTGTATACAGTCCCTCCAGGTTGTGCCATGCTTTTACGTAGCTGTCGAAGTCCTTCAGTACGAAGAACTCATCGTTACTGCGAAGCAGACTGTCATAAATATGGTCAAAGTTGCCGGACAGTCTTCCGTATGTTCCGTCAATCAGCTGGTCAACGACTCTCTTTAATTCCATATTATGGTTGTATTCGTCCCAGGCATAGTAACTCTGATTTTTCTTCAGTTCTTCTACTTCCTCACTTCTGAGACCGAATATTTCGATATTGTCCATTCCAACCTGTTCTGAAATCTCTACGTTGGCTCCGTCCATAGTACCAAGCGTAATTGCTCCGTTCATCATGAACTTCATGTTGCCCGTTCCTGATGCTTCCATACCGGCTGTTGAAATCTGCTCGCTGATATTGGCAGCAGGATAAATTAACTGAGCGCTTGAAACTGCAAAGTTCGGTACAAATGCAACTTTTATTTTATCGCGGCATTTAGGGTCGTTATTTACCACATCAGCCACTGAATTAACTAGTCTGATTACGTCTTTCGCAAAGACATATCCCTGAGCAGCTTTACCTGCAAAAATGAAAGTCGAAGGGGTGATATCCTTATTTGGATTATCCACAATTTCATTATACAGGTGCATAACCTTAAGTATATTTAGAAGCTGTCTCTTATATGCATGGAATCTCTTAACCTGCACGTCAAAAATGGAATCACAGTCAATCGAGATTCCGGATTTTTCGAAAATGTATGCGGCAAGTCTTTCTTTGTTCTCACGCTTGCTTCTATTCATTTCTTCAAGGAAACTTGCATCACCTTCAAAAGCGGTAAGCCTGGAAAGCTCTGATGCGTCCTTCATCCAGCCGTTGCCGATTGCATTTGTAATCAGCCTGGAATAGGAAGGGTTTGCTTCCGCCAGGAATCTTCTGTGGGTTATACCGTTGGTCTTATTCTGGAATTTATCAGGTGTCAGTTCATAGAATTCCTTCAGTACATCGTGCTTAAGTATTTCTGTATGAAGAGCTGCAACTCCGTTAACTGAATGTCCTGCAATTACTGACAGATTTGCGGTTCTTACCTGACCGTCCCACAGTATAGCGGTCCTGCGATGCAGTTCCTGCCAGTTTTCTCTGTCTCTTGGAAAGCTCTCTCTGTATCTTCTGTCTATTTCCTCCACGAAATCATATACTCTTGGGAGCAGCTGTTTGAACATGTCAATAGGCCACTTCTCCAGAGCTTCAGGAAGAACTGTATGGTTGGTATAGGAGATTGTTTTCGTTGTAATGTCCCATGCCTGATCCCAGTTCAGACCCTCGATGTCAATCAGAACTCTCATAAGCTCCGGTGCACATAGTGCCGGATGAGTGTCATTTGTATGAATTGCAACCAGTTCAGGGAATCTTTCCCAATCAGTTCCGTACTCATATTTGAAAGTTTCCACTATGTTGTTGATTCCCGCGCATACGAACATGTATTCCTGCTTAAGTCTCAGAATCTTTCCTGCCATTCCGTTATCGTTAGGGTAAAGCAGACTCGTAATAGCTTCAACATCGGAACGGAATTTCATTGCACCACTGTAATCCCCTCTGTTGAAGGCATCCATATCAAAGTCCTCTTCACAAGGCTGAGCACTCCACAATCTCAGATTGTTTACAGTCTCTCCGCTGTATCCGACAACTGGAACGTCATAAGGCACTGCAAGAATAGTCTCTCCGCCTTCCCAGCTGCACCAGAACTGGCCGTTCTCATAGTGTTTCACCACTTCTCCACCGAATCTTACAACTACAGAGTTCTCCATTCTCCTTGTTTCCCATGGGAAACCGTTTTCCAGCCAGTTGTCAGGAAGCTCAACCTGCTGTCCATCCCTTATTGCCTGTTTGAAAAGACCATAGTTGTATCTGATTCCGTTTCCGTGTCCTGAATACCCCAGGCTGGCAAGTGAATCGATGAAGCAGGCCGCAAGTCTTCCAAGACCTCCGTTTCCAAGTCCGGGATCTCTCTCCTGTTCGCACAGGTTATCAAGAGACTCACCCAGTTCTGCCAGACCGTCTCTAACCATATCTTCAATTCCGAAGTTAATAAGGTAGTTTTTCAGAAGCTTTCCGATAAGGAACTCCATGGAAAAATAGTAAATCTTTTTTTTCTCTTCAACGTGTGTCTTTTTCTTGCAGTCTGACTCTATTGCCTTTGCTTCAGAAGCAATCAGCTTTGCCAGAATGTTATATCTTTCAGTGGCGGTTGCACGTTCATAGCTTTTTCCAAGCTCAGATCTAAAACTCTCAACATACTTCCGTTTAAATTCTTCCTTGTTCTTGAAAATAGTGTTCATTGGTATATCTCTTCTCCTTAAGTGAATTTATATTATTTCTTAGCCGCCTTCTTTCTCGGTGCAGTTGTTCTCTTGAATACAACTGCTGCAAGGGGAGGAAGTCTGAATTCGATTGAATCATCCATGCCGTGGAATTCAATTTTTTCACTCTTAATCAGATCCTTGTTTTCAACTCCCGATCCGCCATACTCCTTCTTGTCTGAATTGAAGACTTCTTTATATAATCCCTTCTTAGGAACTCCTTCCCTGTAGCATTCGTAAGTCTCAGGAGTCATGTTTAGAATTACGATAAGGTCATCTATTGGATTCTTTCCGTGACGGATAAATGAGTACACGCTCTGTTCTCCGTTGTCAGCCTCCAGCCAGGTAAATCCTTCCCAGCTGAATTCCTTGTACCATAAAGCTTTGTTGTTCTTGTAGAACTCGTTGGCTTCCTTAACAAAATGCTGATGCCTGCGATGTGCCTCATGCTCCTCAGGCAGGAACCATTCCAGGCCCTCGTAGTCTCTCCATTCGATAAATTCCGCAATTTCACTTCCCATGAAATTCAGCTTGTGGCCGGGATGTGTCAGCTGATACATTAGCAGCGTTCTCAGACCGGCAAATTTTCTCCAGTAATCCCCCGGCATTTTATTGATCAGTGAGCACTTTCCGTGAACCACCTCATCATGTGAAAGCGGCAGAATGAAATTTTCATTGTACGCATACATCATTGAGAATGTAAGGCTGTTATGGTGATACTTTCTGTATATGAAATCCTCCTTCATGTAGCTCAGAGTGTCATGCATCCATCCCATGTCCCACTTATAATGGAATCCCAGTCCTCCTACCTCAGGCGGTCTGGTTACCAGCGGCCATGCGGTGCTTTCCTCCGCTATCATGAATACTCCCGGAAACTCTCTGCCAACTGCCTCGTTGGTATCCTGAAGGAACTTGATTGCATCCAGATCTCCTTCTGTACCGTCAGGATTGTATCTCTTCTCCGCTTCGTTATCTACACCGTAGTTCATGTACAATATGCTGCTGACGCCGTCCACTCTGATTCCGTCGATGTGATATTTATCCAGCCAGAAAAAGGCGTTTGACATCAGAAAGCTCTTGACCTGACCCCTTCCGAAGTCAAATACATAAGTTCCCCAGTGCTTGTGGTCCTTCTTTTCATAAACCTTTCCGCCGTTCATCAGGCCAAGTCCCTGTGCATCTCTGCAGAAATGACCCGGTACCCAGTCAAGAATCACGCCTATGCCGGCTTTGTGAAATGCATCGACTAAAGCCATAAACCCTGTAGGCTCACCGTACCTCGATGTTACTGCATAATATCCTGTAACCTGATAACCCCAGGAGCCGTCGAAAGGATGCTCCGCAACAGGCATCATCTCCACGTGAGTGTATCCCATTTCCTTAACGTATGGCACAAGCTCCTCCGCGAGTTCCTCGTATGTGTACAGCTCACCTGACTCGTGCTGTTTCCACGATGCCAGATTTACCTCGTATATGTTCATCGGGCTTGCCATATGATCTCTCTTCGCCCTGGCTGTCATCCATTTTTTATCGTTCCACTTGTATTTGGAAATATCAAAGGTTCTTGACGCCGTTTCAGGTCTCTTCTGAGCATAGAAGCCATACGGGTCAGCCTTATAAATCAGGTTTCCGCTTTCTGTCTCGATAACGTATTTGTATGCATCGCCTTCAGCAACACCCGGAATAAACAGGCTGTAAACGTCACCTTCCTCTCTTTTCATAAAATGGGAAGTCTCATTCCAGTCATTGAAGTCCCCTGCAACTCTTACGCTTCTTACGTCAGGTACCCAGATGCTGAATCTGTATCCGTCCTTTCCGCGTTCAGCTGCAGGATGAGCTCCCAGCTTTTCATATGCTCTAAGGTAAGTTCCTTCTGCAAAGAAATACCTTTCATGCTTGTTCAAAATCTGTTTAGCCATAAATCAGCAAATCCTTCCTATGCAAAATAATAAATAATATGTCAGTATAAGAATTATTCTGTACTATTGCGCTATTGTGCTGAAATCATCCAGAATTGCCTTCTTTCTTTCCTCAAGCTTAACAGCATCATCTTCATAGAATGACATGTACAGCTTTACCTTAGGCTCTGTGCCCGAAGGTCTTACAATTACCCTGGTTCCGTCTTCCTTTTCTATCTGAATCATATTAGCTTTAGGAAGACCTGTTTCATCAGCGCTGTAATTTATAAATCCGCTCACCTCTCCAAATACCTTTTCGGCATCTTCTCTTGTTGCAATTGCAGCCATAATGCCCTTTGCTCTGGAGATATCGTCTAAATCTACACTTACTGTCTGGTCAACACAATGACCGAATTTTGCGTACAGGTCATCGAGAACATCTATAAGAGTTCTTCCCTGTGCCTTATAATAAGCCGCCATCTGGCATGCCATCTTTGCAGCAACGACTCCATCCTTGTCTCTTGCATACTGACCTACAAGATATCCGTTACTTTCTTCGAAGCCGAACATGTATCCGTCCTTCAGCAGGTCAATCTGCTCTCCGATATATTTGAAGCCAACAAGGGTTCTTCTCATTCCTATCCCGTATCTCTCGGCCATTCTGCTGACCATCGGAGTACTTACGACAGAAGTAACCATTGTTTTTGTCTCCGGATTCTCTGTGCGTCCTGCAATGTAGTCAGTAAACAGAATGCCCAGCTGATTTCCTGTGATAAGCACGAACTCGTCATCCTTCTTTGCCATAACTCCCACTCTGTCACAGTCAGGGTCGGTTGCAACGATGATATCCGCATTCTTCTCCTTTGCAAGTGCAACGGCCAGATCATACACTTCAGCCTTCTCCGGATTAGGTGAAGGGCATGTAGGGAAATCTCCGTCAGGTTCAAGCTGTTCCTTTACAACAGACACCTTATCAAAACCGTTTCGTGCCAGAATATCCTGAACAGGTCTTGCCCCGGATCCGTTAAGCGGCGTATATACAATCTCAATATCTCTTTCATCGGAGAACTGAGAAGCCTCCTCAGCTTCTGCAAGGAAGCTGTTATATACATCTTCAGAAACAAACTCACATCCGTTTTCCAGCGCCTCCTCGAAGCTGAAGTAATCCACATCCTCAAACATATCCAGCTTCATAATCTCTGCCAGAATCTCATCAGCGGCTGCATCCAGAATCTGTCCGCCTGTTGCCGCATAAACCTTATATCCGTTATACTGCTTAGGATTGTGACTTGCAGTAATCATTATACCTGCATCACAGTTCAAATATCTTGTAGTATATGACAGAACCGGAACCGGCATCATTTCCGAGTACATATAAGTTCTGATGCCAGCCTTCGCCAGTACACCGGCCGCAGCTTCAGCAAAAAGCCTGGAGTTGTTTCTGCTGTCATAGCTTATGGCAACCTTAGGCTCTTCAAAATGATTCTTCAGGTATACTGCAAGACCCCTGGTAGCTCTTCTGATAACATAAACGTTCATTCTTGCAGTACCCAGTCCCATAACACCTCTCAGTCCGGCAGTGCCGAATTCAAGGTCTGAGGAAAACGCTGATACGAGCTGTTCATCTGTCATTTGCGCAAGTTCATTTTTTTCCTCTTCTGTCAGAACAGGGCTGTTTTTCCATTTTTCAATCTTAGTCATAATTACATTGTCCATTTTCTACTCCTTCCCTCATAGGGGTTATTACTTAAGTTCATCAATCACTAATTTTGCACATCCGTATATTCCCGCATCATTACCTAAAGATGCAAGACGGAACTCCATGTCCGCACATGGAGGAAATACCCATTTTACATAATGTTTTCTTACCGCATCAAGCAGAATATCGCCTGCAGCACTTACACCGCCCCCGATAATTACAACCTCTGGGTCAAATACAACACATATGCCGGCTAAAGCCCGCCCGAGTATCTCACCGAATTTTTCCACTACGTCCAGGCAGATTTCATCGCCCTTCTTTGCACCGTCAAACACATCCTTGGCGGTCACCTTATCTTTTCCGCACAGATAGGTTCCCTTCGCCGTGTCTCCACGTTCTGTCAAAGCCTCTTCAGCCAGATCAGCTATTCCTGTAGCTGATGCATACTGCTGCAGGCACCCGTGTCCTCCACAGCCGTCCTCTCTGGTTTCTGCCGGATTGACCTTGATGTGACCCAGCTCACCGCCACAGCCATGTGCACCCTGCAATATTTTTCCGTTGCAGATAATTCCGCCGCCAACACCGGTGCCAAGAGTAACAAACACTACATCGGAATAGGAGTGGTTAGCTCCCTTCCACGCCTCACCGGAAGCAGCCAGATTGGCATCGTTGCCGCATACAGCAGGAAAACCGATTACCTCAGTAATCTTATCTGCCACATTGAAGTTCGACCATCCCAGAGCAGGGCATTTCTGAACTACGCCTTCTCCTGATATAGATGCAGGCACCCCTGCACCGATACCTATAACATCTTCTCGGTTAATCGATTTCTCCTGAAGCTTACCATCAACGGCTGCCGCCAGGTCAGAAAAAACATTCATGCCTCCATTGTCTCTATCCGTTGGAATCTGCCACTTTTCAAGCAGCGTACCATCCTCATGAAACAGTCCCAGCTTGCAGGCAGTTCCCCCGATATCGATACCGAAAATATATCTGTTTTTCTCAGTTTTCTCTATCATGTCTTTACCGTAATTCTTTCTTTCTGCATAAGTATACAAAAGTCCATATTATTTTAGCTGAATTATACCACATTAATGAGTTGTTTTAAAGTTCAAAATGCACTTATATGACACTGCGCCCCATAATGTGCAAAAAGGCGAAAAGCCTTGATTTCCAAGACCTTTCGCCTATAGTTCTTTTCTAATCCACAGCATGACGCTGCTTATTTTCTGCGTTTATGTTGGATTAATCCATCATTTTGTTGTTGTAGGAGAAGTCCTTCAGTGATTCATGAATCTTGTCGAACTGATCCTGAATGTAACGTTCAACTTCCTCTACTGTAAAATCGTAATCATTACGCTCAAGATATGCAATCATTGCAGTCTTGATAATAAGTAAATCAACACTGGAATCCACATATCTCAGTGCCGGATTGTTCATTGCCTCCATAAAAGCTTTTCCTAATGTGCTTGCCATAATACGTACCTCCGTGAAAATAAAACATACGATATTTGCCTTAAGTATATCATATCTTATCAGATTGTAAACACCCTAATTTTTCTGCAATAATCTCTGCGGTTTCCCAGATATCTCTGCCTTCAGCCTCTACTGCAAGGTCGCAGTGCTTTTCATAAAAAGGCATTCTCTCATCATACAGATCCGCTATAGTCTGCCCCGGTTTAAGCGTTACACCCCTCGTTTCCAGGTTGTTAAGTCTGGACTGAATTCCGGAAAGAGAGACCTTCAGATAAACAACGATACCGTTTTTCTTAAGGTTCTCCATTGCCCTGTCGTAATAAGCGGCACTTCCACCCGTAGCGATTACACAGTTCTCAGCATCAAAACCGGCAAGAATCTCCTCCTCTACCTTTTTAAAGTAATCGTTTCCATCCTCATCGATAATCTGCTGCAGAGGTCTTCCCTCCACATGCTGAATAGTAATGTCAGTGTCTGCAAAATCCTTTCCCGTAATCTTTGCGAGAACCACACCTATTGTGCTCTTTCCGCTTGCGGGCATACCTATCAAAACAATATTACTCTTCTGTTCTTTCTGATTCATATTCTACCTCATCTATGGAAATCTGACTTTTCTCAACATCATCGTAAACCATATCATTTGTGGTTTCTGTGCTGATGGCACTTTCGATATCATCGATTTCCGGTAAGTCCTTTATAGTTTTAAATCCGAAATTCTTTAGAAATGCATCTGTGGTTCCGTAAAGCAGAGGTCTCCCTATTCCGTTGGATTTCCCCCTGACCATAATCAGATCCTTTTTCATCAGACCTTCGATTACCCTGTCACTCTTTACTCCCCTTATAGCATCGATTTCGCCCTTTGTTACCGGCTGCTTATATGCAATAATAGCCAGTACCTCCAGCGCCGACTGAGACAGCCTCTTCACCTTCACAGGAGTGCATAGTCTCTCAATAAACTCTGCGTTTTCCGGTCTGGTTACAAACTGGAAGGACTTGTTAACCTGCCTGATTACAATTCCTCTGCCCTCCTGCTCATACTCCTCCTGAAGCTCCAGAAAATACTTTTCTGCATCCTCGCTGCTGATATTGAAGATGTCTGCCGCAGCTTTAACCTCAAGGGGTTCCCCCCATATATACATCATAGATTCAAAGGCGGATTTAATCGTCTTCTTACTGTTCATTCTCTATCTCTCTTTCTCCTGGAATGATGCTGATCTCCCCGTATGTACTCTTCTGTTCAGCATCAAGGTACTTGTCTCTCATAAGCTGAAGTACGGATATGAAAGTGACCACCACATCATATTTATCCCTCTTGTTCGGGATAAGCTCCTTCAGGCTCAGCCTTTTCAGTCCGTGAGAGAATGCGCTTATAAATCTGTTCTTTATATAGCTCATTCTTGACTCTATGGTAGCCTTTTCCCTCTCGATTCTTGTGTAATGAGCTCTGACATCCTCTTCTTTTTTCTTTTTTCTCAGAAACAGTTCAAAGGCACCCGCAAACTGCCTGATGTCCAGTGCCAGATATTCATTCGGCTCTTCCAGATATGCGGAAATATCCTCCTGAGGCTTTTCGTAAACCAGAGACATAACCTCCTCGCGCTCCTTCAGGATATCTGCACCTTTCTTATATCTCTTGTATTCCAGCAGCCTTTCAACCAGTTCACTTCTTGGGTCCTCGTCAATGTATGCGCCCTCTATGTCAGTAGTCCTCGGCAGCAGCATCCTGGATTTAATATCGATAAGAGTAGCCGCAAGCACCATGAATTCAGTGGCAACGTTAACATCCATTGACTTCATATTCTCTATGTATTCCATATACTGCCTGGTTATCTCTGCAATCCTGATATCGTAGATACTCATCTGAGCGTTTTCGATAAGATACACAAGCAGATCAAAAGGGCCTTCAAAAGTCTGAAGACTGACCTTGTAACTCATTTACTTTCTCTCTTTCTCTTCCAGATTGGTGCTGTAATTGTAGTACAGCAGCCCAACCACAACTATGGCTGAACCCAGCAGCTCCCATGATTCAGGCATCTGTCCAAGGAAAATGATTCCAAGAATAATAGCGAACACTGATTCACCTGATTCCCATGCAGAAACATACAGAGAATCAACATATCCAAAGCATAGATTGAATACTGCGTGAGCACCTATCTGACACACCAGGGTCAATCCGATTAAGTACAGATAATCCGTCGCAGAATATCCCAGGGCAGGTGTTCCCGTACATATCATGCCAATCGAGAAGCATACCCAGCAGGCAAAGAACACCAGAAAAACGTACGTACTTCCCGGTACATTTTTTCTCACCTCGTTACCTATCGCAAAGTATACTCCCATGCAGACCGCTGCCAGGAATGCCAGAACGTCTCCTGCAAAATTTCCTGATGACAGCTGATTGTAATCAAGACCCGCAATTAGTGCCCCTCCGAGAAGAGCCAGAACTATACCCATCACAGGTCTGATTCCGACCTTCTTCTTCAGCACGAATACCGTTATTATCAAAACCACCAGAGGGTGCAGTGCCGCAAGCACCACCGCACTGGCAATGTTAGTCATCTTAACCGCATTGAACCAGGTAAAGAAATGACCGAAAAGAAAAGCTCCTGCCACAAAGGTCAGCAGATAATCCCTCTTTGACACAGCCTTCAGAGTATCTCTGTGTTTCACAAGAACAGGAATCGCAAAGAAAGGCAGTCCCATAGTCAGACGCCAGAATCCGATTGCCATAGACGGCGCCTCAATGACCTTCCCGAATATTCCTGAAGATGAGCCTGCAATTACCGCAAGCACTACTATAAATTTCACATAACGGGCGATAAAACCCTGCTTGTTGTTTTCCATTGTTTCCCTCTATTTATTACCCTCTGTAATTTTTTTCAGATTCTCATTATACGGCGGATAGACAATTCCCTTTTCCGTCACAACAGCCGTAATATATTCCGCCGGCGTCACGTCAAACGCCGGATTGTAGGTTTTGATGCCTTCAGGCGCCATAGGCTTTTCGTACCACATCTGCCTGATCTCGTCGCCGTCCCGGAGCTCGATGGTAATCTGATCTCCTGTGGGAGTGTTCAGATCGATAGTTGAGGTCGGCACGAACATGTAAAACGGAATCCCGTACTCCCTTGCCAGAATCGCAACCCCCGAGGTACCTATCTTGTTTGCACCGTCACCGTTTGCCGCCATGCGGTCACATCCCACTACGACGGCGTCAATCCAGCCGTTTCTCATCACGAGAGATGCCATATTGTCGCAGATCAGAGTCACGTCGACGCCAGCCTTCTGAAGCTCCCAGGCAGTCAGTCTGGCGCCCTGAAGCAGCGGTCTGGTCTCATCCGCAAACACCTTGAAGCCGTAGCCTCTCTCCTGTCCAAGGTGTATAGGTGCAAGGCAGGTGCCGTACTTTGCGGTTGCAATCGTTCCTGCGTTGCAGTGTGTCAGAATACCCATGCCCGGTTTCAGCAGTTCAAGCCCGTATTCTCCCATGGCAAGGCATGCCTGCACGTCTTCGTTTTTTATCTTTTCGGCCTCGGCGAGCAAAACCCCCTTGGCCTCATCAACTGTGATTTCAGTGTTTTGACACATATCGTCAAATAGCGATTCGAATCTGCTGCACATGCGGTCCAGTGCCCACTCCAGGTTTACAGCCGTAGGTCTGGCGCTGCAGAGATAGTCCCTCTTCTCTTTCAGCAGAGTTCTGAAGCCTTCCATATCTCCCTGATATTCTCTCACTGAGATATACAGACCGTAAGCTGCCGCGTCACCGATGGCAGGTGCCCCGCGAACCTTCAGCTTGTAGATTGCATCCCACACATCCTCTGCAGTTACCATTTCTTCATATACTTCCTCTCCCGGAAGTCTGGTCTGATCGAGAATCATCAGCTTATCATTTTCATATTTTAAAGGTGTTATATCAAATTCTGCCATGTCAAAACCTCCATTAGGATAGTATAACATCTAAATATCTTGCATACAATCATTTTTAGGGTTATACTAGAGTCGAGGTGATATTAAATGAAATTACTGATTGTTGACGCCTTTACACAGACTATTTTCGGCGGAAATCCTGCAGGCGTTGTAGTCCTTCGTGACGGAGAAGATTTTCCATCAGATGAGACTATGAGAAAGACTGCAGCTGAGCTGCGCTATTCCGAGACAGCTTTTATCAAACAGTTAGATGAAACAGAATTCCATATCAGATATTTTACTCCTGCATCGGAGGTTGATCTATGCGGTCACGCTACCATTGCAAGTTTTGCTGCACTTATGCACCTGGGAATGATTAGTGATAACTGCGTATGTGTCAACCACACACTTGCCGGAGATCTTAACATAGAGGTAATCGATGGTTTTGTCATGATGGATATGGCTACACCTGTGGAAATTGCAACCATAGATCAGATTCCTGATTTAACCGAGCTTTATGAGGTTATGGGAACAAGCTATGATCCTGCTTCTATCAAGCTTCTTCCTAAGCTTGTATCAACAGGTCTTCCTGATATTATGATGCCGGTATCAACTCGCGCTGACCTTGATGCAATAGAGCCTGATATGAAGGCTTTGTCCGCTCTGTCCAAGAGATATAAGGTTACAGGAGTTCATGCATTTACCCTTGACGCAGAGGATGGAGTGACAGCTTATGTGAGAAACTTCGCTCCGCTTTATGACATCGACGAAGAAGCGGCAACCGGAACAGCCAATGGTGCTCTTACATATTACCTGCACCTTCAGGGTCTCATCGATCCGGTAGGAAAATGCTGCATGAAGCAGGGAGAAAAGATGGATAGACCTTCAACCATTCTTACTGAAATCAACGCATCTGAAGACGGCTGCCTGATTAAAGTCGGCGGCTCTGCAAGAATCGTAGCAGAAGGTGAAATTAATATTTAATTCAGATGAAACCGAAAAAGGCCTTTTGAGGCCTTTTTGTTTTACTTCTTTATTCGGTTTACAGTCCCCCGATTATATTATTAAGCCATTTCTTTGACCTGAATCGCTTAGTCATCAGCACTGACTTTACCAGATCCTCCATGTTTACCATAAGTACTGCCACGAAAATCGGAACCTTCAGAACCAGTGCACTGAAGAATGCCATTGGAACAGCTACGAGCCAGACGCAGCTTGATTCTGCTATCATGGCAAAGGTAGTGTCTCCGCCTCCTCTGAGGATTCCCGTAATGTTGATACCGTTATACAGATGCAGCCATGTGAGTGCTCCGTAAACGAGCAGAATCATAAATGCAGAATATTTGCCTGTATCAGTCAGGTTGAACAATCCTACCAGAGGCTTGGCACATATTATCAGCAGGCCACCGACCACGATACCTATAATTATGCCTATCTTCAGAAGCTTCTTGCCAATAAGATATGTTTCTTCCTTTTTCCCTTCTCCCAGCTTTTCTCCTACCAGAATCAGTGTGGCATCGCCGATGCTGAAGCCGGCAAATGAGAAGATGCTGTGTATCGCAGCCGCAGCCTGGTAAGCCGCATATGCCGTAGTGCCGATTCTTGAAAATGCAGCAACATACATGGACTGTCCGATACTCCACAGCAGTTCGTTGGCTGTAGTAGGGGCTGAATTTTTAATTATGCGCACTACCATCGGTTTATTCCAGTCGAAATAGTCTCTCAATGGTCCTCTGAAGCAGTTGCTCTTTTTTATCAGGAAAAAGGCAGAAATGATAATTTCCAGTCCTCTCGCTATGGTAGTTGCAAGTGCTGCGCCCAGTATTCCCAAAGCGGGCAGACCCAGCTTGCCGAATATGAGAACATAGTTCAGGCATGTGTTGGTGGTGAATACCACGGCACTTATCACCATAGGAATTCTTGTCTGCTGGGTAGCCTTGAATGCCATTTCCAGTGGTGCAGATATCCCTATAAAGAAAAATGTAATACTGCACAGCTTTACATATGGTTTCGCCATCTCAATGATTTCCTCATTGTTGGAATAGATGTGCAGCAGTCCGTCTGTCATAAAGTAGGCCCCCGTGAAAAAAACAACTCCAATCAAAAGGGCTACGGAAATAGCAAAACCGACTGTTCTTCTTATATTTTTGTAATCTTTTGCACCAAAAAACTGGGCGAAGAAAGTTGCCGCACCGCTTGAAAAGCCGAACAGCAGCAGATAATGAATAAAATAAATCTGCGTTGCTATTCCAACAGCGGCCAGTTCGGCTTCACCCAGAAATCCCACCATAAGGTTATCAACTAAACCGAGAGTGGCCGAAACCACTCCCTGAATTGATATCGGCAAAGCAATCTTTACCAGCTTCTTATACAGTTGTCTGTTATCTATTGTTACAGCTTCGTTACTCATCACGTGACTGCGACTTCTCCTTCTGTCTCTCCAGTTTGCTTGCTTTTCTCTCTTCCTCTGCAATATTGACGGCTTTGATTCTCGGCATCTTGTGATTAGGATCCGTCAGGAACACGTACAGGTAAACTCCCGCGATGGCAGCCAGCACGAAGGAATCCTTGTAAAGCTCACGGCTGATAAGAACAGCCGCCATTCCCATAATCGCACATATTCCGTACAGCATAAGAACAGCTCTTCTCTGTCCATATCCGGACTGCATCAGCTTGTGATGCAGATGACCCTTATCCGCCTCCATAATCGGTC
The DNA here is from genome assembly GCA_051883055.1 of Emergencia sp. Lineage (GTDB taxonomy): Bacteria > Bacillota > Clostridia > Peptostreptococcales > Anaerovoracaceae > Senimuribacter. Next base: position 24,395 of record JBJESZ010000058.1, read on the forward strand.
TTCTGTTTACAATTCGTCTCAATATTGCAAAGGCTGTGTCAAAAATCGGTATTCCAAGTACCAGCACCGGTATTACTACAGCAACCATAGTGGACCTCTTAAGCGGTCCTACCACAGACAGTGTCGCCATCATAAATCCGAGAAAAAGAGATCCGCTGTCTCCCATAAAGGTCTTTGCCGGATAGAAGTTGAAAGGAAGAAATCCTATACAGCTTCCGGCAACAGCAAGCATGGCAAGGCATACAATCATCATGCCGTTCTGTGTTCCATGTATATATGCAACATATGCAATGGACAGGGATGCAATCGCCGCAACTCCCGCCGCAAGACCATCCAGTCCGTCTACCAGATTGATGGTGTTCGTAATTCCCACTATCCACAGAACTGTAATGATGAAGCATGCAGCATCGGCAAAATAAATATGACCTTCTCCAAAGTAGTTTGCGATAAATTTGATTCTGAGCCCCATATAGTACATGAGCACTGCAATGGCAGTCTGAAGCACAAATTTAATCTTTGCATTCAGGCACAGCAGGTCATCGGCCACACCCAGGCCATAGATAAGAGCTCCGCCTACTATTACAGGAAAGATGTCTTTATTGCTGCCCCCGAAAATGCAGAGGGTTGACATCGTTCCCACAAATATAGCCAGGCCCCCGAATCTCGGCATTGCTTTGGTGTGCATTCGTCTATCATCCTTCGGAATGTCTATCGCACCGATAAGATGAGCCACCCTGATTGATATAGGTGTAAACAGTGCTGATATCGAAAAAGCTATTGCAAACGCGGTTATCAGCGTACTTAAATCTATATTCATACAGTTATTCTCCCAACATGATAACCTTCAGACCCGCCTCATCAAGAAACTCCAGAGCAAGATCATCAGGATATCCTTCATTTACCACAATTCTGTTAATTCCGGAATTGATAATCATCTTTGAACAGATCGCACATGGCTGATGCGTTATGTAAATAGTGCCGCCTTCGATGCTCTGTCCTAAAGTTGCAGCCTGGATAATGGCATTCTGCTCAGCGTGAAGCGCTCTGCAAAGCTCATGTCGCTGTCCCGAAGGAACACCAAGCTCCTGTCTCAGGCATCCCCCTCTCTCATCACAGTGCGACAGTCCTCTTGGTGCACCGTTGTAGCCTGTGGCAATTATATGTCTGTCCTTAACGATTACGGCCCCTACCTGTCTTCTCAGACACGTGGATCTGGTTGCTGTAAGCTTGGCAACCTCCATAAAATACTCGTCCCAGTTAGGTCTCTTATTAGCTTCCATATTAAATCCTTTCTTCCAAATAATCAGTTACAGCTAATAGTATATCTCGACAAGATACAGGCCCTCCGCAGGTGCAGTGTGGCCGGCATTCTGCCTGTCACATCCTTCAATTATCTTTTCTATTTTTTCCGGTTCAATCCGTCCCTGTCCGACTTCAACCAGAGTTCCCACAATTATTCTGACCATATTATACAGAAATCCGTCACCGCTGATTTCAATCAGAAGCTCGTCCCCCTTCTCTATAATCTCCAGAGAGTGAACGGTTCTGACAGTAGTTTCCCTCACGTTTCCCCCTGCTGCCTGAAAGCAGGCAAAGTCATGAGTGCCCACAATAAATCCGGCGCCTTTTCGCATGGCATTCACATCAAGAGAACTCTTCACATGGTAACAGTAATTCCTCTTAAAAATATCCGCTTCTTCGCCCCGGTCTATTACATACCTGTATTTTTTCCCTTTAGAGTCAAAACGGGCATGAAACTCCTCCGGCATCTCCTGTACATCAGTTATTCTCACATCACTGCACTTGGTTCTCCGGTTCATCCCACCATCGAGCATATTATTTACAGCAAGCTTGATCCTGTCCGTAGGAATTCCAAAATCACCCGCAAAGGATGCCCTCTGTCCCAGAGCATGTACGCCCGCATCGGTCCGGCTCGTTCCGTTAATCTGTATCGGCGTGCCGCAAACACGCGAAAGCGCCTCCTCCAGGGTACCCTGCACAGTTCTCACCTCAGGCTGTCTCTGCCATCCGGAAAAGTTGGTTCCGTCGTATTCTATTGTCAAAAGAATGTTTCGTTTCATTGTTTCATTATATCATATCAAAACCTACAGATAAAGAATTTGTTCAAATCCCCATAGAAAAACCAGATAAACGGCTGCAGCCGCACCGATGTATGGTGCCATGGGTACAGTATCCCCAAATTTCAGCTTTTTCATAGCAAGAAGCACTACCATATGACCTCCCGCTATCAAAGCCGTCAGAGCGTAAACAGCCAGTATTCCGGTAAAGCCGCATATCATCCCAAGCGCGGTAAACAGCTTGATGTCTCCGCCTCCCAGCGTATCACGCTTTGATACGGCTTTGCCCACAAGGGCAACTGCAAACATTATTGCAAAACCGCACACCCCACCTAGCAGACAGTCCATAAATCCGTTGTGAAATGTGACGAATCCCAGGGCACTCACCGCAAGAAGTATAACCAGCTGATCCGGTATGATTCTGTATTTTATGTCCGAAACAGCTATCTCCAGCATAATCCACAGTGCCACACTGGCACTCACCGCAAACTGCCAGTCGTCTACAACCATACGTATATTCAATATTACAAACAGCATGGTGAACACATACTTCCACGGGTAGCTTTTCAGACGCTGAGTGTATCTGTCCAGAAGCTCCTCACCAGGCTTCTCACCGTAATCGCACAGCCATCCAGCCGGCAGATGGTTGAAGATATACACTGCTCCGTTACCTTCTAAAATTCCCAGGAGAATGGCGCCTAAGCATTTTATTATTAATATCAAAGTTTCAGTCATTCTCAGATTCCCCCTAATTTCCATTTTCCATGCTATTATTATAGCATGTTTTCAGTATTCTACCATAATTTTCCATGGCATTCAATCCAAACAAAAACAAAACAATTTTAATTGTTTTAAAATCTGCGTCGTATAGTAAACATTTTGCCTCCGGCTTATAATTGAGACAGAAACAAATTGCTTTTAGCAGAAATGTCTGGAGGATAAAATGGACATACTAAAATTCGATTATATGTCTCTGTTATTCAACCCTTTCGTCCTTATGTTTATAACGATAGCGCTTGGACTGCTATTCGGAAAAATAAGATTCAGGAAGTTCAGCTTCGGTGCATCGGGTGCTTTGTTTTCCGGCCTCATAATAGGTTATTTAGTGTACAGGATGGCGAGCACACTTTATGAATCAGGTGATGAAGCTGCTGCCGGTTTCTCTGCTGCAAAGGCAATCTTTGAAGCTAACGCAGGCAAGCTGATCGGCTCAGGGTTCTTCCAGACATCGCTTATATTTTTTGTAGCTGCTGTCGGTCTCCTTGCGGCAAAAGATCTGGGAATAGTTCTCAGAAAATACGGTGCGAAGTTTGTCATCCTGGGACTGGTGATTACCCTTGTGGGTGCGGCCTCCACATATGCCGCGACGGGAATTGTAAAAAGCACCGGAGCATATGGAGTTGCCGGCGTTTATACAGGTGCTTTGACAAGCTCTCCGGGGCTTGCTTCTTCCCTCGAAACATCTGAAAAACATGCAAAAGAGGTTGCTGCCGGCTATGCCGCACTGTCACAGGAAGAAAAAGAATCCGTTATTGAGATTATCAATCTTAGTGATGAGTATGACCTTAATGCTGAAGAAGTAAAACATCTGGATAAAAAAATGACTGAGGTCTATGCATCCAACGCAGCAAGTCAGGTCGGAATGGGCTACGCTGTGGGATATCCATTCGGAGTCATCATTGTAATCCTTGCCGTAAACTTCCTGAGTGTCATCTTCAGAATCGACGTGGAGGAAGAAAAAAGGAAGTATTCTGAAGAGATGGCCCAGGCCAAAAAAAATATCAAGGTCAAGGAAATACCCGCTGACTCTTTCAACATAATATCATTCGCTATCGTATGTCTGGCAGGTTACATGCTTGGCAGTCTCAACATCTACCTGGGACCTCTCGGTTACATAAGTCTGGAATCCACAGGAGGCGTTCTTATAGCCAGTCTGGTCCTTGGATACATAGGAAAAATCGGACCTTTCTCCTTCAGAATGGATCCGAAAACCCTTGCGGTAATCAGAGAACTTGGTCTGGTGTTCTTCCTGTCCATAGTAGGACTGAATTACGGCTACGGTGCAATTACTGCGCTTGCCGGAGCCGGTATTACACTGGCGGTGGTATCCGTCATTGTCGGAAGTCTGTCCATACTTGCCGGTTTTGTCCTCGGAAGATACATCTTTAAGATCAACTGGGTAATGCTGAGCGGTGCGATATGCGGTGGAATGACCTCAACCCCCGGGCTGGGTGCGGCCACAGATGCTCTGGGCAGCGATGACCCGGGCGCAGGATACGGTGCGACCTATCCGTTTGCTCTCTTTGGCATGATTATTTTTACAATAATCATGTTCAAACTTCCGATGGTTTAACAGCCCAAAACCTCATTAAAAAATAATTCTACACTCAAAACACATAAAACCTCACTTCTCAGGCTATATTATTCATAGCAAAAGGAAGTGAGGTTTTTTGTATGAATGGTAATCAAGGCTTAGGTCTTTTCAAGCTGACCTGTTTTGCCATAGGAACCACCCTTGCCAGCGGAGTCTTCAGTATGTCAAGCGACATGGCCGGCAATGGTGCAGGTACCTACGCAGTCCTTATCGGCTGGGCAATCGCAGGTGCCGGTATGTATGCTATGGCCATGTGTTTCAATAGATTGAGTGTTATCAAGCCCCATCTGACCAGTGGTATCTACTCTTATGCAAAGGAAGGCTACGGTGAATATGTAGGATTCAATTCAGCCTGGGGCTACTGGGTTAGCGCTATTCTTTCCCAGGTGTCCTTCGCAACGCTGCTCTTCGCAGCTTTAGGAAATTTCTTTCCCTTATTCGGAGATGGGAACAATATTCCGTCTATTTTAGGCGCTTCCATTATAGTATGGCTCTTCACCTTCATGGTGATGTATGGTGTACAGGAGGCGGTAACCATAAATGTAGTTATCGTAATCGCAAAGCTGCTGCCCATCGCCGCGTTCATTGTTTTTGCGCTGTTCCTGGGTGCCTTTGACTGGGATGTTTTCCTTTCCAATTTTAATGGTGAGGACACCGGTCTCCCGCTTTCGGAACAGGTTCTGAAAACAACCTATACAACGGTATGGATCTTCACCGGAATCGAGGGTGCAGTGGTAATTTCCGCCCGTGCAAAAAATACTGCCACCGCAGGAAAAGCAACGGAGCTGTCGTTTCTGGCCCTCTTCATTCTGTATGTTCTGATTTCTGTACTGAGTATGGGAATAATGCCTCGGGCTCAGCTGGCTGAACTGCCTAACCCGTCTATGGCGGCTTTGATGGAGTATATCGTCGGCCCGTGGGGCAGAACCCTGATTAATGCAGGCGTTGTCATTTCAATAATAGGCGCGATGTTTGCATACACACTTGTAATCGCTGACAGCGTGTATGCACCTGCAAGGGACGGTGCCTTTCCTTCATTTATCACCATAGAAAACAGGAAAAAGGCTCCTGTGGCCTCCCTGATTCTGTCCGCAGCCATCATTCAGATTCTTTTGATTGTGGTCTACTTCCAGTCGTCCACCTATCAGACTCTGTACACTCTGGCAACCAGTGCGATTATGATACCTTTCGTGCTGTCGGCTATGTACTGTCTGAAAACCACCATCCACGACAATTTCATCCACGAGAACATGGTTACGCCTAAGGTATGGATTATTTCCATTCTCGGCACAGTATACGGATTCTGGATGCTCTTTGCCACCGGTCTAGATAATGTGGTTATTTCCGCCTTTATCTTCGGTCCCGGCTTCTTTGTCTATCTGTGGAGCAGGCTGCAGGCACGCAGAAAGATTTTCGAAACAAAAGGCGACATAGCATCATTCGTCATAATACTAGTCGCCTTGATTATAGCTTTGATATGGTAATAGCTTGAATATAGCAAACCCGGTGGGTTCTGATGCATGCTGCGACTTTGCTCGCGGCATGTTTTTTATTATTTAGCAGGCTTCCATGAGCTCTTCAGTCCCACGATCTTGTTGAAAACCTTCTCGTCGTCGGTAGTAAGCTTGCTGTCTGCAATATAGTATCCGTGTCTGAAGAACTGGAAGCGTTCTCCCGGCTGAACATCAGCAATTGAAGGTTCAGCGTATCCCCATGTTTCCTCGACTGAATCAGGATTGAACTGATTATTTCCTTCTTCATCAGGAATCATCAGGTAATCGTAGTTCCTTATTCTGATCTTCTCTGCAGTTTTAGCATCTACCCAGTGAATAGTGCCCTTCACCTTACGTCCGTCAGGGCTTTCTCCGCCTCTTGATTCAGGGTCGTAGGTGCATAGAAGCTCTTTGACAGAACCATCTTCGTTCTTAACCACCTCGTTACATTTGATGAAGTATGCCCCCTTGAATCTTACTTCGTTACCAGGGAACATTCTGAAGTACTTCTTAGCCGGTACTTCCATAAAGTCATCGCCATCGATGTAAAGTTCTCTTGAGAAAGGAACCTGGCGAGTTCCCATTTCAGGAATCTTGTTGTGGTTTTCTATTGTAATCATTTCTGATTTATCTTCAGGGTAGTTTGTAATTACAACCTTTATCGGCTTTTCAATTACATTTCTGTTTTCAACCTTGTCCTGAAGATCTTCACGGACACAGTGCTCAAGCAGTGAAATTTCAACCTGGCTGTTAGCCTTGGCTACACCGATTCTTTCACAGAAGTCACGAATAGCCTCAGGTGTGTATCCTCTGCGGCGAAGACCTGCTATGGTTGGCATTCTTGGGTCATCCCAGCCTTCAACAACGCCGTCGTCAACTAAAGCCTTCAGGTATCTCTTGCTCATAACTGTATTCGTAATATCGAGTCTCGCAAATTCAATCTGCTGCGGAGGTGTCTCCCACCAGCCGACTTCCTTCAGAACCCAGTCATAAAGAGGTCTGTGGTCCTCAAACTCAAGTGTGCAGATTGAATGCGTAATGCCTTCTATGGCATCCTCGATCGGATGTGCGAAGTCGTACATCGGATAGATGCACCATTTGTCACCTGTGTTGTGGTGAGAGATGTGAGCGATTCTATAGATGATAGGGTCTCTCATGTTAATGTTAGGAGATGCCATATCAATCTTAGCTCTAAGAACTCTCTCTCCGTCTGCAAATTTGCCCGCTCTCATATCCTCAAACAGCTGCAGATTTTCTTCAACACTCTGGTTTCTGCAAGGGCTTTCCTTTCCGGGTTCTTTCAGCGTTCCTCTGTATTCCTTCATCTGCTCAGGAGTAAGGTCGTCTACATAAGCCTTTCCCTTCTTGATAAGTTCAACAGCTGCCTCGTACATCTTCTCAAAATAGTCTGATGCCCAGAGTCTCTTGTCCCACTGGAATCCCAGCCACTTTACATCTTCCTCGATGGAATCCACATATTCCACATCTTCCTTTACAGGGTTTGTGTCATCGTATCTCAGATTACATTTGCCGCCGTATTTCATGGCAGTAGTAAAGTTCAGAGTAATTGACTTCGCATGACCGATATGCAGATATCCGTTAGGTTCAGGCGGGAATCTTGTGATTACCTCATCCCCGTATTTATGGTTTTCCAAATCCTTTTCAATGATATTATGGATAAAATTAGTTGAAACTGTTTCGCTCATATTTTCCTCCTCAAGGGAATTTTTTCTAGTTAACATTCTTATTATATACTAAAGCCCGCCGGTTTACAAATAGATTTCAACCTCTTTCCGCTTCTTATCTGCAGTATCTCCGAAGTTTTCCTCCAGCATCTGCTTGTGCAGCAGAAAGTCCTCATCCGTAAAACTCCTGGCCTCCGCCGGACATCTTTTGATACACCTCTGACACTTGATGCATACTCCGTTCACATTTCCGGAATTCCCCGGTTCTATACTTCCCATAGGACAGTTCCTCCAGCAAAACCCGCAGCCTATGCACTTTTCCATGTCGGTCACCGGCTTAGCCTTCAGAAACACTGCCGGCTCCCCGTTCGGTTTCTTCGGAACATAATAGGGACCTACAGGGTTGCTGCCGGGAATCTTGAGTCTGTCTACAGCAGAAGTCCTGTTAGCGAAAGGATCTTGCGGCGTGCCAAGCAGCCTCATATCCAGGCCGCAATCAGCCAGCCGTTCACTAACTGCTATGTCTCCCTTATAAATTATTCTTTCGGCAATGCAGCCAAACTGGCCCAGCACGTCCAAATCGTTTTCATCCGGTCTACCTGCTGCCAGCGATGGAGCAAAGGCATGCTCGCACGGAACAGCCGCAGCACCAACCACCTCAAAACCGTTTGTTTCAGCCATAGTTATCATTTCCATGAGACAGTCATCATAGCTTCTGTTTCCATATGTCACTACGATTAATGCCCTTGTTCCTGCTCCTTTTATGTTATCTCTAAAAAATGGCATAATCTTGTTCGGCACGCGACCTGCATATGTAGGGGTACCCAGTACAACTATATCGCTGCTGTTAAATGTATATTTCTGTTCGCGCACTCCCGGCATACTTATATCTATTGTTTTCATATCCCTCACCAAACCCTTTGCAACTGATAGTACAGCTTTCTCCGTCGAACGTGTCGGCGAAAAAAACACACCCCACGTATTACTAATACTTTCCATCAATAAGTTTCCCCCTTTCATTTTCTACTCTGCCTTCTATGACAGCATCCAGCATTCGTTCCAGAGTCGCTCCGATTTCACGACCATCCTTAATCCCCATTTCTATCAGATCCCGGCCGGATATGTCAAGCTGCTCCACAGTACAGCATTCATTGTTATTTACTATCTCATCAATTTCTGATTTTCGACCTAATGCTTCCATATACAAAGTCGCTATTTCCAAGCCTTCCGCCCTGATGCATCGTTTAACTGCTATCTTGTTTTCCGGCTCTTCTCCTGCAAAAAGTCTTGCCATCGCAGTCACCTCAGTAGTGGTTTTTCTATCCATTCTGAGATTTCTCATATGTTGTTCTGTTTCGGCCGGAAAGAGCTTTGCCAGTCTGACGGTTTTGATATTCGGCAGGTGTGATACGGGTACGCACCTGATTCCGGGAATCGCTCTCTCCAGGGTGCCGCCGTGCTCCTCCATAACCCGGTCAACAAAACCCCCAGAAATCAGTTTCCCCAGTTCTGTCTGCACTCTCTCGGCAGAAACCTTCTGAACTGTGTCAGCCAGCTTTTGCATTGCCTCCGCGGTTGTCTTTTCTATTTCAAACCCCAGCTGGGCGGCGAATCTCAGACCTCGCATAATGCGCAGCGCATCCTCTGCAAATCGCTGCTCTGGATCGCCGACGGTCTTTATTTCTTCGCGTTCGATATCTCCCTGCCCGCCATATGGATTCACATATCCTTTCGCCGGATTATACGCAATTGCGTTCATGGTAAAATCCCGCCGTGCCAGATCCTCTTCTATTCTTTCAGTGAACTGCACTTCGTCAGGATGACGACTGTCCTTATAATCTCCATCTATTCTATAAGTTGTAATTTCTACAACATCATAGTAAGTGTCGCAGCAGTCGACGCAGCCACTGTCCTTCATCTGAAAGATAACCCCAACTGTGCCGTGCTTCATCCCGATATCTATTGTCTGGTGATTTGGGAAGCAGGCCTTTGTCTCTTCCGGAGGAGCCGATGTGCATACATCCCAGTCGTTAGGGTGTTTTCCCATAAGCGAGTCTCTCACGCAGCCTCCCACTACGTAGGCCTCGTGACCGGCTTTATTTAATGTGTCAAGCACAGTTTGGACATGATTAGGTATTTGAATTTCAGGCATTTTTCCCTCCTCGCTCAATTGCTCCCCGGTTGTTCTACACCTCTTGTCCTGCGTGGACTCCCCGGTTGTTCTGCACCCCTTGTCCGGCGTGGACTCCCTGGTTGTTCTACACCCCTTGTCCGGTGTGGACTCCCCGGCGCATATTTGCCCCATGGCACAGCCACTACAGTTACCGCCGCATGAATGAATTCCCGCTTTTCTGTCCTTGCATATTTTTCGCACTGCTGTCGCTGCAAGCACCGCAATTATCGCAGCGACAATTATTGTTGCAAAATTGTCTATAATTAACCTGAACATCGGATAACTCCCTTTTTGTTGGTTTTGATATTTGTAACACTTGGGGCACTGCACATCCCCAGGTCGCAGAACACCAACCCTTCTGTTTAGAATTTTCTTTCAAAAATATATGTTTGTCAATAGTTCTTTAAATTCCCATGTGTGGCAGAATCAGTGTTCTCACTATCTGATCAATCTGCTGCGCGTTACAGCCACCATGATTGTCGTCTGCCGTGATTATCAGGTTTTGACCTAGGACGTATCCCTGATTGTTGTATGCGTTCAGCTTGTATGCCTGACTGATGCAGTAATCGATCTGGTCCAGCAGGCCCCAATGTTCCCAAATTATTATCAGTCCATCTGCACACACAATCTTGAAGTCAGGATAAATTTTCTTGCCTTCCTTAGTTAAAACGGGAAACCTATACTCATAAGAGAACGGAATTCCGTAATTCGTAAGCGTATTAGCAATAATAACCTCCGATTTCGATCTCACAAATATCCCTGCCACCGTCTCATGAATATGTGTGTCCGGACTGTACAGAAACTTGTTCTGTGTCGCAGTAGCACTGCGAAATATAGAAGTGTTGGCACGACTGTAAGAAACAGGCAGCATTTCAAGTATACTCGCGTAATCATTAGCGCAGTAATTCTTTATCAGCTTATCCATCGCAGACAGATTTAGGGATGCGGTCCGTACGATTGTGCGGTTTACGTATTTCATCAATAAAGAATGTATAGTCTTAGTATCTCCGGTAATATTTATCTCTTTTCCGTTAATTGCATGGTAAAAGGAAATTCGATGTTTCCTCACCTTGGACTTCATACGCCCCGCCGGTGCATTCTTCAACTCCTCCCTGGCTCTGCTCAGCATTATCCTCTGCCTTCTGATTTCCTCAGACAAAACAGTGCTAAAATAACTCATTATCCCAGGATCCCCTGCCTTTCGTAGTAATCTATTTGGTATATATTACCATTTTATATAAATAATGTCAACAGCATTTCTGTCAGCTTGACTTTTCTTTGCTGTTCATTGGTTACTCCAGCTACTTTTAAGCGCCCTTACGTCCTATCCATCAGTTTTTTACCAAGTTGGGACGCGAAAATGCCCTATTATTTCAGAAGTTTTTCTTTTGGGACGACTAACTGAGTTCTCGGTTTAGCATTCAAATACTCGCTGTATAAGAATTCATTTTTTTCCAACCCTGTATTCACTTCATATTTGGTTTATACAATCGCTATCCTTCATCGATAGAAAACATTGCACTTTCGTGGTTGACTAACTATTATTCCACTCATGATTCCCTATATACTTTCCTCTATATCCTCCATATCTGAGGTTTTGCCACAGCATGCAAGAAACGAGATGCGGCCCACTCATTATAAAAATCAAAATTCGGAGCGTTTACGCGTCCCAAACTAAACATTTTTTCAGTCTTCGGGCGTTCGCATTATTATTCACTTAATATTCATTAGCTTATCGTATGAAAATATTATAAATTACAACTGAAAGCTTACACACACTAAAAAAAGCCACAGCACCGACGGTGCAAACCTCGGTGCTGCAGCTTTTTTTCTTATTTTGCTGGAAAGCTATGGGTTAAAGTTTTCCTAATATTTCAACTGTCATATCGGCATTTTTCTCAAAATAGGCCTTAATATCATCTACGAGCTGATCTGAAGGCGGCTGAAATCTGCATTCCTCTCCTCCTATATTTCGCATCTTGGCAATTCCAAGATCGTGATACGGAAGAAGCGTCACCCTCCTGAGACCGAGTCGTTTATACAATCTGGCTGTTTTTTCAATAATGTCCCATCTGTCATTGACTCCCGAAATAAGAGGCATTCTCATCTGTATTTTAGGCAGAACAGTTCTGTCTGATGCAAGAATCTCCAAATTGTTCAGTATAAGTTCGTTACTTTGTCCGGTATACTCACGATGAACAGTATCATCGACAGATTTCATATCGAAAAGTACGTCTGTTACATTATTCATTTTTGCCAGGGATAGAAGTTCATCACCGTTTCCGTATCCTGAAGTATCAAGGCATACCCCGATTTTTCTCTCTTGAGCAAGCAGAACAAGCTCCTTAGCAAAATCTGCATGAGAAAGCATTTCTCCACCGGATATAGTCATCCCGCCTCCGGTTTGCTCGTAAAAATCAGCATCCTGCGCAACCTGATACATGATTTCTTCCGCCGTCATCTCTTCTGCAACTGTCTTCAGAGCTCCTGCGTAGCAGAATTTTGCACACTTCATGCAGCTGCTGCACTTCTGCCGATCAATTTCAACCTTCAGATTATCATCCAAATATACAGCTTTCTCCGGGCAGTGCTCAAGGCAGTATCCACACTTAATGCAGCTATTAGGCATCTTGATTATCTGCTGTTCAAAAGCGATGAGTTCAGGGTTGTGACACCATTTGCATCTAAGAGGGCATCCCTTCAGAAAGACGGTGGTCCTGATTCCCGGACCATCTTCCGTCGAAAATTTCTGTATACCACCAACTAAAGCTTTTTTAATGTTACTGTTCATAGCGGTCTGATTATCCTTCTGCACTCTCAAAATGAGTTGTTCTGTGAATGATGACATCCTGTGCGCTCTTGTCAAGTTCAGTGAAATATGCCATATATCCTGCAACTCGAACCATCAGGCCCTTATGCATCTCAGGGTGAATCTGCGCATCTTTGAGTGTCTCATTATCTACCACATTGATCTGGATATGGTTTCCGCCGTTCTTAAAGTATGTCTTTATAACACCTTCAAGGTCATTGAGGCCTTTTTCGCCTGCAACACCCTTAGGGTCAAAGCGGAGATTAAACAGTGCACCATCGTGGAATGCATCCTGGCCCATGGAAGCCACTGATTTTACTGTAGCAGTAGGCCCCTTTACATCTCTTCCCATCATAGGAGAGGCGTTGTCACAAAGCGGTTCTCCTGCCAGTCTGCCGTCAGGGAGAGCTCCACAAACCTCACCGTGAGAAATATTTACAGTCTGAGAATGTACATTAAATGAGTAATATCCACCTCTTGCATCGCGCCATGTCTGTACATTGTCTGCAATAAAGTGTGTCATTTCTCTGTATATTGCGTCCACATGCTCGTCATCATTTCCAAATTTTGGCGGCTTGTTAAGAAGCAGCTGTCTCATTCTCTCTTCACCCTCAAAGTTCTTATCCAAAGCCGCGATAAGCTCATCCATAGTGAAGTCTTTATCTTCAAAAACGCATCTTTCAATTGCTGCAATAGAGTCAGCAAGGTTAGCAGCTCCTGTAATATATAATCCGCTTGTAGTATATTTTGCTCCGCCATGCTGTACAGATTTTCCGCTTTCTACGCATCCTTTCATAACCATAGATGCGAATATTACCGGATACCTCTCCATATGGCAGCTCTGCATAATATCGTAGCCTGTCTTTACTAAGCTGTAATGGTGAAGAATCTGCTTCTTCAGCGCCTCCTTAAGGTCTTCTACATCCTTAAACTCTCTAGGATCTCCGGTCTGTAAGCCGACAAGCTTTCCAGTTCTAGGGTCAACACCGTTATGAAGAACAAGTTCTACCATCTTACCCATGTTTACATATCCTGCGTCAGGCGAACCGTCCGTAGCTCCACCTCCAGGACCAGGCTGAACACATCCCACGATGGTCCAGTCTCTTGCTTCTTCCATAGTGCAGCCTTTTCCAAGGGCCATCTTCATTGCGGTGTTATCGTTGAAAAATCCAGGGTTTGCCTGTCCGTCCTGGATCATCAGGCATCCTTTTCTGATAAGATCTTCCGGCGTTCCTTCCCATACTCTGACACCCATTACAGGCTGACTTGTCTTCAGCTCATCAGCTGCATCCAGGCATAGATATGATAACTCATTGGTTGCATCCTTTCCGTCAGGAGTCTGTCCTCCTACAAGTAGAATCTCCCACATCGGATATCCCGCAAAGTTTGTAGCATACCAGCTGTCTCTTACCTCAAATACCTCACAAGCTTTAAGATATAGGCATTCCAGCATTTCCAGGGCCTGTTCCCTTGTGATGTTCTTCTCATCGATTACATCTTTCTTGTAATATGGCCACATGTACTGGTCAAATCTGCCGAAGCCGTTTGCTGTAGTGCATACTTCGATATGGAAGTACACATGTACAAACCATATTGACTGAAGTGCCTGCATGAAATTCTTAGGGCTGAATTCAGGAACCACTCTGCAGTTTTCTGCAATCGTCAAAAGCTCCTTCTTTCTTTTTTCGTCAGCACATGCTTCCGCCTGCCGTTCAGCCTCGTCTGCCATACGATGAGCATATATAATCAGAGCTTCTGCCTGAATAATACATGCTTTCCAGAAGTCTATCTTCTGCTGATCTTCTCTTGTAGTGCCTGCAGTCTTTTCTATATTTTCCTTACACTCGTCAATATAGCCTCTCATACCGACAGTAAGTATCTTTTCATGATCACATGTAGTTTCTCCAGACACGCCGTTTCTCAGTCCCACAGTGATAACATCATCTTCAATAAGTTCTTCAATATGGGCAGGCAAAACAGTCTTGGAAAGATCCTCCATAGATTTTCCTTCCCAGTATTTCAGTGTTTCCAGAATCTGTTCTCTGTCCTCTGGTGAAATGTCATATGGGTCTTTACTTCTAACAGGAAATTTGTCTATATCACTGATATACCACGAGCTGGACTGGAACTCGGGATGAAGATTTGCTCCTCTGTACTTGTTAGTAGGAGTTCCCACAATAAGTTCATCATCCATTATGAGCGTAGTCATATTTTCCATGATATATTTTACTACCTTTGCCCTGAAAATCGGCACTGAATCTCCTGCAAACTGCTTGTAGGCTTCCGTTGCCAGAACGAGACGTTCTGATGTTATGCAAGGTCTTGAGTCCCACAGTTTGTCTCTCATTTTCTTAATTCTTTCATTAAGCATCTTTATTCTCCCTATAAATCAATTTACAAAAACTATCATCTGATTAATCCAACATCTTCCCGCCGTCTACCAGAAGGTTGAATCCGTTTACGAAAGAGGCTTCATCAGAACTCAGATAGTAAACCGCATCAGCCATTTCACTCGGTTCACCCGGACGACCCGGACATCCAAAGTTTGCAACATCACCTGTTCTTTCATAATCCTTCAGGGTCTGCTTCAGCATTTCCGTATTAACCCATCCCGGTGAAATTGAGTTCGCACGTATGCCCTTCTTAAAGTATTCATTTGCAACCGTCTTTGTCATTCCGATTACAGCCCATTTACTGGAGCCATATCCGATTTCAGACGTATATCCTGTCATTCCGGAGCATGAACCGAAGTTTACGATTGCACCCTTCTGCTGTTCTACCATTACAGGCAGTACATATTTCATCATGAGGAATGTTCCGTATACATTAACTTCGTAGATTCTCTTGAAATTATCAAATGTATATGCGATTGTTTCGTCATACTTGCCGACTATTCCTGCAGTATTTACAAGGACATCGATTCTACCCATTTCTTCCTTAATCTGATTAACAGTTTCTATTACCTGCTCTTCGCTGGAAACGTCTAATGTCTTATAGATAACTCTTGCAGGATCAAGATTTTCTTTTTCCATCAAAGCTTTTAATGCATCCTCTTTGATATCAAGCATAACAACATCGTATCCATTTTTATAGTATTTCTTTACAACTTCTTCTCCAATACCGCCAGAAGCTCCGGTAATAACACATACTCTAGCATCGCTCATGATTATACCTCCCGATTTTGTTGGTTTACTTAATTATCTATTATCAATTTTAGTTAATTTGTACTGCAAAAGCAACTATTGCATTGCCCTAAAATGTAATTATATTGCTATGAAATTGTATTATTCGTATCTTTTCTTCGGATTAAATACACTATATAATTAATGTAAAAAGAAGCATTTTTTCGGCAAGGCGGGTGATAGCATGTTATTTGAAAAAATCACATACCAGGACGATTTTCCTATCAATATTACAATTGCAAACATCGAAGATTATCCACTTCACTATCATCAGGACATTGAGTTCGTTTTTGTTCTCAAAGGAGAGGTGACGCTAAAAAACGGATACTGTTTCTATACGCTCCGTCAGGGAGATGTTTTCACCAATTCAGGCCATGAGGTTCATGGCATAACTTCATCTGACCCTGATAACGTAGTTGCGCTTATACAGATAAGCACTCACTATTTTTCACAGTATTTTCCATCTCTGAGCAAGTCATGCTACAGAACCTATACCAATAAATCCCGGACAAAAAAACACGATAATCTGCAGGAAAAACTTCTGAGCATACTCCTTCAGTATTCAATAAAGAGCTCAAAATACAAAACCGAGTGCACATATGCAATGATAGATATAATAAACTATCTGGAAAAGATTTTTAACCTCTTTGCTTTCAACGACAAAATGGTCATAAATTTTGAAAGCAGCAACCAGATTACTATCGAGAGAATCAGCCGTATCATCGGCTACATATACCAGAATTATGCA
>JBJESZ010000059.1:0-8284 GCA_051883055.1 Emergencia sp.
GAGTTTTGACCGGTTGACTGCCTCTTCGATCGTGTCGAAAGGCTTTTCTTCGTAAGCCTCCGCAAAGGCAGTTGCCGCACTGTCACCAACCCCGTCAAGTGCGACGAAAGGAAGAAGCACCTTGCCCTCATCGGACCAGAACTTCAGGGCCTTTGATTTACCCAGACGAGCCGGCGAGAACTCATAACCGCGGGAATACATTTCGTAAGCGACCTCAAACACCAGAATATCGCTCTTTTCCTTTGCAGTTGCGTTATCACCCATGTCGTTAATCTGCTTGATCCTGTCGAGGCAGGCGTCAGGTCCCTTCATTATGACTTCCGTATCGAAATTGGCAACTGTACTTGAAAAATATGTAGCGTAGAATTCTACCGGATAATACACCTTGTACCATGCCATACGGAAGGACATCATTACGTAAGCAACAGCGTGAGCTCTGGGGAACATGTACTGAATCTTGATACAGGAGTCGATATACCAGTCCGGTACGCCGTGCTCCTTCATCACAGCGAGCTGTTCTTCCTTAAGAGGTCTGTTTTTACGAACGTCCTCCATGATCTGGAAGGAGGTTTTGTTCTCGATTCCCTTAAGAATCAGATAGTTCATTATGTCGTCTCGGGTGGAGATTACTTCACGCATTGTCGCTGTTCCGCTTCGTATATAATCCTGAGCATTGTTCAGCCACACATCGGTTCCGTGTGAGAAACCGGAAATACGTACCAGATCAGCGAACTTATCCGGCTTGGTATCGTCAAGCATCTGTCTTACAAAGCTTGTTCCGAACTCAGGGATGGCATATGATCCGTGTGTGTACTGGTAATCAGGGTTCTTTATATCCAGAGCCTCTATTCCGTTGAATATGCTCAGCACCTTACGGTCTGTCAGGTCTGCCTTCATCGGGTCAATTCCTGTCATATCCTGCAGCTGTCTGATCATGGATGGAATATTGTGCCCCAGGATGTCCAGCTTCAGGAGGTTTTCGTCTATCTTATGGTAATCAAAGTGGGTGGTCACTATGTCTGACTTCACGTCATTTGCAGGGTGCTGTACCGGACAAAACTCATAGATTTCATGATCATCGGGAACGATGATGATTCCTCCCGGATGCTGGCCCGTCGTTCTCTTTACCCCTGTGCAGCCCTGACTCAGACGCTCTGCCTCGAATTTATTTATTGGACGGTTGAACTCCTCTGCAAATTTCTTTACGTATCCGTAAGCTGTTTTGTCAGCTACAGTGCCTACCGTTCCGGCTTTGAACACGTTTTTTTCGCCAAAGATTTCACCTACATATTTATGAGCTATCGGCTGGTATTCGCCTGCAAAATTAAGGTCGATATCCGGTTCCTTGTCACCGTTGAATCCCAGGAATGTAGCAAACGGTATGGTGTATCCGTCACGGTTCATCATGGTTCCGCACTCCGGACATGCCTTTTCCGGCATATCTATTCCGCAGTCATAAAGCTGCATATCTCCCCATTCCAGGTGCTTGCAGTTTGGGCATATGTAATGTGGGTCCAGCGGGTTAACCTCTGTAATTCCCGCCATGGTTGCCGCAAAGGACGAACCGACTGAACCTCTGGAGCCTACGAGATATCCGTCCTCGTTGGACTTTTTTACCAGCATCTGTGCAGAAACATACATCACTGCATAACCGTTGTTGATGATTGAATTCAGTTCCGTATCAAGTCTGGACTGGATCTCAGCCGGAAGCGGATCACCGTATATGCTGTGAGCCCTCTCCATACAGGTCGCACGCAGAGTTTCCTCGGCTCCCTCGATTTTGGGAGGGAATTTGCCCTTTGGAACAGGAAGAATGCTTCCGTCCACCATATCGGCAATCTTATTGGTATTCTCTATTACCACTTCCCTGGCAACATCTTCGCCAAGGTAGCTGAACTCCTCCATCATTTCGTCGGTGGTTCTCATGTAGAGACCCTGTCCGTTTTCTGCATCCTTGTAACCCATTCCGGCCATCAGAATGTTACGGTATATTGCTGAATCAGGTTCATCGTAGTGCGCATCTGTAGTTGCCACCACAGGTTTTCCAAGCTTCTTTCCAAGAGCAACAACCTTTCTGTTAAACTCCCTTATATCCTCTTCACCTGAAACCATGCCCTTTTCTATCATAAAACGGTTGTTTATTACAGGCTGGATTTCCAGATAGTCATAGAATGACGCGATTTCCTCCAGTTCAGCATCAGATACGCCTCTGACAATTGCACTGTATACCTCTCCTGCTTCACAGGCAGATCCGATAATAAGACCTTCCCTGTGCTGTGCTATTACCGATTTAGGTAATCTCGGTCTCTTATAAAAGTAATTAAGATGGGAATAAGATACCAGCTTGTATATGTTCTTAAGGCCCTCCTGTGTTTTTGCAATAAGAATGATATGATTGGTCTTCGGAGTCTTGTAATCCAGGTTTCCGTCCTGGTCATACCAGCCTTTATCCTCGAAAACATAGCCTTCCATACCATATATTATCTTAATGTTAACCGGATTCTCCTTATCCCCGGCCAGCTTTTTAGCTGTCTTTGCAGCATCAGGGAAGCTCTGTACAACACCGTGGTCTGTAATTGCCACGGCCGGCTGTCCCCAGCCTGCAGCTGTCTTTACAAGGGTTGCCACGTCATTCAGACCATCCATTGCACTCATCTTTGTGTGGGCATGAAGTTCTACACGCTTTCCCCCTTCATAGGTATCTTTACGTTTTGCACGTTTTCCCTTGTTAATATCTTTTATCATTACTGCGAGGCAGTTATCGTATCTGTCCCATTCAGTTTCGCCTCGTACCTTTATATAATCCCCGTTCTTAAGCAGCTTATCGATTTCCTCCCATTTTTCGTTTGAGCAGAAACACTTAAGACATGTGGAGGTTTTCTGGTCCGTAATCAGAAGTGTAACCAGTTTTTTCTCATTTCGGATAGGCCGTGCCTCTTTCTTAAACAGTATGCCCTCAAGGGTTACGAGTCCTGAATCTGCGGCAAGACCGCTCATCGGCATAGAAGGTGTGTCTATATTCTTTCCCATAATGCGGTTTCCCTCAGCCGGAGCTTCCTTCTCACGCTCCCTGCGTTTGAAGCCTCCTCCATAGCCGTTTCCGCCATTAAAGCCGTTTCCGTCCCCTGCATTACTGCCGCTTCTGACCGGACCTCCGCCTGCTGTCTGTTTTGATGAATGGTCACTCTTAGCCCTGGCGGCAGAAGCCCTGGCATCAGAAACAGACCTTTTAATATCATTCTCCTCGGCCTCGTGCCATTTTTCTGAGGCAAGCTCATAATTCTCTTCATCGTTGATGAAGGAAACATCAACATCCATGTCGAAGTTTTCCTTAAGAAGCTTTTTAAACAGCACTGCAACCTTTTTGTTAAGCTGTCCTGTTGCAAACTTCCCTAAAGTATGGATAACCAGCTTCTTGCCGTCAAAATCAAATTTATCCTTTATTATGCTCTGGGTCCATACCACATAATCCCCATTAACTATGTCTATCATATGAGGTATAAACAGGGAGACAATTTCTTCTCCTGTAAGGAAAACATTTTCGTATATAAAGTTAAACTTTACATCCTTCAGATCCCCGAACTGATGCGCCACAATTCCTGCAATCTTATGCACATCAAGATTAGGTATAATAAAATTGAGCCGAAGTGTTATGGTTAACACTCCGGTCTCTCTGGAAATAACTGCTTCAGTAATCTCATATTTGTATTGACTTTTCTCGTGAGCGCCAAGCTTTGCCCAGTCTATGCTGTTGTCAATCAGATTTCTCATAGCTTAAATTACTTACCCTTTTATCACTTTTATCAGTTCATCTACAATTTCTTCTTCTCTGACGGTTTTGATAACCTGTCCTTTTGCAAAGATTACGCCCTTGCCGTCGCCGCCGGCCACACCGAAATCAGCCTCCTTTGCTTCTCCCGGTCCGTTAACCACGCATCCCATTACTGCGACCTTAAGGTTATCCGGTAGTTCCTCCTGTTGAAGGCGTCTGTCCACCTCTTCAGCCAGCTTTTCCAGTGCGATCCTGGTTCGGCCGCATGTAGGGCACGAAACCAGGTTCACCCTCTGCGGGCGCAGCCCTATTGCCTGAAGGATTTCCTTTGCATATCTTACCTCTTCCACCGGATCAGCAGTAAGAGAAACTCTCATAGTATCTCCTATGCCGTCAAGAAGCAGCGCTCCTATGCCGATAGCTGATTTAACCTTACCGCGTTTCAGGGTTCCCGCCTCTGTAATTCCAATATGTATTGGATGGTCGGTTTTCTCTGCAACAAGCTTATGAGCAAAATAATTCATCATAACGTCAGAGGATTTCAGTGAAACGACCAGGTTGTCATAACCCATTGACTCGATCAGCTCCACATTTCTTATTGCACTTTCAGCCAGCCCCTCTGCAGTAACTCCGCCGTTCTTCTCCGCGATATCCTTCTCCAGCGAGCCGGAGTTTACGCCGATTCTGATAGGGACGTTTCTCTCTCTGGCAGCTTTGACCACTGCCTCTACCCTTTCTCTGGAACCAATGTTTCCCGGGTTGATTCTTATTTTGTCTGCACCGGCTTCAATGGCTCCGATGGCAAGTCTGTAGTCAAAATGAATGTCTGCAACCAGAGGCACCTCAGTTCTCTGCTTCACCCTGCGGAAAGTGTCCACCGCCTCCTGGTCGGGAACGGCAATTCTGACAATTTCGCATCCCTCGGCAGTCAGCTCCCCGATTTGTTTTATCAGAGCCTCCTCATCGTGGGAATCAACATTAGTCATAGACTGAATGGAAACAGGCGCACATCCGCCGATGGTTATGTTGCCGCATTTCACGCTTTTTCTCATGTAAACAACCTCACAATATCATTCCATGTAACGAATATTATCAAAGCGAACAGAAGCATAATTCCGATTGCATGAATTTTTCCTTCCATTTCATCGGTCATGCGTCCTCCGATAATTTTTCTTATTATTACGAAAAGTACTCTTCCTCCGTCCAGTGCCGGCAGAGGAAGCATGTTAATAACGGCAAGGTTAAGGCTCATAAGAACCACCAGATTGCCGAAATATGTCCATCCATAGGCAGTCGTATCTCCGGCGAGATCGATAATGCCCACAGGTCCGGAAAGGTCAGACATCGGGACTTCTCCTGTTATCAGCATTCCCAGCGAATTCAGCATCAAATCTCCCAGATACCAGGTTGCTTTCCACCCGATAACAAGTGAATGGTAGGTTATCGTTGCTACAGCGATGGCTATCAGCAGGTTCATTGCCGAGCCCGCAATCAGTATTGCAATCTTTGCCCACGCCGGCTTATTTCCAAATGCCCGTTCGTCATTGGATTCCTCATCCTCACCTTCCATTGCACAAAATCCTCCGATGGGAATCAGTCGAATGGAATACATGGTCTCCCCCTTTTGTCTTTGAAAAACCACAGGACCCATTCCGAAAGCGAACTCATTAACCTTCACTCCCACAGCCTTTGCAACCAGAAAGTGTCCCAGCTCATGAGGGAAAATTAAAAGTACAAATAGAATTATAGCATAAACTGCTGTCATATTCTTTCTCTAATCTCCTTACGAATTTCTTTATCAATATTTATAATATCTTCCAACTCTAAATTATATGTAGGATTATGCTTTTCTAATATATCTTCCAGAGTTCTCTGTATGTCGATAAATGATATCTGCTCCTTAAGGAACATGTCTACGAGGACCTCATTTGCCCCGTTCAGAACAACCGGATAACTGCCCCCTGCCTCCGATGCCTGATAAGCCAGCCTGATGCAGCGGAACACGTCAGGATCCGGTTTCTCAAATGTCAGATGCGCAGCGTCTTCAAAGAAGTCGAGACCTCTTCCTCTATATGGAATTCTTTCAGGGTAACCTAAGGCTACGCTGATAGGGATTCTCATATCGGGAAGTCCCAGCTGTGCGATTACAGATGTATCCTCAAATTCGACTGCTGAGTGAACTATGCTCTGCGGGTGTACCAGTATCTGAATCCTGTCCAGCGGCACATCAAACAGCCATTTTGCTTCAATAACCTCGAGTCCTTTGTTCATCATCGTTGCGGAATCGATTGTTATTTTGCGGCCCATGGTCCATTTCGGATGCTTAAGTGCCTGTGCAAGTGTCACCTTTTCCAGCTGCTCCATCGTGCAGCCTCTGAAAGGACCACCGGAAGCAGTCAGCAGAATCCTGCTGACTGTCTTGCCTTCGTTGCCCTGCAGGCACTGAAAAATTGCACTGTGTTCACTGTCTACAGGCAGCATCTTCACATTATGTCTGGACACCTGATCCATGATTACCTGTCCGCCGGCAACCAGAGTCTCCTTATTTGCAAGGGCGATATCCTTTCCCTTTTCTATTGCTCTATAGGTTGGAACAAGCCCTCTCATTCCCATAAGTGAGTTAAGCACCACGTCGCTGTCATACTCGGCTGCTGCTATCTGACCTTCCTCACCGCAGCAGACCTGAAGTCCCGGAAATTCCGCCTGAAGTCTTCTGGCATCTTCCTCACCTGCCACGGCAACAAGCTCAGGGTTAAACTCGTTTATCTGCTCCATCATACGCTCTATATTCGAACCGCAGGTCAAAGCGGTAATACGAAAGCTCTCTCTGTTTTCTCTGATCACATCCAGGGCCTGTGTTCCTATAGAACCTGTACTTCCAAGTATTGCGACCTTTTTCATAAAATTCCTCCCAGATGTTTGTCCTTAGTTCAGTATCAGGGCAATGTAATAATAGATTACCGGTGCGGTAAACAGCACACTGTCAAAGCGGTCCATAATTCCGCCATGCCCCGGAATCAGATTTCCATAATCCTTGATTCCCATCTTTCTCTTATACGCGCTTGCGGTAAGATCCCCAAACTGTGAGAAAACAGCGGCGATCAGGCCCATAATAAGGCAGTGCCACCAGATTTCCGGCACAACAATGTAACCGAAAATACCGCAGCAGACAACACTTCCGATCGTGCCTCCAACAGCGCCTTCTATGGTTTTCTTCGGACTCAGGTTAGGACACAGCTTGTGCTTTCCGAAAAGATATCCGCTGAAGTATGCAAAAATATCAGTACAGAAAGCAGACAGCAGAACCATCCATATCAGAATTGAGTAATTCTGATCCTGGTCTACAAGAACCACGTGGAATGAGAAGAATACCACATATATTATGCCTATCATTGTTGCCATAGCATCCAGCGGTGTTCGCTCCGTAGTTTTGAACATGTAGATAGAGCTCAGCATGATGCTGACGGCAAGCCATGCGCACAGCAGCTCGAAGCTGCCCGGTGCAGCTGCGTTCAGTACATACAGAACTATTATTGCCAGATATGCGAGATTGTAGCATGGGTTTATACCCATTGCCCTGAATCCGTCAAAAAACTCTTTCACTCCAATTGCTGCAATAATAATGCATAGAGCCAGAAGCGGGTATCCGCCCAGATATACCAGTACAAGGAGCGGCACCATGGCAAGTCCTGAGATTACTCTGGTTTTCATATTATTTTCTACCTCCAAATCTGCGATCCCGGTTTTGATAAACCTCAATCATTTTCTTAAATTCTTCCGGCGTAAAGTCGGGCCATAACACGTCCGTAAAGGCAAACTCGCTGTATGCGCTCTGCCACAGCAGAAAATTGGACAGGCGTTCCTCTCCGCTGGTTCTTATTATCAGATCGGGATCCGGTATATTTCCGTTCTCATCTCCGGTATAAAGATATCTGCTCAGAAGCTCTTCTGTAATTTCCGTATCTTCACCCAGTACTCCCTCTCTTATGTCCTCATTGATTCTGTTCACAGCACGAACAATTTCTGCCCTGCTTCCGTAATTGAGGGCTATGTTAAACTGCAGTCCTGTATTGCTTGCAGTGGCTGCCAGTGATTTTTCGATTCTGTTTCTCGCTTCTTCAGGTATGACGCTGTAGTCTCCCAGGATTCTGACTCTTACATTATTTGCATTGAGTTCTTCCAGTTCACTGTCAACATATTTAACCAGAAGCTTGAAAATACCGCTTACCTCCTCATCAGAACGTTTCCAGTTTTCTGTCGAAAAGGCGTAAACAGTGAGGTGCTTCACACCTAATGCTGATGATGTTTTTATTATTTCCTTCATTGCAAGCATTCCCGCATTATGTCCGGCAACTCTTGGAAGAAGTCTCTTCTTCGCCCATCTTCCGTTTCCGTCCATGATAATTGCAATGCTTGCAGGTATTCTGTTCATGTCAAGCATAATTTGTATCCCGTCGTTTTTCCCTTAAACTTATTGCAGGGCTGTCCCAAGAATGAAACAGCCCGAAAAAA
>JBJESZ010000060.1:0-1153 GCA_051883055.1 Emergencia sp.
CTCTCACTCTTTCGTAGATTATTATTGACACCGTCAGGAATGCAAGACCTAAGCTCCAGCCGCCCAGAATGTCCGTCGGGAAGTGAACCCCCACGTACACACGGCTCAGGCCGATGCAGATAATCTGCAGGGTGAGCAGTACGGTCAGAATTCTTGCCAGCTTCTTGTTTTTGCAGTGGCGGTTTATCAGGTATATGAGAAAACCGTAGCATACAAGGCAGTTCATGGAGTGACCGCTGGGGAAGGAGTAGCCGCCCTGTTTGATGAGGTGTACTGCCACATCAGGGCGCGGTCTTTTGAAAACAGCCTTGACTGCTTTATAGCAGACTGATGAGCTGATGGATACTATGGCAAATGGAATTCCAAAGGTTTTCCTTGTTTTTTTCCATAGCATGAGGATAACTCCCAGGGCAAATACGGTCTGCACGTTCCCGGAATATGTTATGGGGATTATTATGCTGCTCAGGGTGTCGGTTCTCCTGCTGTAAACCCAGTTTCTCGCGACTGTATCAAAACTGAGAAAGTCGTGACATGAAACATTGACAGCGATAATTGTGAATACTGCCAGGGAAATAAGGATTACAGCCATCCTTTTTTTCGTTATCATCTCTCCCGAATACCTCTCTTTCAGTTATTTCAATCTATTATACGCTTTTTAGGTAGATATTACTAGGGCGTATGTGGTATATTATAAACAATGGTAAACTCGTTAAGAGGAGGGCAAATAATTGAAAATTATAAGAAATATACCGAACGGAGCCAAGCTTTTTCGCTCTGTAAGCATTTTTAACAAATATCTTGGCGAAATTGATGAGCTTCGTCAGGCAGGAAAAAAGGAAGAGGAGAGAGCTTTGCTCGCAAAGGCCACAGGCCAGTGGGTCAATAAGGTAATGGAGCTGTTTGACATCACAATCAATATTAGAGGAAAAGAGAATATTCCAATGGACAGGCCTTGTGTTTTCTATGCAAACCATCAGGGATACGCTGATATCGTGGTAATGCTCAAGGCAACAGAGGGAAAACAGATTGGATTCATTGCAAAGGACAGCCTGGAAAAGCTGCCTTATTTCGGAAAATGGATAAGAGCACTTCACGGGGTTTTTATCAAGAGGGGAGATGCAAAGGCTGCACTCCGCTCAATTCAGGCAGGAGT
>JBJESZ010000060.1:1253-8152 GCA_051883055.1 Emergencia sp.
TTTTTATCAAGAGGGGAGATGCAAAGGCTGCACTCCGCTCAATTCAGGCAGGAGTCAATGAGCTAAAGGATGGATATTCACTGGTTATCTTCCCTGAAGGAACCAGAAGCCAAGGACATAAAATGGGTGAGTTCAAGGCGGGAAGCTTCAAGCTTGCAACCAAAGCAAAGGTTCCTGTGGTTCCTGTTACCATAGATGGTTCATTTCGTATGTTTGAGGAAAGGAGTATCATTACTTCAGGTGCTGAGGTAAATATGATAATTCACCCTCCTATTGAAACTGCTGATTTAGACAGAAAAGAAGTATCAGAGCTTCACACCAGAGTCGAAAATATTATCAGAGAAAGTCTGAAGGAGTTTGAATAACTTAATTTAAAAATAAAGCTGTCTTGCAGAGAGTCTACTGTAAATTACTCTGCGGACAGCTTTTGTTTTTTTATTATTTTATTTCGGCGCAATCATCTTCGACGGATCAACGAGGCTGTCGAAGTCTTCTTCAGCAACCAGTCCCAGCTTTACTGCCGCCTCCTTAAGGGTTGAGCCCTCCTTATGTGCAAGCTTTGCAATCTTAGCCGCGTTCTCATATCCGATATGAGGATTCAGTGCGGTTACAAGCATGAGTGACTTATCCAGGTTTTCCTTGATTTTCTCATTATTTGGTCTGATACCGCATACGCAGTTCTTTTCAAAAGAAATCATGGAATCTGCCAGAAGAGTTGCCGATTCGATGAAGTTATTGATAATGACAGGCATGAACACATTCAGCTGAAAGTTGCCCTGTGAAGCTGCAATCCCAATGGTTACATCGTTGCCCATAACCTGAGTGCATACCATAGTAAGGGCTTCACACTGGGTAGGGTTTACCTTGCCCGGCATTATTGAGCTTCCCGGTTCGTTTTCCGGAATCATGATTTCTCCGATTCCACAGCGTGGGCCGGAAGCCAGCCATCTTATATCATTTGCAATCTTCATAAGGTTAGCCGCCAGTGCCTTGAATGCTCCATGAACGCAGACCAGAGCATCCTTGGAAGTCAGGCTGTGGAATTTATTCTCAGCCGTCACGAAATTATATCCAGTAATCTTACTGATTTCCTCAGCCGAAGCTTTTCCAAAATCTCTGTGCGCATTCAAACCGGTTCCTACCGCTGTTCCTCCAAGTGCCAGTTCATACAGACCCTCCATGGAAGCAGTAATCTGATTTTCACTGTGATCCAGCATGGAGCGCCATCCGCTGATTTCCTGTCCCAGCGTCAAAGGTGTCGCATCCTGAAGGTGAGTTCTTCCTGTCTTCACAATATCCATATACGACTCTTCGAGTTTTGATAGAGAATCACGCAGAACTCTTACCGCCGGAAGCAGCTTTTCTATTGTAACCTGTACGGCTGCAATGTGCATGGCAGTAGGGAAGGTGTCGTTGGAGCTCTGTGACTTGTTGACATGGTCGTTAGGGTGAAGCAGCTTTTCGCCGGCCAGCTCGTTACCTCTGTTTGCGACAACCTCATTCACATTCATGTTTGACTGAGTTCCGCTTCCTGTCTGATAGACAACAAGAGGAAAGTGGTCGTCAAGCTCTCCGGCCATAATCTCATCGCATACGCGGGCAATCAGGTCGGCTCTCTCTCCATCAATCATCTCAAGCTTTTTATTTGCAAGGGCTGCAGCCTTTTTCAAAACTCCAAAGGCATGAATTATTTCAAGCGGCATTCTGGAATTCCCGATTTTGAAGTTTTCGAAGCTTCTCTGGGTCTGAGCACCCCAGTATCTGTCGGCAGGCACCTTTACCTCGCCCATTGTATCGTGTTCAATTCTGTATTCCATTTTTATTCTCCCCATACATCCATAACTGCTCTGGCCACGTTTTCAACAACCTTTGGGTTGAATGGATCGGGCAGGACATATTCAGCTGTAAGTTCTTCTTCAGGAATAACATCTGCAATTGCTCTTGCAGCGGCTTCCTTCATTTCCTCGGTAATCTTCTTTGCTCTGCAGTCCAGGGCACCTCTGAAAATACCGGGGAATGCAAGCACGTTGTTTACCTGGTTAGGGAAATCAGAACGTCCTGTTCCGACAACAGCAGCTCCTGCAGCCTTTGCTTCGTCAGGCATGATTTCAGGAACAGGGTTAGCCATGGCGAACACGATAGGATCCTTTGCCATAGATTTAATCATCTCAGGTGTAAGAACTCCCGGTTTGGAAACTCCCACGAAGATATCCGCATCTTTTATAACATCCGCAAGTGTTCCTGACTTCTTTTCTTTGTTTGTAACCAGAGCCATCTTCTGCTGCTCTGAGTTGTTTTCCGGGTTTCCGTCATAAATTGCTCCGAAGCGGTCAACCAGGGTTACATCGCCAAACTGCAGTCTGAGAATCATCTTTGCAATTGAGATTCCCGCAGAACCTGCACCGTTGATAACGATTTTCAGTTTACCCATTTCCTTCTTTGTGTATTTTACGGCATTCAGCAGTCCTGCACTTACGATAATGGCTGTTCCGTGCTGGTCGTCGTGGAAAACAGGTATGTCACATTTCTCTATCAAAGCTCTCTCGATTTCAAAGCATCTTGGAGCACTGATATCCTCAAGGTTGATTCCACCGAAGCTTTTTGAAATATTGTAAACTGTGTCTATGATTTCCTTCGGATCCTTGCTGTCGATGCAGATTGGAACAGCATCAATTCCGGCGAATGCCTTAAAAAGGGCACACTTTCCTTCCATAACGGGCATACCTGCGGAAGGTCCTATATCACCAAGACCGAGAACTGCAGTTCCGTCTGTAATTACTGCAACTGTGTTTCCTTTACCTGTGTATGTATATGCCAGGCTTTCATCCTTTTCTATTTCAAGGCATGGTGCCGCAACTCCCGGTGTGTAGGCAATGGAAAGCTCTTCTCTGTTAGTAATAGGAGACTTCAGCTCTGTGGAAAGCTTTCCCTTCCATTGAGCATGCATCTGTAATGCTTTTTCTTTGATATCCATTATTATTTCCTCCATTCATTTACAGATCGACTGATTCAAGCCATTCTCTTCCGGCTTTTATCTGTCTTCTTACTTCTGCAGGTGCAGTTCCGCCAAATGACATTCTTGCATTTACACATGCTTTCATGCTTATATCACCAAGGGAATCCTTAGTTACTCTGCTGTCGATTTCCTGAAGTTCTTCTTCAGTCAGGTCTTCAAAGTCACATCCGTTGATTTCGCATTTCTTTACCATTCTTCCAACGATGCTGTGTGCCTCTCTGAATGGAATTCCCTGTTTTGCAAAGTGTTCTGCAATATCTGTCGCATTCAGGAAGCCTTTTGCAAACTGTTTCTGAATCTCATCTACTCTGAATTCCGTCTTTTCCAGCATATTTGCAAATATCTGGATGCTTGCCTTCCAGGTGTCGATGGCGTCAAACAGGCTTTCCTTGTCTTCCTGAAAATCTTTGTTGTATGCAAGAGGTGTTCCCTTCATTACAGTCAGCAGCTGCATCAGATCACCGTATACACGGCCGACTTTTCCTCTCAGAAGCTCCGCCATATCCGGGTTCTTCTTCTGAGGCATGATGCTGCTGCCTGTACAGTAGCTGTCATCTATTGCGATATATGAGAATTCTGAAGAGTTCCACCATACGAATTCCTCAGCCCATCTTGAAAGGTGCATCATGGAAATTGACGCATCGCTTAGGAATTCAAGGCTGTAATCTCTGTCACTAACGCTGTCCATTGCATTTTCAGTAGGACCTGCAAATCCAAGAAGCTCTGAAGTCAGGTATCTGTCTGTATTCAGTGTAGTTCCTGCAAGAGCACATGCTCCAAGAGGATTAAGATTCATTCTGTCATATGTATCCTGAAGTCTCTGAATATCTCTTTTGAACATCTGGAAATATGCCATGAAGACAAATCCGATTGTAATAGGCTGTGCGTGCTGGATATGTGTAAATCCGACAGTCAGACTGTCAGCATATTTTTCAGCCTTGTCCAGAATTACTTCTTCGAGGTAAATCAGTCTGTTCAGAATGTTTCTGATTTCCTTCTTAAGGTACAGTCTCGCATCTACCTGACACTGGTCATTCCTGCTTCTTGCTGTGTGCAGCTTCTTCCCCACATCTCCGATTTCTTCTATAAGTCTGCTTTCTATACCCATGTGGATATCTTCATCATCCACTGTAAAAACAATTTCACCGCTTCTGATCTTTTCTCTGATTTTTTCGAGTCCTTTAATAATCTGATCTGCTTCTTCCTCAGTTACAATTCCCTGTTTTCCAAGCATTGTAACGTGAGCAACGCTTCCGTCGATATCCTCCTCGAACATTCTCTGGTCAAAGAAAATTGAAGCGTTGAAATCCTTTACCAGACTATCCATTTCTTTTTCAAATCTTCCGCCCCATAAACTTGCCATATACTTATCTCCTTGCTTCTTCTTTAAACTTGCCGATTATACTTTTTTCTGCCCTTGATACTGTCATTTGGGACACACCAAGATCAGCTGCAATCTCAGCCTGAGAGCAGTTATGTAAAAACCTCTGTTTAAAGATAAATTTTTCCTGATCATTAAAGCTTTTTATTACTTTATCAATGATTTCCTTTGTTTCTATTCTCTCATATCCTAGTTCTTCAAACGTTGTATATTTTTCCAGGAATGATGTGTCCCCATCTTCGCCTGCTTCTGAGTAGGTTTTGTCCAGAGAATAAGTGCCATATGATTTAGCACCTTCCATGGCCTCTATTACCTGTTCCTGTGAAAAACCGGAAGCTTCTGAAATTTCCTGAAGGGTAGGGTTGCGATCCAGCTCTTCACGCAGCTTTTCTCTAACCTCCTGGACTTTTGCAGCAGTTTCCTTAAGTCTTCTGGGCACCTTCAGGCTCCATTCCTTATCGCGAAAGTATTTTTTTATTTCCCCGAGAATAGTAGGGGTTGCAAAGGAGCTGAACTCAAATCCTTTTTCAGGATCAAATCTTTCAACTGCGTTAACCAGTGCAAGTGCTCCAACCTGGTAAAGATCATCATAGTCGACTCCCTTTCCAAGATACTTTCTGATAAGAATGTCCACCATATAAAGATGCTTTTCAACTATTTCGTTTCTGTTTTCGATACTGGGATTATTTAGATATTTCGTAAATAATTCCTGTTCCTTCATATGTTTTTCACCATTCTTATCTGTTTGTGACCGTCTTCAGTTTTACCGAAATCAACTTCATCCATTATTGTCTGAATCAGATAAATGCCTATGTCACCCTCTTTAGGGCAGTTCTGGCAGGGCTTCGCCAGCTTTTCGAGAGTATGACTGGCGCAGTCATCCTTAATCAGTACTTCAAGCTTTCCTTTTTCAACGTTGCACTGAAGCTCATATCTTTCAGAATATCCGTCAAAACCGTGGCACGAAACATTCTTGCATCCTTCCTCAACGGCAGTCTTAATATCTTCAATAGCATCGTAATCAAAACCCGCATTGTTGGCAACTGATGCAATTGCCAGTCTTACCATTGTCAGATACTCAGGTTTTCCCGGAACTGTAAACTTAATATTGTCCATGTCTCTCTCCTAAATTCCTGTTTCCTATACAATGTTATATAAAATTACCTGTGCGGCACAAGCCACACAGGTATTATATAACAATGTTGATTAACTTTAAAGTGTCAGCTGTTCATCCTTGTCTTCCGGCTTAGCCTTCTTTTCTTTTTTTTCTTCAGGCTCATCATCGACATCTTCCTTAATCACTTTGGCTATGGCGACAATCTTTGTATCGTCTTCAACCTTCATGATTTTTACGCCTTGGGTAGCTCTGCCAAGCTTGGAAACTTCGTTGGCTTTGATTCTGATAATAATGCCGTCTGAATTAATCATCAGAACTTCATCATCGTCATCTACAGCCATGGCACCTACAAGAGCACCTGTCTTGGAGAACTTACCCTTGTCATAAGTCAGAAGTCCCTTTCCGCCGCGAACCTGAATCTTATAGTCCTTAACAGGTGTTCTCTTACCGTAACCGTTTTCAGTTACAACAAGCAGCTCCTGACCGGGTTCAACAAGTTCCATAGCAACTACTTCGTCATCCTTATCCAGCTTGATTGCTCTTACGCCTCCGGCGATCCTGCCCATGCTTCTTACATCCTCTTCTGAGAAGCTGATACATTTACCCTGCTTGGTAACAATGATAACCTGGTTGGAACCCGTCGTTTCCTTGATTCCAATCAGCTGGTCATCATCTTTCAGCTTGATGGCAATCAGACCTGTTGATCTCTGAGTATCAAACTCGGAAATAGGTGTCTTCTTGATTGTTCCCTGCTTAGTAACGGCAATAAGATACTTGTCCTCCGAGAAGTCCTTAATAGGAATAACAGTTGTAATTCTCTCTCTCTGAAGCAGGTTCAGGAAGTTAACAGCAGGAGTACCCTTAGCTGTTCTTCCGGCTTCAGGAATTTCAAAGGCTTTGATCTTGTGTGCCTTACCTGTATTAGTAAAGAACATCAGATAATCGTGAGTTGAGGTCATAATCAGATCCTTAACGAAGTCATTTTCTCTCGTTGTGATTCCTGTTATTCCCTTGCCGCCTCTTCTCTGAGCCTTATATGTGTCAGCCGGAACTCTCTTGATATATCCAAGATGAGTTAAAGTAACTGCAACCTGTTCTTCTTCGACAAGATCCTCATCATCAAAATCGTCAACATCTGCAACGATTTTTGTTCTTCTCTTGTCCTTATATTTATCCTTGATTTCTGTCAGTTCGTCCTTAATTACTCCCATCAGAAGCTTCTCGTCTGCAAGAATAGAGTTGTAGTAAGCAATCTTTTTCATCAACTCTTCGTATTCCTTGTCGATTTTCTCTCTTTCCAGACCCTGCAGCCTTGCAAGTCTCATATCTAGAATTGCCTGAGCCTGAATTTCAGAAAGACCGAATCTCTCCATCAGTTTTTCTTT
>JBJESZ010000061.1:0-8141 GCA_051883055.1 Emergencia sp.
GATAGTGGGAATCGGCGCAGCATGGCTGGGCGGAAGTCTCTTCAGCGTTGCCGCAATCTGCTGCATCGTAGTGCTTGTAAGCGAATTTTTCCTGGTGTAGAATATTTATAAAAAAAAACAACCCGTTCGTCACTGAGATTAACTCACAGTATCGAACGGGTTTTTATTAAAATAACAATGCCCCTTTTTCTTCAGTTTAATATTTTCTTAGAAGGATCATATACACAATCCAATATACTGCCACCATTGCAGCCACAGTACATCCTGCAATCTGTGCATATAAAGTCCGTTTGGCTATGAACATTATTATTGTAATGACCGCAAGACCTATAATAGTAATATAGAATGCCCACGCCTTTGCCTTGCTGGCGATAAACATATTGCGTTCATCATTGTAGGCTGTGTCAACATGTCTGGCAAATTCCTCGTTCTTTCTGTATCTGGTTCCCTGTATAAGCCTTATTGCCGCCACTCCGACAAGACCTCCTCCAACACCGGATACTGACGGATCGATCAAATTCATCACTCCGCAGATAAAAATAAGGATTCCTGCAGCTAAAACTATCCAGTACCAGATCATTCTTTTATTTGTGAACATCCTTTTATACCTCCTCGTCAAAGATAAAAACCTCTTCAATAGTAAGTCCGAATATTTTCGCCAGCTTATATGCCAGGGTTATCGACGGATTATACTTTCCATTTTCCAGGGATATGATTGTCTGCCGTGATACTCCAAGCTTTTCCGCCAGCCCCTGCTGAGTAAGACTCTTCTCCTTGCGAAGATCCTGAATTCTGTTATTCATATAGTAAATCCCCTCTTAATAAACGTCATATAAATATCAAGTCTCCTTTACATTTATTATATTACCACTTTTCAAACATATGTCAATCTTACTTTACATTCATTTCAAAAAAAAGCTCCTGATTATCTTTAATCAGAAGCCTCTTTCAATAGAATTAAATTATTAATTTACAGCAGCTTTGCCAGATCTGCAAGCTCTTCACACTGAAGGTCTTCGATGCTTCCGTTATCGCAAGCCTGTGCAATTTCAGGATTGATCGGAAGCTTTGCAACTGCCTGGATTCCGTATCTGCCGGCAATATCCTCGATGTTGCTTTCTCCGAAAATCTTGTGCTCACCGCCGCATTCAGGGCACTTGAAGTATGACATGTTTTCAACGATAGCCGAAACAGGAATATCCATCATTTCCGCCATCTTAACGGCCTTTTCAACAATCATTCCAACCAGCTCCTGAGGTGATGTAACGATTACGATTCCGTCTACAGGCAGTGACTGATAAACAGTCAGCGCAACGTCGCCTGTTCCCGGAGGCATGTCCACGAACATAACGTCAATATCCC
The DNA here is from genome assembly GCA_051883055.1 of Emergencia sp. Taxonomy (GTDB): domain Bacteria; phylum Bacillota; class Clostridia; order Peptostreptococcales; family Anaerovoracaceae; genus Senimuribacter. Next base: position 1,363 of record JBJESZ010000061.1, read on the forward strand.
CCCAGCATACATCGGACCAGAACTGTTCAATTACTCCGCCAAGGATAGGACCTCTCCATACTACAGGGTCTGTTTCATCCTCAAGAAGAAGGTTGATCGACATTACCTTGATTCCGGACTTTGTGATTGAAGGAAGAATCATCTGTTCATTACCCTGCGCCTTTTCAGTTAGACCGAATGCCTTCGGAATTGAAGGTCCTGTAATGTCTGCGTCAAGAACAGCAACGTTAAGACCCGCCTTTCTTGCAGCAGTCGCAAGCATGGATGTAACGGATGATTTACCTACTCCACCCTTTCCGCTTACTATACCGATAACCTTTTTAACATTTGAGAATTCGTTCATCGGTGCCTTCTGAATGCCCGGATCTTCCTGTCTTTCTCCACAGCTTGCACCGCATGAACTGCAATCGTGATTACAATCTGCCATTATAAACTCCTCCCGTCATTTATTTTTTCTATCTTATCAGTTATTTTTTTATGTATTTTTCCACATATGTGCATCCTGCACACTCAGGCCTCTTCGGATTCTCCGGATCACAGTAAAGCGGGAAGATTCTGAGGTCGCAGCTCAGTCTGTCTCCCATTACTGATTTCAGACCCGCAATCTGACATAAGGTTCCCGCAAACTCTGTTGTAGTGCCGCTCTTCACGCTGCGAATGGTTTCGCGGTAAACCTTGGCCATATCTCTTTCATAATACTCATCCCTGTACTCAAAGAACTCCTCAAATTCAGGAAGTTCAACAGGATTGAACAGCGGACAGTACAGAACACAGTTGTTGCACTTATTGCAGCCCTGCTCATCAATAATCGGCCGCTTATGTCCGTTCTCATCTCTAATCATCTTCATGCACGCATACTTGCAGCCAAGCATGCAGGCCTCGCATCCATTACAGTTTGGTACTCTGTCTGTAATCTGCATTTTTTCCTCCTATCGATTAACTACATTAATTTGCACATTTTCTTTATATACCCCAATTTAAATCGAAGTAAACTCCCTATATATTGCCTGAATTGCAGGCAGATAATCCTCATCGCTTACACCAATCAGCATATTGATTTTCTCTGAACCGTGGTCTATCAGCCTGATATTGATTTTGTGATTTGCAAGAGCACCAAGAACCTTTACGGCGATAGCCGGTGATGTACCAAGCTCCCTTCCCACAATAGCGATGATTGCAAGCCCGCTGTTTACAGAAAGCTTTGTCGGCTGGATCCTGCTCTCAATTTCGTCAAGAATGTCATCGGCAAATTCCTCGAATTCGCTGCTTTCCACAATGATATTCAGAGTGTCAATTCCTGAGAGCATATTTGTAATGGTAATATTTCTATCCGTGAAAATATTCAGAAGCTCTCCGCGAAGGTTATGGTCTTCGTTAAGATGTGCCTTCTCAACCAGGACAGATGTATGACCCTTCCTGCCGGAAATTCCGGAAACCTGCAGACTGCTCTGGTAGTAATCCGCGTTCTTTACAATCAGTGTTCCCGCATCCTCAGGCCTGTTGGTATTTCTGATGTTGATAGGAATTTCCATTTTAACTACAGGGAAAATGGTATCTTCATGAATTACCGCAGCTCCCATGTATGACAGTTCACGCAGCTCCTTGTATGTAATAACCGGAACGGTAAGCGGGTTGTCGACAATTCGCGGATCCGCCATAAGAAGACCTGATACATCAGTCCAGTTTTCATATATATCGGCACTGCAGACTGCCGCAACAATTGCACCCGTAATATCGGAGCCGCCTCTTGAGAAGGTTTTTATCCTTCCGTCAGGCATAGTTCCGTAGAAGCCCGGTATTACTGCATTGGGATGAGCCTCAAGTGTCTTTCCGAGAGCCACCTTCGTAGCCACAGGGTCGTATTTTCCTTCTGAATCAAAATAGATATTGCCCTCAGCATCCACAAAATCGTATCCCAGATATGCCGCCATGATCTTTGCGTTCAGATATTCCCCGCGGCTTACAATGTAATCCTGCCTGCTCTCGTCTCCAAGAGCTTCAGCTATTCTATCAAATTCTCCGTCTATATCCGTATCGACACCGAGTCCTCTTGCAATAACCTTGTAGCGTGACATAATTGATGAAAGGACATCCTCGGCTTCAGCCGCCGGAAGTTTTGACGCCCTGATGAGAAGATCCGTAACCTTCACGTCATCGTCAAAACGCTTGCCCGGCGCAGAAACCACCACGTAGCTGCGTTCAGGCTCCGCTTTAACAATCTCGGCACACTTCTTGAACTGAGACGCGCTGGCCAGAGACGTACCGCCGAACTTGACGACCTTACGGTTGATTTCGCCGTCGATGATATCCTCAAAGCTTTCGCTGTTGATCTGCGTAATGTCGTACTGGGTCGTCTGGTAAACGAAGTAGTTCAGCCAGTTGGAATACAGCAGGTTTGCGCAGGAACGCCACGTAACAACAGGTTCCTTCGTATCGTCATCGTCAGGGAAGTAATTGCACGGAACGTCAGGATTCAGACCCGCATTCTTGTCGCGCACATACTCCTTCAGCAGGGTGTCCGCGTCGTATTCGGAGTGGCCCATGATGAAAATCTGCTTGTCGTTGTTCGACTTCACCGCGTAGATTCCGGCTTCCTCTGAGGTTGCGATAATCTTCAGCTCAGGCACCGCCTTCACGTCCTCGATGTCCACTGTCGTGTTTCTTGAGTGCGGCACGTAGAACACGTCATCAAAACCCCTGAAGAGCATTCCCTTTTTATAGTCAAGCGTATGCTTATACACACCGGACAGCTTCTTAGGCAGAATTCTTTTCTGGATTCCGTAGTGATAGTACAGGCCTGCCTGTGCTCCCCAGCAGATATGGAATGTACTGTGAACATGCTTCTTGGACCATTCCATGATTTCGCACAGCTCGTCCCAGTAGTCAACCTCCTCGAAATCCATCAGTTCCACAGGTGCGCCGGTGATAATCATCCCGTCGTAATATTTCTGTTTAATCTGATCAAAAGTCTTATAGAACGCAATCATATGCTCCTGGGATGTGTTTCCCGCCTTATGAGTGCTCGTCTGTAAAAGCTCCAGTTCAACCTGAAGCGGTGTATTTCCCAGCAGTCTTGTAAGCTGGGTTTCTGTGTCGACCTTGGTCGGCATCAGGTTAAGAATAAGAATCTGCAGCGGTCTGATATCCTGAGTCATGGCCCTCGTATCAGTCATTACGAATACGTTTTCCTCCGTCAGGGTCTTTATTGCCGGCAGATTATTAGGTACTTTAATTGGCATTTTCTATTCTCCTAGGTTAGAATGTATAAAGTTTATTATACCAAACCTTCTACTATTCTGCAAGATTCGGAGCCTTTTTAAATTAATACGCTCCCCTTTCCTCACAATCGGGTGTATAATGGGAATATACATTTTAAAAGTGAGGTGACTTAAATGTCCAGTGTAGTATACGATTACGGCGGCGGCCTTTATATCAATCTTACCAACAGATGTCCCTGCGCCTGCGAGTTCTGTATCAAAAATTTCACTGACGGCCTGGGCAGTGCCGACACCCTGCTCCTTGAAAAGGAGCCCACTGTGGATGAGGTTCTCTCCGAGCTGAAAAAGTGGGATGTGGGTGCCTACGATGAGGTTGTCTTCTGCGGTTACGGCGAGCCTACCGAAAGGCTTGACGACCTTCTTCAGATTGCCCGTGCTATCAAAACCGACTTCGATGTAAAAATCAGAATAAACACCATCGGCCTTGCAAATCTGCGTTTTGGCGAGGATGTTACTCCAAGGATGGACGGTGTAATCGATGCGGTCAACGTCAGCATGAACGAAGCTGACGCGGAAAAATACACAGCTCTCTGCCACCCGGAATTCGGTCCGGCTGCATACGACGCAATGCTGGATTTCATCACAAAAGTAAAGAAGCACGTTCCTGTTGTCACCTGCTCTGTAGTAAGCGGCAGTCTGTCCAGGGAATCCATCGAAATCTGTGCCGCCAGAGCTGCCGAGCTTGGAATTGGCTTCAGGGTGAGATAAACATCTGCACAAAAATTCTGCATCATTATCAAAGCAGGGGGTACAGCCATACCTCCTGCTTCATCTTTTACAGTAATTATTCTGGTGCCATATTGGCTATATTGCTGCGAACTCAGCCCTGATTTCCTCAAGGAGTTCGGGCTTTGATATTAAATCTATACCTGTCATGACGAAACCCTTGATGAAGTTCATTGCGTTCTCCAAAGCAGGCTCGCTTGCCGCACATTCGACAACGTGAGGTGTGTGCTGTTCCATAGGATTTTCTGAATCGCCGATTTTTGCACCCAGCATGATGGCAGGACAGCTGTAGCTTACGTCACCAACGTCTGTGGAACCCGGAATATACTTTTCCCCGAATATGGAAAAAGGATACGGCGAGAATTTCTCAATATGTGAAACCGCGAGACGATTCAGGGTCTGATTGCTTCTGCAGTCCTTGAAATCCTCTTCAATGTGACTGATTTTGTATGTGCATCCCGTTCCAAGCGCTGCAGCTTTTGCACAGTTTTCCACACGTTCTTCAAGCTTTTCCACATCGCTCATCAGATTAGCTCTTATATAGAAATTTGCGGCTGTATAATCCGGAATGATGTTCGGAGCAAGTCCGCCGTCTGTAATTATTCCGTGAATTCTCGCGTCATCCTGGCACTGCTGCCTCATGGCGTTTATTAGATTAAAGAAATTGATTACAGCATCCAGTGCATTTATTCCGGCATCAGGTGCAGATGCTGCGTGAGACGGCTTTCCAAAGAATTCATATCGTCTTCCTATAATGGCCATGTAATTTGCTGAATCTGTATTTCTGAAGAAAGGATGTGCCATCATGGCAGCGTCCATCTCGTCAAAAACTCCCATCTTGGACATCTGAACCTTGGTGCCTGCAGTTTCCTCTGCCGGTGTTCCGATTACATAAACCTCCCCGCCAAGCTCCTCTGCAAACTCCTTCAGAACGAGTCCTGAACCCAGCGACATGGCTGCAATCAGATTATGCCCGCAGCCATGACCCAGACCGGGAAGCGCATCATATTCTGCCATGAAGGCGATCTTCGGTCCCGGTTTCCCGCTGTGATAGCATGCCCTGTAGGCAGTTTCAAAACCGCAGAAGTTCTTCTCAACCTGAAAGCCGTACTTTTCCAGCAAAGCCACCTGCCACGCACATGCTTTGAACTCCTCAAGCCCCAGCTCCGGGTTATCATGTATGTCGAGAGCCAGCTTTCTAAGCTCAGGTTCATATTTTTTTACTGCTTCCTCAACTCTATTTCTCATATCCATACAGGTTCCTCCTCAATAATCATCTACCCAATTGTACCACTTTTCTTCTTTTTCGCGCAAGTATCCCCTTGTCATATCCTTTTATCCTTTTATCCCTTTAGATTATATAGTGCTTCCGGGTTGCCTTCGAGAATCATTCCGACAATCCGGCATGTTCCAAATTCCGTGCAGTCACCGCAGGTGTCAACGCTTTTTTTCAGCGCACACTGACGGATTTCACAAAGGCTGTCACAGAACACTGTTTTGATTCCGTCGGCACGACAGCCCTGACAATTTATATGTTCAGGCAGAATCGGCACATGATTTAGCTCGGTCCATGCTTTCGCAGTTTTTTCACGTAATACCTGATCGTCGTGCACCGTTGCGATATACGCGTCGCATTTCTCGCAATCCAGCCCGCAATATGCAATCATTTTTTTCATCTTTTTTATGTACCTCCTTGTTTGCTTGTCGCTGTAAACTCCTTGTGTTGATGCAGGCAAGCCGAAATTTATGTCCACAATGATGTTATAAACATTGGTGACGTATCTTCGCTTTTTACAAATCCACAATTCTCATAGAAATGCATTTCGTCATTGTATGCAATAACTGCTATGCGCATATAATCCTTATATTTTAGTTTTACCATATCTACAAGTGTTCTTCCAATTCTTTTTCCGTGATAGGCAGGATCAACAAGAAGATAATGTACATAAGCATTCATTATTTTGTCATCCATTGCGCATACCATACCGACAAGTTTATTTCCGTCCCAAGCCGAATAAACCGTATCAAAATTCTGCATTGCAACTACAAGTTTATCCGGGAAATGACCTGATGACCACTCAACCGAAAGGAATAGGCGTTCAATTTCTTCAGATCCAAAATCATGGGTATCTTTATACTCAATATTCATTATGGTTAGCCTCCGTAAATCTTAAGTTGTATATTTCAATTCAAACAAAGCTTTTTCATAATCTTTTACATAGTAACTGATTTTTTGCGTCCACGCTGAATAATTGTATGCCCTTCCGCTTCCAGTTTTTCTTTCTGAGCTTCAATACTATACGTCCGGATCCATCTTTGATTGATAGATCCGGAAAAACTGCCGGATATGTTTTTCCACCAGTTCCATGACCTCCTGTTCACGATCCGGTTCCCGGTCACAGAGATTAATCCACACGGAAATGGGCAGACAAAACTGGGCTGCCATTATCTCCGGGTCATATTCTGCCAGCACACCCTGTCGGATCAGCTGCTTCATCATCCCGGTGAAGTATCGCAGCACATCTAAATAATTCTGCTTAGTCTGCAGCTTTGCAAGCTCTGGATTCTGGAACTGTTCAATTACCAGCATTTTACGTGCCCTCCTGATTGTAGGGTCGTGGAGGATATAGCGAATCTGTTCCTGAATCATCCGCGTGGCCTCATCTGAAGTAAGCGGCAGATTGTCGGCATCTTTCTCCCAATCCGTTCTGGCAAAAATAGAATGTTCTCCATACTGTTCCAAAACGTCCTTCACAATCGCGTCCAAAATTGCCT
>JBJESZ010000062.1:0-8099 GCA_051883055.1 Emergencia sp.
AGAGAAGATTACGCTGGATGATCTGGCTAATATAGAACACCTCAGCACATTTTATATTTCTCACATCATCAAGGACTATACCGGAATGAATTTTCGTGATTTCCTCTGTTTTGCACGCGTGGAGTGGTCAGAAATACAGCTTCTTGACACAACAAAAAAAATCAGTCAGATAGCACGTGATGTGGGATTTTCTACTACGTCATATTATGAGAAATACTTTAAAAAGTGGTTTGGTCATTCTCCACGTGAGCATAGGGAAAAATTCATGCCGATGGTAAAAAGCGAATTCCACCAGGAAACTCTCACTCTGGTTACGCCAAACAAAGCCATAAAGCTAATTCGTCAGCTGCTTTCTTCTCTTAATTCGCAAAAGAACAACACCTCGCTTGTCAGCAGTCTTAAGCTTGAAATAGACGTAGACATATACGGTAAACCAATTTCATATGTTAACCACAGATTAAATGTGGAAGTTACATGTGAAGATTTCAGATTCATGGGATACAGCATCTTTTCGTATATCTCCCAGCTGCGCCCTGAGATGGTTACCGTAATATCAGATGATGAAAAAAACTCTGGAACAATGGAACTCAAGTCACTTCTTGAGGCTGCAGGATTCAAAACTGCCATAAAAAACAAGGACGAGATTGAGTATGGAATCATATCATCCGGTAACGATTCCATTGCTCTTCCAATCTGTCTAATCAGAAAATGGATTCGTTCAGAAGAAGACTGGGTGAACGTGACATTGAGAGATCAGAACAATTCAGATCAGTTGCTGGCTGGCCTTCCTTCGGTTCTGACGTCAAACGGAATAAGAAAGCCCAGCTACTTTGCCCATCAGATTCTTTCAGGCATAAAAGGACAGCTAATCTGCTGGGGAAAACAGTACAGTGTTATCGCATCAGGCACGGACGAGAATCCATTTTACGTTGTCCTTGCAATCAACTTCAATGATGAGATTTCAGATATGTGCAGCAGGACAACCACCATTCATCAGGCCAAAAACATCCTGGACGATTTTAAAGACGAATTAGACTTAAACGTATCTATAAATCTTCCGGCCGGAATGTATTCTGTTATGAAATGCTCCATGCTCAAAAATCACAATATTTTTGCCTACCTGTCATCGTTAGACTTCGGCAATGAGGAGGATTTCATGAGCGGTTCTCCATTCCAGATTCCTACGGAACCGGAACTGGATATATATGTGGAAGATGTTCTTACATCTTTTAACATCAACTTTGCGATCAGAGGTGCCGGGCTGCAGATTGCGGTTATCCGTCCGAAAGTAGATTCGGGAGATGTTTTCTAATACCGAAATAAAATGTAAACTGCCGCCGGTAAGGAATAACCCCACCTGGCGGCAGACAATCAGACTGACTCTGTATAAAATTCACAATATTTGCTGTATTACCTCTTTTTCGAGTTTTTCTTTCGTTTTGCTTTTTCCGCTGCCCGTGCGCGTTCCTTCCTCATTCTCGCTTCAGCAAGCTTTCGATTTCTCTCATCCTCAGCTTCCATACGTTCTTCTTCGGTCCGGTCATCCACATACATGTCCGGATTCATTTTCTTCGCCAGTTCCAAAACTCCCGGGATATCTTCCTTTTTGAAAACAAAACCCCTTATGGTAACATCTTTGGCGATTTCCAGAAGCACGTTCGGTTTTGACTTTTTAAAATCGGGTCTGATGCCGGTAATCTCGCTCCACTCCCATTTGTAGTCAATTTTCATACCGAACAGACTATACTTTATGGAAACTCCTTTCTCAGAAACAATATGCTCCTTCTTGAAAAATACTGCCACCCCGAGAATCGCGGACATACAGATATACAGAAAATTTCTCATGTTGATTGATAAAAAAAGCATCAGTAAACATCCTGCAAGCAGAAGCATTTTTCTCTTTGAGTCTCGTTCCTTGACAATACCCTTATAAACCATATTACGACCTTTCGATTATATTGAAATATATTGAAAAATCGCATATCCGCAGAAGCGGATATGCGTTTTTTCCTTTTGTATTAGTGAAATAACTGTTAACCAACCTGCTTGTAAGTTCCGTTTTCTCTTAGTTCAGCAAGTCTCTTCATTGCGTATTCGTGTTCATCTTCAGGTGCTGCTGCAGGATTTCCAGCCTTCACCTTGCCACCAAAGAATCCGGTGCGAGAACCGTCAGCGTAGATAATATTTCCGCCCCAAGCTGCTGTAGCCAGTGAAACGATTGGGTTCAGGATATTTGTGAAGCAGAATGGCAGGTATGCCATTACACCTACACCCAGCATGCTGGAGTGATATACACCGCATGATGACCATGGTACCAGAGGTGAGAACAATGTTCCACCGTCTTCTGTACATCTTGAAAGAAGATTTCTGGAAAGTCCCATTTCGTCGATCTTTTCCTTGTACATTGCAGGTGGAAGAAGAATTCCAATGTACTGGTCACACATAGTAAGTATGCAGAACATAGCAGTCAGAATAACTGCAGCCATCAGGTGGAATGGAGTTCTGATCTTCTTGATTAAACCGCCCAGTAAGGATTCTACAGCTCCACATCTGGAGTACATACCTCCGAATCCGATAGCGATAAGGGCCATGTTGATAGTCCACAGCATTGAATCCATACCGCCTCTGTTAAGAAGTGTATCAGCCAGTTCATTGCCTGTCTCAGTATAATATCCGTAGTGAAGCATGCTTACGCAATCAGCGAATGATGCACCCTGGAATATTGCAGCAAATACACATCCTGTTACTGAAACCAGAAGTACTCCAGGAATAGCAGGCATCTGAACCACTGCAACAATAATGATAACTGCGATAGGAACAAGAAGAATTGGGCTCATGAAAGCGAAATTCTCTTCGATTGCGCTTGACAGACCGTTTACAAGCTCAGGATCATATTCTCCTGCATTGCCTGTAAGTGACAGAACTGTAAAGCCTAAGAATGCAATAAGGAATGCAGGGAAGGTTGTTCCAACCATGGCTCTAACGTGGTCAAACAAACCGGTCTGTGCTGAAGCTGCTGCCAGGTTAGTGGAGTCTGACAGAGGAGAGAACTTGTCTCCAGTACATGCTCCTGAAAGAACGGCACCCGCAATCATTGCAGGGTTGATTCCCATTGTAGCACCGATACTCATGAATGCAATACCTAGCGTTGCACTTACAGTGTAGGATGAACCTAATGATAATCCTACTATAGCACATAACAGACATACTGCAGGAAGGAAGATTGCAGGTGTGAAAATCTTCAGTCCATAATAAACGATGGCAGGAATAGTACCGCACCATTCAAATGATCCTACAAGGCATCCTACAAACATCAGGATGAACATTGCTTCCAGTGAACGATTTACTGCATCGAAAGCTGAAGCAAGCATTTCCTTAATAGGAACTCCGCAGAAACATCCGACTGCACAGCATACAACTGCAGTAATTAATACATAGATGTGAGGATCGTTTCCCCATTCGAATAAGTAGTTTGCAAGCATCAGGCCAAGCAGTGTAATAACCGGCAAAATAGCCTCAAACTTGCTAGGAAGGCGTTCTTTTTTTGTTTTAGCTTCTCCCATGATAAATCTCCTAAATAAGTACATTAGTAAAAAAGAATAAACTCTGTAACGCATTTATATGCGCACGAATATAACACTGTCTGAATCCTTAAACAGGACTCGACAAAATGCTACCAATAACACAACTTAATCCAATATAACACGAAACATTCACGATGAAAACAGACAACAATCACATTTGATGGTAATTTTTATATATTTCCTGCCTACTCAAAATTATACTCAGTCACTATCGGTTCTCTGCCCTCTGTTTTGTCATTAAAATACTCATACAGGCTTATGCCGAGAAACGATCCGCTGATATTCGTAATGTTAGTGAAGCCGTGACCCTGGAGACAGCATGTCGCATAGTACGATCTCTGACTTGATCTGCAGTGCAGGTATACAGGAACGTCGCGTGGCACCTCATCCAGTCTCTGGCGAAGCTGTCCCAGCGGAATATTGTGTGCACATTTCAGATGTCCCGACTGGAATTCTTCTGGACTTCTCACATCGATTATATAGGCTCCGCTCTCTGCAAGCTCACGCACCTTGTCCACATGGACCTGCTTGTATCTGCCGTACAAAATATTCAGACCTACAAGCGCCGCCATGTTTACAACATCCTTAGCAGTAGAAAATGGTGGGGCATAACACAGTTCCAGTTCTTTCAGGTCTTCCAGGTCAGCTCCCATAGTAATCATCGATGCAATCACATCGATTCTCTTATCAGCTTCACCTGTTCCAATGGCCTGCGCTCCCAGTATTCTGCCTGTCGGTACTTCAAATATGAGTTTAAATTCCATATAGTTGGAATCCGGCATAATTCCCACCTTATCAGAAGGGAATATAAGCACAGAATCGAACGATAACCCTTGTTCCCTTGCAGTTTTTTCATTAAGACCAGTGCACGCAGCGTTCAGTCCAAAGATTTTAATGCAGGATGAACCGATGAACCCTTTAACCTTGTTCTGTTTTCCACAAATATGATCTGCCGCGGCTCTTGCCTGTCGCTGTGCAGGCCCTGCCAGTGCAAGACGGCCCGGTTTATGTGTCAGTGCGTTGAAGGATTCAATGGCGTCGCCTACAGCGTAAATATCAGGATCATTTGTCTGATAATTGTGATTTATCTTAATTCCGCGAGTCCGTCCAATCTCAAGACCTGCAGCTTCAGCCAGCTCCGTCTCCGGTGAAACTCCGATAGCCATCACAATTGCATCAGCATCTACGCAAAACTCCTCGTCATGCTTTACTGCAGTCACTTTGCCCTCTTCTATGGATGTGACTGTAGATTCGAGACATAGTCTTATGCCGTTGTCATCCAGTTCCTTATGAAGCGTCTGGACCATGTCATAATCATACGGAACCATTATCTGATCTGTTCCTTCAATTACAGTTACATTTTTACCGGCTTTTTTCAGATTCTCAGCAGTCTCTATACCGATAAACCCGCCGCCTACTACCACAACTTCATTTATGCCTGCGGCATCCAAGGTCAGCTTTAGTCGGCTTATATCTGTAACATTTCTTATGGCAAACACATTACCGCTGTCAATCCCTTTTATGCCCTTCGGCATTAAAGGGCGCGCTCCGGTAGAAAGCACCAGTTTATCATAAGTCTCCTCATACTCCTCACATGTATTAAGGTTTCTAACCGTAACAGTCTTGCGATCCCGGTTAATAGAGACAACTTCGTGTCTTGTATATACATCAATGTCATGATTATTCTTGAAATCTTCCGGAAACATCATGATCAGATCTTCATCAGATTCAACCACACCTCCCAGATAGTAAGGTAAGGAACAGTTCGAAAAGGAAACGTGCTCTCCTCTTTCAAAAACTTTGATATCAGCGCTGGCATCAAGTCTGCGCACTCTTGCAGCTGCAGAAGCTCCGCCTGCCACTCCACCTACAACTATCAGCTTCATATTGTAACCTCCATCTGAGCAATGATATTTTGAATATACCAATGTTAACATTTATATTCATTCTTTTCAATTCATTTCATTGCTGACTAGATTGTTATGCTTTTGACTTTTCCTTGTTTTCCACTGTATTTTCAGCTAGAATTAGCTTAGTTTATTGCGGAAACTTATTCTGAAAGGAGAACCTATCATGAAAGATTATACAGTTTTATCTCAGGAAGAAAAGGAAGCTCTGGTCAAAAAAGCGATGGATGTCGGTTTTCAGACTGAAACAGATTATGGTAACTGTATCCAGAGTGTGCTGAACGGATTATATACTGCTTTTCCGGATTTGGGGATAACAGAAGATATGCTTAAGGGATGCTTCGGTATCGCCGGAGGCTGCGGATGCTCTCTGAAGGGAACATGCGGTGCTCTCAATGCAGCTGCATGGGCAATCAGTCTCTGCTACGGAAGACCCATTACAGATTTGGGCGGGGACTACGACGCATGTCATCAAATGGTAAGAGAGGTTGTAGACATTTTCGAGAAAGAATATGGCGGAATACTCTGTGAAGACGTGATGATTCATACCATGGGAGCTGTATATGACTGGAAAACACCTGAAGGAGATCAGGGATACATGGATCACAACGGCACTTTCCACTGTGCCACTGCGGTAGCATTCTGTGCAGAAATCATAGCCAGAATGATCGTCGAAGGCAAGTTGAAAAAATAATAAAGAACCGGAGAACAGTACATTGTATAAAATAGAACATTTTGAAGCTTATCTGTCTGTTGATAAACTGATGGATGAGTATTTCGATTTCAGCTGCACCTACAGCAAATGCCGACAATGCCCTGGATTCGGTCAGACATGGTCATGTCCCGATTTTGATTTTAATCCTGAGGTATTCTGGCGGCAGTTCAGCAGGTTTCATCTTATAGTTGACAAGGTATCCAATTCCGGAACCAAAACTGTCGAAGAAGCCAAACAAAGGCTTTTTTTCGAGAAAACAAGATTTGACTCACAACTTCTTGAAATAGAAAGAACCATTCCCGGCAGTTACGCTCTGGCCGCACAGGAGTGCGTACAATGTGCAAAATGTGCCAGACTGTCCGGACTGCCATGCATTCATCCGGAGGTCATGCGATATGGTCCAGAAAGCATCGGTCTTCTTGCTGTTAAGATGGCAGAAGACGTGTTTGGTATTACGGCGCAATGGTCCGATGGTGAATCTATTCCTGAATACTATCTCCTGATTGCAGGAGTTATCGAAAAATCATCTTCACCTGCATGTAATAAGGGCAACCTTCTTCCCTAAAAGACAACCCGGATGAGCCGAAGCTCATCCGGGTTGTCAATAATCCGAAGCATTATAAAAGTGATAACGTATAATGCTTATTTAGTTGTCTTAAATTATCTTTCAACGATAACAGTAGTTCCCATACCACCGCCGATGCAAAGAGTAGCAAGACCAGTCTTAGCATCTCTTCTCTTCATCTCGTAGATCAGGGAGATAAGGATTCTTGCACCGGATGCTCCGATTGGGTGTCCGATTGCAATAGCTCCACCGTTTACGTTAGTCTTTTCAGGATCTAATCCTAAATCTTTTCTTACAGCCAGTGACTGAGCAGCAAATGCTTCGTTAGCTTCTACTAGGTCGATGTCTTCCATAGTTAAGCCAGCCTTTTCCAGAGCTTTCTTTGAAGCAGGAACAGGTCCAACACCCATGATGCTTGGATCTACACCGCCTGAAGCGTATGACTTGATTGTGCAAAGTGGAGTAAGTCCTAATTCTTCACACTTTTCCTTGCTCATTACTACAAGAGCAGCACCAGCGTCATTGATACCGGAAGCGTTAGCAGCAGTAACGATACCATCCTTCTTGAAAGCAGGTCTCAGCTTAGCGATACCTTCAGCAGTAGTTCCACGAGTAAGGTGTTCGTCTCTTGAGAAGATGATTGGATCACCCTTTCTCTGAGGGATTTCAACAGGAACGATTTCTTCGTCGAATACACCACCATCAACAGCAGCTTCAGCTCTCTGCTGTGAAATTGCTGAGAACTCGTCTAATTCTTCTCTAGTTAAGCCCCACTGTTCAGCTACGTTTTCAGCTGTGATACCCATGTGGTAGTTGTTGAATGCGTCCCAAAGACCATCGTTAACCATCATGTCTACCATGTTAGTGTTGTTCATTCTAGCTCCCCATCTTGCGCTTGGCATAGCGTAAGCTGTAGCTGACATGTTTTCAGCACCACCTGCAACAACAACATCAGCGTCTCCTGCCTTGATCATCTGAGCTGCTAATGCAACTGCTCTAAGACCGGATCCGCAAACTTTATTGATTGTAAATGTAGGAACCTCTACAGGAAGTCCAGCGTCTAAAGCCATCTGTCTTGAAACGTTCTGTCCTAAGCCACCCTGAAGAACGCAACCCATAACAACTTCATCAACCTGTTCAGGTGTGATTCCAGCTCTCTTGATAGCTTCCTTGATTGCGATAGCTCCAAGCTGTCTTGTAGGGATTGACTTAAGTGTTCCACCGAATTTACCGATAGGTGTTCTAGCTGCACTTACGATTACTACTTCTCTCATGTTATATGTACCTCCTAAATATGGCGCCCAACCTGACGCAAATCATACTGTTAT
>JBJESZ010000063.1:0-1716 GCA_051883055.1 Emergencia sp.
CCAATGTTGCGAGAGGAGAAGAAATGATTGAGAAAGAAAACCTGACTATGCTGACAGACTTTTATGAAATTACTATGGCTAACGGTTATTTAAAGTCAGGTATTGTTGAAGACATTGCTTATTTTGACATGTTCTACAGAAGGATTCCCGATGGTGGCGGTTACGCTATCATGGCCGGTCTGGAACCTGTAATTGAATATCTGAAGGACCTGAGATTCGATGAAAAGGATATTGAATTCCTCAGAGGCAAGGGTGTATTCTGTGAAGAATTCCTTGATTATCTTCGTGATTTCAAGTTTTCCTGTGATGTGTGGGCTGTACCCGAAGGAACCCCAATATTCCCTTATGAGCCAATTATTACAGTAAGGGGTCCGGTAATTCAGGCGCAGTTTATCGAGACCATGATTCTGCTTCTGGTAAATCATCAGAGTCTGATTGCCACGAAGGCAAGCCGAATTGTAAGAGCTGCCAAGGGAAGACCTGTTATGGAATTCGGAACGAGAAGAGCCCATGGTACTGCAGCTGCTGTTTTAGGTGCACGTGCAGCGTACATCGGAGGATGCTCAGGAACAGCATGCGCAATTGCTGACAGAGATTATGGTATTACAGCTCTTGGTACTATGGCTCACAGCTGGGTTCAGATGTTCGACAGTGAATATGAGGCATTTAAGAAATATGCAGAAGTATATCCTGACAACTGTGTTCTTCTAGTTGACACATATAACGTTCTTAAGTCGGGTGTACCTAACGCAATTAAGGTATTCAAGGAATGCAAGCCTAATAAAATGGGAATCCGAATTGACAGCGGAGATATCACTTACCTGACAAGAAAAGCACGCCGTATGCTTGATGAAGCAGGTCTTCATGAATGTACAATCACTATTTCAAACTCTCTGGACGAATATCTGATCAGGGACGTGCTGCTTGAAGGTGCTCAGATCGATTCCTTCGGCGTAGGTGAGAGAATGATTACAGCCAAGTCCGAACCTGTCTTTGGAGGGGTATACAAGCTGACCGCGCTGGAGGAAAATGGAGAGGTTATCCCTAAGATTAAAATCTCAGAAAATGTTGCAAAAATAACCAACCCGGGATTCAAGAAGCTTTACAGGCTGTATGACAAGGATACAGATAAGGCTCTTGCAGATGTTGTAACCCTTGCGGATGAAGTAATTCCGGAGGTTGACGGATATGAAATTTTCGATCCTAATGCTGTGTGGAAGAGAAAGAAGCTGTCAAACTTCTATGCAAAAGATCTTCGCGTTCGCGTTTTCGATAAGGGTGAATGCGTATACCAGTGTCCTGATATTGAAACAGTAAAGAATTACTGTCAGGAACAGATAGGAACGCTGTGGGATGAGACCCTTCGTCTGGATAACCCTCAGACATACTATGTAGACCTGTCACAGAAGCTGTGGGATATGAAACAAAAGCTTCTTCAGGAGCACACAATAATATAAAAGAACAGAAATCAATATATGTAAACTGTATGGGATGCCGCAAGGCATCCCGCTTTTTTTGCCTGTTCCCATAAAAAACTTTCATATTTGTGACATGCCCTGCATATATTTATCAGTAGGATCTAATAGTCACTTTAAAAAGGAGGTATTTTTATGGGAAGAAAGATTCCTATGTGGCAGTGTTTGATCACAATACTGTTCACTATTATCGTACTTATGTACGTGCTGGGAATACTCGGAATGATTTTCGGAGATTCCT
>JBJESZ010000064.1:0-7938 GCA_051883055.1 Emergencia sp.
TATTCCGGTTAAAGGTTCATTCCAGGACGGTATGGATGCACTGTTATCCACGGTTCAGATGCCGGGAGGAATTCCTGTTGCAACAGTTGCTGTTAACGGCAGCGAAAATGCAGCTCTTCTTGCAATCCAGATGCTTGCCATCGAGGATAAGGAGCTGGCTGACAAGCTTGATGCACAGAGAAAAGCAGCAGCTGAAAAGGTTTTAGCAGAAAATAAAGAAATTGAAGATAAATATAATAAATAAACACAAAGAGGAGAACTGAAATGGGAAAAAGTTTTAGCGAAAGTTACAAAGAAGCCGGAGTAGATATCACAGCAGGTTACAAAGCAGTTGAACTGATGAAGGAACACGTTGCAAAGACTATGGTCTTCGGCAATGTTCCTGAAGACATCGGCGGTTTCGGCGGTCTGTGTGAATTAGACCTTACAGGAATTGAAAAGCCTGTACTGGTAAGCGGAACCGACGGAGTAGGAACTAAATTGAAGATGGCATTCCTGATGGACAAGCACGATACAGTTGGTATCGACTGCGTTGCAATGTGCGTTAACGACATTATCTGTGTTGGAGCAAAACCCCTGTTCTTCCTTGACTATATTGCAGTTGGCAAGAACTATCCGGAAAAGGTTGCCCAGATCGTAAGCGGTGTTGCAGAAGGCTGCATCCAGTCAGAGGCAGCGCTTGTCGGTGGTGAAACCGCAGAAATGCCCGGCTTTTATCCTGTAGACGAGTACGATCTTGCAGGTTTTGCTGTCGGTGTGGTTGACAAGTCCAAGGTTCTCAAGAAGGAAACAGTTGCTGAAGGTGACGTTATTATCGGTCTTCCTTCATCAGGTGTTCACTCCAACGGCTTCTCACTGGTAAGAAAGGTTCTCGATGTTGAGAACGAGGATATCAAAACTCCTTTAGACGAACTTGGCGGAAAATCAATCGGAGAAACTTTACTGACACCTACAAAGATTTACGTGAAGCCTATGGTAAAACTGTTCGAGGAGGTTACAGTCAAGTCTGTTGCACATATCACAGGTGGCGGCTTCTATGAGAATATTCCAAGAAGTCTGCCTAAGGGATACGGCGTTAAAATTAAGAGAGAAAATATCAGAGTACTTCCTATTTTTGACCTGATTGCAAAGAGAGGAAATATTCCTGAAAGAGATATGTTTAACACCTTCAACATGGGTGTGGGTATGACAGTTATCGTTGCAAAGGAAGATGCAGGCAAGACTTTAGAGGTACTGAAGGCAAACGGTGAAGATGCATACATTCTGGGTGAAGTTGTTAAATCAGAGGAAGGCGTAGAAATATGCTAAACAAGACCAGAATTGCAGTTATGGTTTCCGGTGGCGGAACCAACCTTCAGGCCATTATTGATGCACAGAAAAGCGGCATTATTACCAGCGGTGAAATTGCTCTGGTGGTTTCCAACAAGGCTGATGCCTATGCTCTGGAGCGTGCGAGAAATAACGGAATAGAATCATACCTGATGACCACTGAGGAGGCTTTGATAGAAAAGCTGCAGGAGGAAAACATTCAGCTGGTAGTACTTGCCGGATTCCTGAAGATCCTGAGCCCTGCATTTATCAAGGCGTTTGAGAACAGAATCATCAACATTCACCCGTCTCTGATTCCGTCATTTTGCGGTAAGGGTGCCTATGGACTTCATGTTCACGAGATGGCACTTGAATACGGCGTGAAGGTTACAGGAGCCACTGTGCATTTTGTAAATGAAATTCCGGACGGCGGTGCCATAATTTATCAGAAGGCCGTGGAGGTTCTTGACGATGACACTCCTGAAACTCTTCAGAGGAGAGTAATGGAAGAGGCCGAATGGATTCTTCTTCCGCGTGCAGTTGAAGAAATCAGTGGAAAAATAAGTAAAGGGGAAATATAGATGAACGTATATGAAACAAAGACAATGGAAGCTGCTGTCAAAGGTAATTCCTATGTGGGCAGAGGTATCGTAATCGGCAAGTCAAAGGACGGAAAAAAGGCTGTAAGTGCATATTTCATCATGGGAAGATCAGAAAACAGCAGAAACAGAATATTCCTTGAAGAAGGCGAAAACGTGATGATTAAGCCTTTTGACGAATCAAAGGTTGAAGATCCGTCATTAATCATCTACTATCCGATGAGAAAGCATGAGAACAAGCTTATCGTTACAAACGGAGACCAGACAGACACTATCTATGAATTTATCAGAGACGGAAAGTGTTTTGAAGGTGCTCTGAATACAAGAGAATTTGAACCTGACGGTCCGAACTGGACTCCAAGAATCAGCGGAATGATTACATTTGATGATAAGAATGATTTCACATACAAGATGAGCATTCTGAAGAGTGCAGATGCAGAAGGATCTGCGTGCAACAGATATTACTTCAACTACAGCGCTCTTGCAGGAACCGGTCATTTCATTCATACATATATTCAGGACGGAAATCCTATTCCAACCTTCTGCGGAGAACCTGAAAGAGTTGAAATTCCGGATGATATTGATGCTTTTACAAAAGAAATCTGGGAAAATCTTGACGAAAACAACAAGATTTCAATATATGTAAGATACACAGACCTTGAGACCGGAGAAGTTGAAAACAGAATGATCAACAAGAACGCTTAATAAACGGAGGTAGATATTCAGATGAAAGAATTTGAACTTAAATATGGATGTAACCCTAATCAGAAGCCTGCAAAGATTTACATGGCAGACGGAAGTGAGCTTCCACTGGAAATCCTTAACGGCAGACCAGGATATATCAACTTTTTAGATGCTTTTAACAGCTGGCAGCTGGTTAAAGAATTGAAGGAGAGTCTGGGAATGCCTGCGGCAACCTCCTTCAAGCATGTCAGCCCTACATCTGCAGCAGTTGCAGTACCAATGGATGAAACACTTAAGAAGGCGTGCTTTGTAGACGACATCGAAGGTTTGGACGAATCCCCACTTGCAACTGCCTATGCAAGAGCAAGAGGTACTGACAGAATGTCTTCCTTCGGAGATTTCATTGCCCTAAGCGATGTGTGTGACGTTACTACAGCAAAAATTATCTCCAGAGAGGTTTCCGACGGAATCATCGCTCCGGGATATGAACCTGAAGCACTAGAAATCCTTAAGAAAAAGAAAAAGGGAAACTACAATATCATTAAAATCGATCCTGATTATGTTCCCGCTAAACAGGAATGCAAACAGGTTTACGGAATCACCTTCGAACAGGGAAGAAACGACTACAAGGTTGTTCCTGAAGATCTTACAAATATAGTGACTGCTAACAAGGATCTTACAGAGGAAGCAAAGCGCGACCTTATTATTGCGCTTATTACTCTGAAATACACTCAGTCAAATTCAGTTGTATATACCAAGGATGGACAGGCAATCGGTGTTGGAGCAGGACAGCAGTCAAGAATTCACTGCACCAGACTTGCCGGAGACAAGGCTGACTTCTGGCACCTGAGACAGGCTGACAAGGTAATCAATCTTCCGTTCAGAGATGATATCGGCAGAGCTGTAAGAGACAACACTATCGATGTTTATCTTGGATATGAGTACGAAGACGTTCTTAGAGACGGAACATGGGAAACACTTTTCACAGAAAAACCTGAGCCTTTCACTAAGGAGGAACAGAGAGCATACCTGGATACAATTACAGGTGTATCACTTGGAAGTGATGCGTTCTTCCCGTTCGGTGACAACATCGAAAGAGCTAAGAAGAGCGGTGTTAAGTATATTGCAGAGCCCGGCGGCAGCGTAAGAGACGAACAGGTAATTGAAACCTGTGACAAATACGGAATGGTAACGGTATTCACCGGCATGAGACTGTTCCACCACTAATACAGCAGGAGAGGAAATATAAAATGAGAGTAATGGTAGTTGGCGGTGGCGGCAGAGAACATGCCATCATCAAGAAAATCAAGGAGAGTCCTAAGGTAACAGAAATCTTCGCTCTTCCGGGTAACGGGGGAATTGCTGCAGATGCAACGTGTGTGGATATCGGTGCCAAGGATCTTGACAATATCGTAAAATTTGCAAAAGAAAACAATATCGAATTTGCCATAGTAGCACCGGATGATCCTCTTGTAATGGGTCTGGTGGATCTTCTGAAGGCAGAAGGCATTCCTTGCTTCGGACCAACGGCTGATGCGGCTATTATCGAAGGCAGCAAGGCTTTTTCAAAGGATCTTATGAAGGCATATGGAATTCCTACTGCTGAATATGAAACTTTCGAAGCTTTAGACGAAGCACTGGAATATCTGGAAACCTGCAAGATTCCTGTAGTTATCAAGGCTGACGGACTGGCTCTCGGTAAGGGCGTTATTATTGCTGAGACTAAGGAACAGGCACAGAAGGCTGTAAGAGACATGATGGAGGACAAGGTATTCGGTGACAGCGGCAACGTTGTTGTTATTGAAGAGTTCCTGACAGGACCTGAGGTATCAGTTCTATCCTTTACAGATGGCAAGACTTTAATTCCAATGGTTTCATCTATGGACCACAAGAGAGCTCTTGACGGAGACAAGGGTCTAAACACAGGTGGAATGGGAACAATCGCTCCTAACCCATACTATACAGAGGAAGTTGCTATCCAGTGCGAAGAGGAGATATTCCTTCCTACCATGATTGCGATGAATAAGGAGTATCGTTCATTCTCAGGCTGCCTGTACTTCGGTTTAATGCTTACACCTGACGGTCCAAAGGTAATTGAATACAACTGCAGATTCGGTGACCCTGAAACGCAGGTTGTACTGCCGCTTCTGGACAGTGATCTGTTTGATATTATGGAACACGTTGCCAACGGAACTCTTGCTGATGCAGAGGTCAACTTCTCAGATGATGCGGCATGCTGTGTTGTAATGGCAAGTGAAGGCTATCCTCAGAGCTATGAAAAGGGATACGAAATCACAATTCCTGAAGATGTAGATACTGTTTACGTTGCAGGAGCAAAACTTTCAGAAGACGGAAAGCTTCTGACTAACGGCGGAAGAGTTCTGGGCGTAACTGAAAGAGGAGCAACTCTGGAAGAAGCCATTGAAAAAGCATATAAGTCAGTGGAAAAGGTAAGCTTTGATAATGCCTTCTACAGAAAAGACATTGGACAGAGAGCGCTTAAGGCAAAGGAGAAGTAAGAAAAATGGTTTATAGAGTCTATGTAGAAAAGAAGAAAGAATTTGCCCATGAGGCGGCTTCGCTGAAAGCTGATCTGGTGAAGCTGCTGCAGATCAGGGGCCTGACCGGTGTCAGAGTGATTAACAGATATGACGTTGAAAATATCGATAAGGATCTGTTCGATTCAGCTGTTAACACGGTTTTTTCCGAACCTCAGGTAGATACAACATCAGCTTCATTAGATTATCGTGATGCAGAGCATGTTTTTGCAGTAGAATTTCTGCCCGGACAGTTTGACCAGAGAGCAAATTCTGCAGCTGAATGTATCCAGATTATTTCCAAGGGTGAAAGACCTGATGTAAGAACCGCAAAGGTTTACATTCTTGAAGGAACAATCAGTGAAGAAGAGCTGGAAGAGATAAAGAAATATGTAATCAACCCTGTAGAATCAAGAGAGGCTGAGCTTGGTGAATTCGACACATTACATACTGAATATGATATTCCTACAGAAGTAGCAACATTAGACGGTTTCATCGATTTAGACGATGCAGGACTGGAGCAGTTCCTTGCTGACTATGGACTTGCAATGGACTTCGGTGACTTAAAGTTCTGTCAGGACTACTTCAAGGGAGAGGACAGAAACCCTACAATTACTGAAATCAGAGTAATTGATACATACTGGTCCGATCACTGCAGACATACAACATTTAATACAACTATTGATAATGTTAAGTTTGAAGATCCTGAAATCCAGGCAACCTTTGAAGATTATCTTGCAACTCGTAAGGAACTTAACAGAACCAAGCCTGTTAACCTGATGGATATGGGTACCCTTGCCGCCAAGTTCTTAAAAGCAAAGGGTATGATGCCTAAGCTTGACGAGTCAGAAGAAATTAACGCATGTACAGTAAAAATCGACGTTAACGTAGACGGCGAAATACAGAAGTGGCTGCTTCTGTTCAAGAACGAAACTCACAACCACCCGACTGAAATCGAACCTTTCGGCGGTGCCGCCACATGTATCGGCGGAGCTATCAGAGACCCGCTTTCAGGAAGAAGCTATGTTTACTCAGCAATGAGAGTTACAGGTGCAGCTGACCCGCTTAAGCCTGTATCAGAAACCATGAAGGGTAAGCTTCCACAGAGAAAAATTGTTACTACTGCCGCAAGCGGATACAGCTCATACGGTAACCAGATTGGTCTTGCAACAGGTCAGGTTGATGAAATATACCACGATGGATATGTTGCAAAGAGAATGGAGGTAGGTGCTGTTATTGCTGCTGCTCCTGCAGAAAACGTTCGCAGAGAAAGACCTGAAGATGGAGATATCGTTATTCTGTTAGGCGGAAGAACAGGTCGTGACGGCTGCGGCGGCGCAACTGGTTCATCCAAGTCCCATACAATGGAATCCCTGGAAAGCTGTGGAGCAGAGGTTCAGAAGGGTAATGCTCCTGAAGAAAGAAAGCTTCAGAGACTTTTCAGAAACCCTGAAGCTTCCAGAATGATCAAGCGCTGTAATGACTTTGGTGCAGGCGGTGTTTCCGTTGCTATCGGAGAGCTGGCAGATGGTCTGGAAATTGACTTAAATGCAGTTCCAAAGAAATATGATGGACTTGACGGAACTGAACTTGCAATCAGTGAATCTCAGGAAAGAATGGCTGTTGTAGTTGAAAGCAAAGACGTTGCACGTTTCTGCGAGCTGGCTGCTGAAGAAAACCTGGAAGCAACAGTAGTTGCTGAGGTTAAGGAAAATCCTTACCTGAAGATTTTCTGGAACGGAAAGACTATTGTTAATATTTCAAGAGCATTCTTAGATACGAACGGAGCTGAAAAGCACGTTGACGCTGAAATTCCAATGCATCAGGATTTCGGCAGATCCGTATCAGGAAGCTTTGTTGACGAATACACTGCACTTGCAGGAGACCTTAACGTATGTTCAAAGAGAGGTCTGTCAGAAAGATTCGACTCCACAATCGGTGCCGGTACAGTTCTGATGCCTTTCGGAGGAATCAGGCAGAGAACACCTATCCAGGCAATGGTTAACCTGGTATCTGTTGAAAAACAGCACACTTCAACGTGCTCAGTAATGTCATGGGGTTACAATCCGTTCATTTCAAGCGCAAGCCCATACCATGGCGCTTACCTTGCAGTAGTTGAATCAGTATCAAAACTGGTTGCCACCGGTTCATCCTTCGAAGACGTATACCTGTCATTCCAGGAATACTTCGAAAGACTTATGAAGGATCCTAAGAGATGGGGTAAGCCAATGGCAGCTGTCCTGGGTGCATTCAGAGCACAGAAGGAGCTTGGAGTTGCTGCTATCGGAGGTAAGGACTCAATGAGCGGAACCTTTGAGGATATCGATGTTCCACCTACATTAATATCTTTTGCAGTTACAACTGAAGACGTTAAGAACATTATTTCACCGGAGTTTAAGGCGGTTGACAGAGATATTATTATGTTAACTCCTGACTATGACGAAAACGGTCTGCCTGTTGCAGAATCACTGAAATCACTTTATGCACAGGTTCATGAACTGGTTGAACAGGGTGTTATTGTAAGTGCATATACACCAACTTACGGTGGAGCAGCTGAAGCTGTGCTTAAGATGACAATGGGTAACGAAATCGGATTTGAATATAATGAGGACATTACTCTTGATACTATCTTTGGATACAACTATGGCGCATTCGTTGTTGAAGTTACAGATGCTTCCAGGGTTTCAGGCAATGCGGTTAAGCTTGGTAAGACAACTGTAGAAAAGGTTATTAAGCGCGGCAGCGATGTAATCGCTCTTGCAGATATTGTAAAGACATACGAAGACAAGCTTGAATCAATCTACAGCTGC
>JBJESZ010000065.1:0-39482 GCA_051883055.1 Emergencia sp.
ACAGCTTCTATATGTCCTTCCTGATGAGAAACCTCAACCAGAGGTACACCGAGTCCTGCCGCAAGCGAACGGCCAACAGATATTCCCCCGTTAAATACAGGCATATATGACCCCTCAACAGGCCTGGGTCTTGCAGATACTGCAACGGCATCTATTGTACAGCCTTCCGGGAGCTTACTGAATGCCTCCTCTATCAAAACCGGCAGATTCATTACATGCTGAAAAAGAGCGTCGGATTGCCTAAGTCCCCTTTCGCCCTTCTTTACACTCAGATATTGCTGCAGATTGCATATAATTCCGCCTCCGCAGCTGACTATAGCAACGCTTGTTTTATAGTTGCTTGTGTCAATTCCCAAACAACATGATGAACTGTTCACCGAATCATCCTTCTTTTACGACTGAACCCAGAATAGCGTTAACATATCTGAATGAATCGTCAGTTCCGTATTTTTTTGCAAGCTCGACAGCTTCGTTTATAGATGTCTGTGCAGGTATATCATCTTCAAAGAGAATTTCACAGACTGCCACTCTTAATGTAGCCAGATCTGTTTTAGGAATTCTTGATATTTTCCACTTAAGGCTGTGCTGCTCTATCGTTTCATCGATTGTTTCTTTCTTGTTACATATCAGTGAGAATGTATCGCTGCAGTAGTTCCACTGCTTCGAATTAATGTGGTCAATATCAAGATATCTGTCTACACTGTCCACATTGAAATCACGGTTGGATTCCATCTGGAAAACAACCTGCATCATATACTCTCTTGCTTCTTTTCTAGTATTAATCATATTTATTATTCTTCTTCCTCTCCCGGCAAGTGAACTCCCTGCACATGTATATTTACAGCCGAAACATGCTGTTCTGTCTCTGCCTCAACAGCTTCTTTAACAGCCGCCTGTATTTCCCAGGCAAGCTGAGGTATCTTGGTTTCAAATTCAACAATTATATGAATATCAAGATCAAGACCGTCTTCATTGCGCGAAATTTTAATGCCCTTTCCTGCGCTGTCCTTTCCAAGAATACTCAGTGACAGGCTGTCAGTCAGTCCACCTGCAAGCTCGTATACGCATTCATTTTTCAAGACTGCAGTACCGGCAATGGATGCAATTGCATCGTATGGAATCTTACCGCTGCCCTGTTCATCGTTTGGCATA
Source organism: Emergencia sp. (assembly GCA_051883055.1). Taxonomy (GTDB): domain Bacteria; phylum Bacillota; class Clostridia; order Peptostreptococcales; family Anaerovoracaceae; genus Senimuribacter. Next base: position 1,153 of record JBJESZ010000065.1, read on the forward strand.
AATGCTACCTCCCAATTAAGTGAATTATAGCATTTTGAAAAGGATTTTTCAATGTTTAATAGAGCATTTAATACTTACTCTGAATAACAATTTTATCCGCCGTGCGACCTGTTTCCTCCATAATAACACTGCATATTTTAGCTACAACATCCTGTTTCAGATTCTGTTCATCAACTGTTACAGTAACCTTGTTTTCTGTTATTATAACAAGACAGTCCGGAAGATTTTTAGTTTTTATTACATTTTCACAGGCAACCTCCTGCTCCATATACTCATTCAGATTTTTCTTCGTTACTTCATCACATTTTGCCATAAGTTCATTCCTTTCCAGCTCCAGGTTTGCCCTCTGCTGCTCAAAATCAAGACTCCTGTTTTTCTCATCCTCCTCAGCTGAGACATTTTTACTGTCTACCAGAACGTCTCCATCGTGAAGAGGTATATCAGACGAATTGAGTTTTGATACCACCACACCGAAACACAGAATGAGTGCGATAGACATAAACGCAACGTTTTCTTTTGTAAAAATCTTCTTTCTGAAAGAATCACTGATTTTTTTCATCACCATTTACCCCCGTATCCTTTTGAAATACCATAACTGATGTCGCCGGAACATCGTAAAGAGTAGAAACTCCCTTGACTATATTATTCCGTACAACAGGATCCGCTGCCCCCTCTGCAGTAACAACGACTCCTACGACTTTCTCATTCGTATCGTATTCTATCAAAGCACTAACACTGCCGACACCATCAATGTCCGAAAGAAAGCTGCAAAGTGCAGTCTCACTGCCGCGTCCACCGCTCCCGATAAACTTTCTGCTGTCGTTATCATCGGTAAGTATGCTCATCGTCAGAAGAAACACCGCTGCCACAATCAGTGCGATAATCAGCTTTGACAGGTTTTCTTTTGTAATATTTATCTTTTCAAACATGTTATAAGTCCTCACTTAAATATATTCAGAATTCCGGCAAGTATTATTACTGAAAAGATGAATTTCAGATATTTTGCCATGCTGCTTTCCGGCAGAAGAATCTCTATGAATGTGATTGACAGAATAAGAAGGAAAAGATCCTTTGCCCATGTTGTAATGCTTTCCATCATCCACCTCCAAGATTAATTATGCAGGTGATAAATATAATGAACAGCAGTGATGAGAAGAACAGTACAGCACCCATGGTGATAAGTGATGAGCCGATGTCACTGATTCCGGAAGACAGTTTCGGTGGTGCAACTGCTTCAGTGAGTAATCCGATTATTTTGTAAATGAGAGCAACGGCAACAATTTTAATTATTGGAGAAAGCATAAGAAGGACAATGGTTATGATTCCGAAAACACCCACTACGTTTTTAATAGAACTCATACATCTGAGAAACAGATCTATAGTATCTGACGCAAATCCTCCAACTATAGGAATAAAGTTATCCAGTGAATATCGTGCCGTATCCATGAGAAGAGAATCGGTGGATTTTACGATTATACCCTGAACAGTAATTATTCCGGTCATAAGGGTGATTATCAGTCCACAGGCAAACAGAGCTGCCCGCCTCAGAAACTTGGACAGTTGGTTTACGTAATCTTTTTCCGTTAAACAATTTACCATTGTGAGTACAGTTGATACAAAAACCAGAGGAAGAATGATGTTTTTGATCACAGACTGAAATGCTGTGATAGCGGCAAGGAGCAAAGGACTCATTATTGTCCCCGAGGCAACCCTGCCCATAGCAATTATAAGTGCAATAAGAACAGGAAGCAGAACTTCCATGGTGTATGTTATGGTTTTTACAGAGCTTATCGTCAGATTGTATATGTCATAAAAGTTAGTCATTGCAAGTCCGACGATTACCATTGCACATATCAGACCTGCAATCTGGTTAACCCCTGACTTTCCAAAGGATGAAGAAAGATTCTTTATCAGTCCGATTATGATGCAGACTGTTATTATCTCCGCTCCTATCACCATTGCACTTCTGATTTCATACAGGAAAAGAGTTTTCAGATCCTCTATCAGCTGACCGTCATCGAAAATACTTTCCCCCTTTAAGGTGGCACTCAGTATTTTATCTAATGTAAAACTGTCAGATAAGCCGTCAGTAAGCTTTCCTGCGTAATCACTGAGTGCATCGGTATCTTCGGTATCCAGATAATTCTTCATCTGTTTTCTGATTATTTCATCATAATTCATAATAACTTGTTCACCAGATTAAATATAGAAGCGAACACCGGGACAGCAACAATAAAAATAAATATTTTCCCGGCCAGCTCCACCTTACTCGCTATGGAACTCTCCCCTGCATCCTTGCACAGCTGTGATGTGAATTCTGTTATGTATGCGATTGCGAGAGCTTTGATAATAATAGGGTAATAGGATTTACCATACTCCAGCTTATTGTAGAAATCCGTGATGTAAGTAAATCCGTATCGCAGGCTGTCCAGCAGATAATACAGAATCAGTATGCTGCATGCGACGGCTGTAGGTATAGCAAATTCCTTTTTATAATTCTTCACTATGGTAATAAGAATTACCGCGATAAGTGAAAGCGCCGCTATTTTAAGAATCTCCATAATTCACAGCTCCAGAAAGACTTTTATACTGTCAAAGAATTCAAGAAGCATTTTTACTATTATTGCAAGAACGATAATTACTCCGGCAAGTGTTGTCATAGTAGCTATTTCCTCTTTGCCTGCTTTGACAAGGATCTGGTTGAGCAGGGCTATGCAGATGCCTATTCCTGCAATCTTAAAGACAATTCCGATTTCCAAGTTGACTCCTCCTCTTATATCAGGGCGATGGCTATCAAAGCTCCAAGAGACACGCCCATTCTGCTGTACATTTTTCCCTTTGTTTTTATCTGCTCGATTGAATCTTCTATCTGTCTGTCAAGCTGTCTGTTCAAAAGGCTGAAATGCTTCATCTGATTGTCGTAGTCACTTTGTCCCAGAAACTGACCGCATTTGGATAAGATCCGGAGGTCATCATCTGACAGCGGTTCATTGCCATACACTGTTTCGACAGCGGTATTCCATACTGTATTAATATCTTTTTGTCCCATTTCATAAGACATAAGACAGTTTTCCAGGAGACTTCGTATTTCACCTTCTGTTTCGCTCAGAAGGCCGTTGAAAACCACCGGAAGCGGTTCCTTGAAGTACCCTATTCTGGTTGATATCAGTTCCGTGAGCTCTCTGAAATCTTCAAGAAGAGTTCTTCGTTTTTTTATTTCGTTTGATTTCATAATTCCTATCAGAGATGATGCAAGAAATGCCAAGATAATTCCCGTTACTCTAAACATGAATAACCTCCCTGACTGTGCCGGTCTTCGGGGAATTAGTAAGAATAATGATGTGATTGAATATGTGTTTGCTGATGAGATGTCCGGTTATCCCCCTGTTAATCTCTGCTTCCGTCTTTCCGTGTACAGATGTAATTATGCTTACACCACTGTTAATGCAGGCTTCTATTGCTTCTATATCCTCAGCCCTGCCTATTTCGTCAGTGATTACGACATCCGGAGACATGGACCTTATAAGCATTATCATACCCTGTGCCTTAGGACAGCCATCCAGAATATCCACCATAGGACCAAAGCTGTATGGTGACAAGCCGTTGCATACACCTGCTATTTCTGAACGCTCGTCACATATTGCCACCTTGTACATCTGCTGACTCAGACATCGGGCTATGTCCCTGAGAAGCGTAGTCTTACCGCAGCCGGGTGGTGAAGCGATAAGAATGTTGTTTATGCAGCCTGTTTCTGAGTCTGTCAGAAGTGACTGGATTTTTTCACTGCATCCCGGAACTTCTCTTGAATACCTTATGTTCAGCGAACTGACCTCTCGAATCAATCTTACACATCCGTTTTCTACAACTGCCTTTCCGCATATTCCGACTCTGTGACCTCCATCTATAGTGATGAAGCCTTTTCCTATATCTTCTTCATATGCATAGTATGAAAACTTCATAAGGCTGTTCAGTATTGAATTGATTGATTCAGCAGCCGTAAGTCCGTTCAGCTGTATACGTCGGCCGGCTGCAAAAATCTGAGCCGGCCGTTGCTTGTATATTCTGATTTCCTCCAGTGACTCCAGTACATCCGGAGGCTGTTCATACAGCTGTCTCTTTATTTCCGGCGGCAGACATCCTATTACCTTTTCAAAGTGACTTGTCTTAATCATGGTTAATTATATGGGACTTGCGCCTGATATATGACAGCCTTTATTTTTTTAAAATCAGTTCTGTAATTTCCCTGTTTGTATTCATAATTCGCTCTCTGAGTTCTCTTGCAGGCATTCTGAGTGCACCCTGTCCAAATACCATAACCTGCTCCAGTCCGTCAGAGGTTGCAACTGTAATCTTATACTTTTTCGCATTTTCAGTAACGAAAGCTTCTATATATCTGTCTGCTGTCTCGTTCTCCCTGGTATATACAACCTTTAGATCTTCATAGCTTTCGTTATGTTCTGAGGCACCTTTCTGCTTATACGCGTCGAATACCAGAATAATCCTTGTGCCGGTATATCCCTGATAGTTTCTGAGTATGTCGATAAGCATGTCTCTTGCCGCCTCAAGGTTCAGACTTGACATTTCCTTAAGCTCTTCCCATGCAAAGATAATATTATACCCGTCAATGATGAGTATTTCTTCTGCATTGCTCTTGTTATACCCGCTCTGAACCTTTGGTCCGGGTACGGAAGATTCCGCCTGAATCAGACGAGGACTGCGTCTGAAACGGTTTTGCTCTCTCTTACTGACCCCGTAGGTCATCTGAAAGACAGCATCAAGCTCAGCCTGACTGTATTCACCTCTCCTGTGAGGTCTTGGAAGTCCCTCACCTGAGTCGTAGATGTCCTTTTCCTGAACAGCTATTTCCAGATGCATGTACTTTTCCACCTCATCCCACGGGACAAAGGTGCCTCCGCCGTGACTGCAGAATATGGAGCCTGTTGGATTATCAACATCGTTGTCCGAACTGTAGGCAACCTCTGCAATTACCTCCTCTGAATTGTGACAAGGCATATATCCTCTGAAGATGCATGAAAGTCTGCCCTTTCCCTTAGTATAGGAAACAACATCTTTCTGATAGCCGTTCATTGTAGACACGGGGCAGATTCCGGTAATTACTGTCATGTCCTCTCGTGTCTGGTCGTTAGGGGTACATGTTCCTGACATTCTCTGAATATCTGACATTGCACGCCCCACCATATCCGGCGGAAGCTCCAGCGTATAACTGTAAAAAGGTTCAAGGAGTACATTTTCAGCCCTTCTGAGCCCCTGTCTTATGGCCCTGTAGGTTGCCTGTCTGAAGTCTCCTCCTTCTGTATGCTTGATGTGTGCTCTGCCTGTTGCTATGCTGATTTTCATATCAGTAATCGGTGCCCCAGTAAGAACTCCCGGATGTTCTCTCTCCATAAGATGAGTCATAATCAGGCGCTGCCAGTTACGATCCAGAATATCCTCACTGCATATCGTATCAAACACAAGACCGCTTCCTTCAGGAAGTGCCTCCATAGCAAGATGTACCTCCGCATAGTGTTTAAGAGGTTCATAGTGTCCAACGCCGTAAGACTTTCCCTTAATGGTCTCCTTATACATTACAGTTCCCTGACTGTAGCCGATATCAAAACCGAATCTGTCTCTTACAATATTTTTTATTATTTCAGCCTGGATTTCACCCATAAGATTCATTCGGACAGAACCGTCCGCATCATTCCACAAAACGTGCAGCTCAGGTATTTCTTCTGACAGCTGGCTCAGCTTTACAAATGCTTCGTGAACATCTGTATCTTCAGGAAGGATGACATGATATGAAAGTACTGAATCTATAACGGGCTTATCTTCATGATTCTCGATTCCCAGTCCCTGTCCGCTGAATGTTGCATCCAGCCCGGTAACTGAAACTATCTGTCCGGCTTCAGCTGTGTTTACGGCTTCAAATTTTGTTCCACTGTATATTCTTATCTGGTTAATCTTTTCTTCGCCGACGATTTCCTTAACTGACAGCGTTCCACCGGTCAGCTTCATGTGGGTGAGTCTTCCTCCCTTATCGTCTCTTGTTATTTTAAAGACTCTGGCTCCGAAGGTTTCAGGATATTCGCTGCAGCTTGTGAACCGTTCCATTCCTTTAAGGAACTCACTTATTCCGGTCATTTTGAGTGCCGAGCCAGAATAGCAAGGCACGATTCTGCGGGTTTTGACAGCCCGTGTGATACTCTCATCTGACAATAAGCCCGAATCGAAGTATTCTTCCATGAGTATTTCATCACAGGAGGCAGCATTTTCGTAGAACTCGTCCGTCTCCTCATCGAAGAGCACACATTCACTGCCCAGACACTTATGCAGGTTATCCATGACGTTTTCAATGATGCATCCGGCCTGGTCCATCTTGTTTATAAAGATGAAGGTCGGAACATCGTATTTCTCCAGAAGCTTCCAGAGTGTATCAACCTGTCCCGTGACTCCGTCGGGAGCACTTATAACCAGGATGGCATAATCCAGCACGCCCAGGGTTCGCTCCATTTCAGCAGAGAAATCCATATGACCGGGAGTGTCAAGGAGTGTGACGGTTTTTGTACCCAGCGGAAAAACTGCCTGCTTGGAGAATATTGTAATACCGCGCTTCCTTTCAAGGCTGTGTGTATCAAAAAAAGCATCACCGTGATCCACTCGTCCAAGTGTGCGTGTGATGCCAGTTTTATACAGGATGCCTTCAGACAGAGTTGTCTTTCCGGCATCCACATGTGCAACTATAGCTGTTGTTAAGTAGTTATTCTTCATCATAGTTAAGTATTATTCTTCATTCGATTCATCCTGTTCTGAAGTGACATCTTCAGGAAGAATTGAAATTTTAACCTTTTCTATTCGACGTTCTTTTACTGACAGAATTGTAAATTCGTAATTGCTGAAAGTAAGCATACGATTCTCGTCTCCGTCTTCAGGTATTTCTCCGAGAATATCAATGATAAATCCGCCTATTGTCTCGCTGCTGTCTGATTCCAGATTAACCTTCGTCTCCTCGCTCAGATCACTCAGATAAACGTCTCCATCAACAATATAATTGTTTTCGTCAACAGTCTGGATTACGTGTTCTTCTTCATCGTATTCGTCGTCGATATCTCCCACAATTTCCTCTACTATATCCTCCATGGTGACAATTCCGCTAAACCCGCCGTACTCGTCAATGAGGATTGCAACCTGCTGCTTTTCCTTCTGCAGCTCGAAAAACAGGGAGTCAATGTTCTTTGTATCGGGAACGAAATAAGGTTTTCTCAGGATTTCGCGAATATCAACCTTGTCAAAACCCGTTTCTCTCGCTTTAATCAGATAGTCCTTGATATGGAGTATACCGATTATATTATCTGTCTCGTCCTCACATACCGGAATTCTGGAATGGCGAAGCTCCATAAGCTCGTCAAGATACTCATTTGGTGAATCGTTTATATCAATCAGGAATACGTCTGTTCTCGGTGTCATGATTTCATAGGCCAGTTTATCATCAAAGTTGAAGATGGAGTTGATCATCTTCTTTCCTTCCTCTTTGATCTCACCGCTCTGTTGACCTACCTCAAGAATTGACATTACCTTTTCCTCAGAATACTCACTGTCATCAACGCTGGTTTTCTGATGAAACATCACCAGGAACAGGTTTGCAGCCAGTATCGGAATAATGATAACCGGCTTCAGAATCAGCACAAGGAAGCGTTCCATGCCTGCAAATGTCAGCGAAATCCCCTCACTGTGCTGTTCTGCCAGCTTTCTTGTAAAATATTCACTGAAGGTAAGCACTAAAGCAATATATACGGCTATTGCCCCTGCCGTATGGTACGGCATGTCAAAAGGCAGGTCAACTGCAAAGTACAGTCCCACAGCAAAGAAGGAATAGCTAAGCAGGCGGTTGGTAAATCTGTATACAATAGGTTTTTCCAGAAGCTGCTGCAGTGCAGCGGCAGATTTGCTGCCTTCCTCTGCAAGCTGTTTGATTTTGTTTCGGTTAACGGAGTTCATCGCCGTGTTGGTAACAACTATTATTCCGTTAAGTAATATTGAAATTGCTATAATAAAATAATGCATAGTTCTCCTTGTGAAATATCTATTTTTTCTTCCTCAGCATGTAGTGCTCCTTAACAGGCTTATCCATTTTCATTGTGATAATCTGTTGAGGATGGGGTGCTGCATCTATTGCGTCACCGGATTCGTAATCATACATTTCAGTTATCTTCTGCCTGAAGAACGGAATGTCAGGCCCGAAAATCTCAATTTCATCTCCAAGAACCATTTTATTTCTCTGCTCTATTACTGCCATTCCGGTACTTTCATCATAGCTTCTCACTATGCCTACAAAAGCATATTCTCTTGTATATGCACTTGTCTGATAATTCTGATCGAGATTCGTCGGCTGGTCAAAGTAGAATCCGGTTGTGAATTCTCTGTGACTTGCCTTCTTCAGCTCAGTAAGCCACTCCGGATTGAAAACATAGTTTTCAGGATCCTCGAAATATGCATCGATAGCCTGTCTGTATGCGTGAATAATTGTTGCAACATAGAAGCTGCTCTTCATTCTTCCTTCAATTTTGGCACTCATTATTCCGCTTTCTATTATTTCGGGAAGATGTTCAATCATGCAGAGATCGCGAGAATTCAGTATATATGTTCCTCTTCCGTCCTCTTCCACAGGGTAGTATTCACCGGGCCGCTTTTCCTCTACCAGAGCATACTTCCATCTGCATGGATGAGCGCAGGCGCCTCTGTTGGCATCCCTTTCAATCATAAAATTACTCAGCAGACATCTTCCTGAGTATGATATGCACATTGCTCCGTGTACAAAAGCTTCCAGTTCCATGCTGTCAGGAATATTAGCCCTCACACCCCTTATTTCATCGAATGTAAGCTCACGGGCAAGCACCAGTCTCTTTACACCCATCTTGTGCCAGAAATTTGCTGTACGGTAGTTTGTCATATTTGCCTGTGTGGAAAGATGAATTTCAGCATCCGGAATAATTTCCTGAATCAGATCAATTATACCGGGATCGCTGACAATAAATGCATCGATATCGATATTCCTTATCTCTTTCAGATATGCTGTAAGCGGCTCGATGTCCTCATTATGGGCAAAGATGTTGATCGTCAGATAACAGCGTTTACCCCTCTCATGAGCAAATTCACAGCCTTCCTTCATCTCCTCCAGAGTGAGATTTCCGGCACCGGCTCTCAGGCTGAAAAGCTCGCCTCCAAAGTATACAGCATCCGCACCGTATATAACAGCCGTCTTAAGTTTTTCTAAATCGCCTGCGGGAGCAAGCAGTTCAAAATCTTCTCTATTCATCATTACCTCTTATAAAATGTAACTGCAAGACCATCTCCGACAGCCATAAGGCTCGTATCCAGGTCTCTCTGAGTACAGATAAAGTCAACATACTCTCTCATTTTTCTTATATTAGTCTTATGCTTCCTGAAGGTGTCAAATTCGTCCGATGCTGTCATTCCGCGCATAAGAATATTGTCTGAGATTATCAAAGCCCCGTCTGCTGCAACCGTCAGTGCCGCCTCCAGAAATCTCTTGTAATGGCTTTTGGCTGCGTCTACGAAGATAAAATCAAAACCGTCAATGCCCTGATCTCTCAGCTTCTCAATCTGTTCCTGACCGTCGCCGAACAGAGATGTAATTCTGTGGCTTATTCCGGAAACTTCAATGTTGTTTCTCGCTGCCTGTAGCATAGTCTCATCTTTTTCTATGGTATGAATTTCCGCATCAGGACAGACTGTGGCAAAATATATTGCCGAGTACCCTATTGCTGTACCTATCTCAAGTATTTTCTTAGGCTGCTTCAGTTTAAGATATGAGTTGAGAACCATTTCAGTATCCCTCTGTATAATTGGAACATGGTCATTCTCACCCATTTTTCTTAATTCACCCAGAGCTTCGTTAACAGGTCTGTAGTATTCTGTTATATAATTATCAACTAAATCGTTAGTAATATTCTTCACTTAGTACCATCCATTCTCATCTATGGTTCTCAGATGTTCTTCGTAAGTTTTGCTGTAGAGCACCTTTCCCTCTTCCGTGGCGAAGAAGTAAAGATAATCGTGCTTTTCGTAGCTGATGCAGTCTGATATCGTGTCAACTGACGGATTGCATACCGGACCTACAGGAAGGCCGCTGTGAAGATATGTATTATATCTGCTGTCCACCTTAAGGTCTTCTTCTGTTACGTCTACCCTCTTTACCCCCAGCGGATACAGAACAGTGATATCACTCTGCAGAGGCATATCCTTATTCAGTCTGTTTACGAAGACACCAGCTATTTTCGCTCTGTCCTCCTCGAATAAGGATTCATTTTCTACAACAGAAGCAAGGGATAAAAGCTCATGAATGCTTGTACCGTTACTCTCAATTTCATCCTTTATTGAGTCAAGCTTCTCTTCGGTATTGTCCAGAATCTGTTCAGTTATATCATCAACTGTAGGATCAGCTTTTATTATAAAGTAAGTATCCGGATACAGATAGCCTTCAAGAGAACAGATCAGATCATCGTTCAGTATTTCATCAGTCAGAAACCAGTACTTGTCAATCAGCTGCTTCAGATATTCACTGTCGTTCCACGCCGCAAGGATATCGTTGGTGCTCAGTGAAAGAGATTCAGCTATACTCTCGGCTGCGGCTTTTGCAGTTGAGCCTTCGATAATAGTGAATTTCGATGTAAGAACATGCTTCAGGTCTCCTGTTTCAATAATATCCAGAATCTCCTTAAAGCTCATGGATCTGTTCAGAACGTAAGTGTATGCTTGCAGGTTGTCCGGTCTTGATAGCTTCATATATATTTTTGCGCTCAGCTTGTTCTTTACCAGTCCTGCCTCATCAAGAGCGTCCAGTATTTCATAGGCACTGCTGCCCGATGCAACTTCTACCGTAACTTCTTCACTGCTGTCGGGATCAACCGGAGAAAGCCCCATATTGTAAAAGAGTGCACCGCCTGCAATTAGCAGAACTATCACTGCCACAGACAGTATTAGGATTGCTTTATTATTACCTGACTTTTTCATTCGTTACCTCAAACATTCAATAAAGGGACGCATAAAGCATCCCTTTAGTATCGAAAAAATTATTTTGATCTTCCTAGATATTCACCTGTTCTTGTGTCAATCTGGATTTTTTCTCCTTCTTCAATGAAGATAGGAACCTGGATAACTGCTCCGGTTTCAACTGTAGCTGCTTTAGTTACGTTAGTTGCTGTATTACCTTTAACACCCGGTTCGGTCTCTGTAACAACAAGATCTACGAAATTTGGTGCTTCTACAAGGAACGGGCTTCCCTGATAGAACTTAATAGTAGCCTCATCATTCTCTCTCAGATACTTAATAGCATCTTCAACCTGATCATATGCGATAGGAACCTGATCATATGATTCCATATCCATGAAATAGTAAAGTTCTCCATCATTGTAAAGGTACTGCATCACCTTTGTCTCAATGTGAGCCTTAGGGAATTTATCAGATGGGTTGAAAGCCTCTTCTCTTGTAGCACCGGTTAAGATATTCTTATACTTAGTCCTAACGAAAGCTGCTCCCTTACCTGGTTTTACATGCTGGAAATCAAGTACTACATGTGGATCTCCATTCATTTCAAATGTCATTCCTTTTCTAAAATCGCCTGCAGAAATCATTGTTCTATTCTCACTTTCTTTTAAAAATTTTCAAACTGCGTTCTACTCTTTAGTATTATACCAAAATTATTGCTGGTTAACAAGTCCTATTGCTTCTCCCAGAATTTTATATACATCGTTCATCATAAGAGAAAATCTCATTTCAGCCTGCATATACTGGGCTGCAAGAGGGTCTCTTCCCATAATCTGATACAGTTCCTGAACCTGATTCATAACTTCAGGGCCTACTGACTCTCCCATCATCTGCTTTGCCTGTACCTCAAACTGCTTTGCCTGGAAGTCCTTTACCATCTTTGAAAGTTCTTCATTTGCATCGATAGAAGACTTCAGACGACTGTACTGCTTGAACTCTTCTGATTCCTTTATAGCCTGTGCAAGGCCGTGAGCCTGATCGTATACGTTCATTTACGCGTCCTCCTCATAAATATTATACATCCAGGATTATCGGCAGGATAATCGGACTTCTCTTTGTTTGATTAAAGATGAATTTTCTCATTTCATCCCGTACGCTGTTTTTTATTGAGTTCCAGTCTGTATTATTATGTGCCAGACAATTCTCAATAGTCTCTGTTGCAAGTGCCTTCGCCTGATTAATCAGATCTTCATGCTCACGAACATATACGAATCCTCTTGATACAATATCCGGACCGGATACGATTGTTCCGCTTGCCTTTTCAAGAGCAAAAACAACTATGATAAGTCCGGATTCAGATAACTGCTTTCTGTCCCTAAGAACTATATTTCCTACGTCTCCGATTCCAAGTCCGTCAACCAGAATATCTTCGGCGCTGCATACATTCTGGAATTTAGTTGCTGATTTCTTATCTACAGTCAGCTGATCTCCGTTAGACAGAATGAAGATTCTGTCTCTGCTCATTCCTATGGATTCAGCTATGGCCGCATGCTGGACGAGATGTCTGAATTCTCCGTGTACCGGCATGAAAAACTTAGGCTTTATCAGAGTCTGTATAAGCTTAAGCTCCTCCTGACATGCGTGTCCGCTTACATGGATGTCGGCAATGTCATTATAGATAACATTTACTCCCTTTTCAAACAGTCTGTTTACAACCGATGCAACTGCCTTTTCATTTCCCGGTACAGGTGACGATGAAAGAATAACCGTATCGCCTTTCTTTAAATGAACATTCTTATGCTCGTCGTTTGCCATTCTGGCAAGGGCCGACATAGGTTCTCCCTGACTTCCTGTCGTTATTATTACGAGTTCCCTGTCAGGAATATTTTTTGTCTTGCTAAGCTCCACCATCATGCCTGCAGGAATATTCATATATCCCAGCTCCTGAGCAAGCTTTACAACATTCTCCATACTGCGTCCGGAAACAGCAAATTTTCTTCCGTATTTTGCAGCAAGTTCAATAATTTTCTGAACTCTGTGAACATTGGACGAGAATGATGCAATAATAATTCTCTGTTCAACCTGTCTGAAAATTCGGTCAAGGGTCGTGCCAACAACCTGTTCTGAGGCAGTAAAGCCTGCTCTCAGAGCATTTGTACTGTCTGCCAGCATAATATCTACGCCTCTCTTGCCAATCTCTGCAAACTTTGCAAGATCTATGGGCTCTCCGTCTATTGGAGTGTAGTCTATTTTGAAGTCACCTGTGTGGAACAGGTTTGCCGCCGGTGTCTGGATATAAAGTGCAATGGCGTCAGCAATTGAGTGAGTGGTTCTAATCGGTTCGATTTTGAATTCTCCAACTTTGAACTTGGTGCCTGCATTTATTGTATTCAGTCTGGCGGTTAATCCGTGCTCCTCCAGCTTGTTTTTAATTAAGCCCAGTGTCAGCCTTGTTCCGTAAATTGGAACATTGAATTTTCTGACAAAATAAGGAACAGCACCGATATGGTCTTCATGTCCGTGAGTGATTACCATACCTACTATCTTGTTTGCATTCTTGTCAAGATAACTGAAATCAGGAATAACAACATCGATACCGTACATTCCCTCCTCCGGAAATGAGTTACCGCAGTCGATAATAAGTATCTGATCCTTATATTCTAAAACTGTTATATTTTTGCCTATTTCATTCAATCCACCCAAAGGAATAATCTTCAGATTCTCTGCACGTGTAACAGGATGCTTGGTTTTGCTCTGCTTCTGTTTCTGTTTCTGCTTCTGAACTTCTTTGGATTTTGAATGCTTTGGCTGAGCCTTTGGCTTAAGAACCCCTTCAAAAGGGTTCTTTTCCATCGGACTCTCCTTCTTCTTTTGAATCTGTTTCTGCTTTGTCTTTGCCTTGCTGTTTTTATTTCCCTGCATAGGCTTCGACTGTCTTTGTTTTGGTTGTTTCTTGCTGTTGTAATCTATCATATACGCCCCTTTACTTGATTACTATGTTAACAAGCTTATTAGGAACAGCAATTACCTTTACAACGTTTTTTCCCTCTGTAAGAGCCTTAACAGCATCACTTTCCAGTGCTGTCTTTTCCAGCTCATCACGGCTTAGATTGTTATCTACAATCATCTTTTCTTTAACTTTTCCATTAATCTGAACTACGATTTCGATAGTATCCTTTACTAATGCTGATTCGTCATATTCAGGCCATGATACTTTTGCTAGTGAATCTGTGAATCCAAGAGATTCCCACATTTCTTCACAAATATGAGGTGTGAACGGTGAAAGGATAACTACTAGAACCTCAATAGCCTTCTTCAGGAATGCCTGATTTGCGTCAGGTAATTCCTTATATCTGTATAATTCGTTTACAAGTTCCATAATAGAACTGATAGCTGTATTGAAGCTGAAACGTCCTCCCACATCCTCAGTAACTTTCTTGATTGTAGTGTTAAGAACATAATTCAGTTCTTTATCTGCGTTTGTTCTGATCTGGTATGAATCGTCAACAGACTTATCGCTGTTCACAAACTCATATACCAGACGCCATACTCTGTTAAGGAATCTGTAGCTTCCCTCAACTCCCTTGTCTGACCAGTCAAGTTCTCTTTCCGGTGGTGCCGCGAACAGAATGAACAGTCTTGCAGTATCGGCACCATACTTATTGATAATTTCCTCAGGGCTGACAACATTTCCTAGGGACTTACTCATCTTTCTTCCATCTTTGTTAACCATTCCCTGAGTTAACAGATTTCTGAACGGTTCCTCAGTGGAAACAAGACCCAGATCATATAATGCCATCTGGAAGAATCTTGCATACATCAGGTGAAGAATTGCATGTTCCACACCACCGATGTACTGGTCAACATTCATCCAGTAATCAACTTTCTTTTTATCGAAGGCTGCTTCTGTATTCTTTGGATCACAGTATCTCAGGAAATACCATGAAGAGTCAAGGAATGTGTCCATTGTATCCATTTCTCTTGTAGCCTTCTTGCCGCATCTTGGACAGGTGCACTCTGCAAAGGATTTGGATGTTGTTAACGGTGATTCGCCCTTACCTGTGAACTCAACATCCGTAGGCAGAAGAACAGGAAGATTTTCCTCTTTTTCAGGTACCCATCCGCAGTCGTCGCAGTAAATCATAGGAATTGGAGTTCCCCAGTATCTCTGTCTTGAAATCAGCCAGTCACGAAGTCTGTAGTTCACAGTCTTCTTTCCGATTCCTTCGGAATCAAGCCATTCAATTACTGCCTCAATAGCCTCTTTATTGTCCATGCCGTTGAACTTGCCGGAGTTAATCATCTTACCCTGAGCTGCAAAAGCTTCCTTAAGATTATTAACATCAATTTCCAGATCATCAGTGTCAACTACAGGAATAATTTCCAGGTTAAATTTCTTTGCAAAGTCGAAGTCTCTCTGGTCATGTGCAGGTACAGCCATGATTGCTCCTGTACCGTATCCCATAAGTACATAGTCAGAAATGAAGATTGGAACCTTCTTTCCGTTTACAGGGTTGATTGCATATTTTCCGATGAACACACCTGTCTTTTCGTTAGAAGTGGATGTTCTTTCAATGTCGTTCATATGCTCAACCTTTTCAAGATATTCAAGAACCGGTGCTTCATATTCTGTGCCCTTTACAAGCTCCATTACATAAGGATGTTCCGGTGCCATTACCATATAGGTAACACCAAATAATGTATCAGCACGTGTAGTAAATACCTTCATTATTTTGTCAGTTCCGTCAATCTTGAAGTCGATTTCTGCACCGGTTGATTTGCCTATCCAGTTCTTCTGCATAACCTTAACCTTGTTAGGCCATCCCTCAAGCTTGTCAAGATTGTTAAGAAGTCTGTCAGCATAATCTGTAATCTTGAAATACCACTGTGATAGGTTCTTCTTGCCTACTGCAGTTCCACATCTTTCACAGCATCCGTCAACTACCTGTTCATTGGCCAGTACAGTCTGACAGCTTGGACACCAGTTAACAGGATTTTCCTTCTTATATGCCAGTCCCTTATTATAGAACTGAATGAAAATCCACTGCATCCACTTGTAATATTCCGGATTACATGTCTGAACCTCTCTGTCCCAGTCATATGAAAGTCCCAGCTGTTTAAGCTGTTCTTCCATCTCGTGGATATTGTTCCATGTCCAGGTTCCGGGTTCCACACCATTTTTAATAGCAGCATTTTCAGCCGGCAGGCCAAATGAGTCGAAACCCATTGGATGCAGAACATTATAACCCTGCATGCTGAGACATCTTGCAATAACATCACCTATTGAATAGTTTCTTACATGTCCCATATGAAGCTTACCGGAAGGATATGGGAACATTTCAAGGACGTAGTACTTTTTTTTGCTCTCGTCCTCTACGGTTTTAAATGTGTTGTTTTCCTCCCAGTATTTCTGCCATTTTTCTTCTATCTCTCTGAAATTGTACTTCTCATTCATTTTCTTCTCCATTCTCAACTTCTATAAAAGTGCAGTCACCCCATACTTTTTCAATGTTGTACTTTTCTCTGGTATCTTTATTAAAAACGTTAACGACGATATCGCCAAAGTCCATCAGAACCCATCCGGAGTTCTGTTTACCATCGATGCTCTTTACAAAGAGTCCCTCTTTTGCAAATGCATCTTCTACATCATCAACAAGGCTGTACACCTGTCTGTCAGAATTACCTGTTGCAATTACCATATAGTCAGCAAAGGATGCTTTTTCCATAATATCAATAACAGTAATATCGGTTGCCTTCTTACTGTCCAGTACTTTTGCTGCAAGCAAAGCATATTCTCTATTGTTCATTAATCGGTTTCTCCTCTTTTAAATAATAATCTCTAGCCTTTAAAGTATCTTCATCCAGGAAGTGACCCTGCTGTCTGACGTACTCGATTGTTCTTTCCAGCGACATTATCAGTGCCTCATCCAGGCCTCTGTCCACAGCCTCTCTCAGCTGATTCACACCCGGATAATCTCTGCCCGGCTCAATTGCGTCAGCCAGATAAATTATTTTTTCCAGTTCTGACATTCCCGCTCTTCCGGTAGTATGGAAGCTTACGGCATTGATAATATCCTGATCATCTATGCCGTATACCTTTTTTATCATAACCGCTGCAATCTTTCCGTGGGCAAGATTCGGATTATCCATATACTTTTTGTCAAGCCCTAACCGGTTTACGTAATTATTTAATAAGTCCACCTTTATGCCCCTGTACATATCATGACAAAGAGCTGCGACTTCAGCTTTATCAACGTCTTCACCGTATTTCTCAGCTAACCTTACAGCAGTTTTTCTAACACCTTCAGTGTGAATTCGTCTTTTTTCTGAAAGATTCTTTTCTATATAATCAGATATTTCCTTCTTTATATAATCCATGTTCATTTATATACTCCTCTATGCACTGTGGAACAAATTGATTTATGGGCTTCCCCTCTTCCACACAGCGACGGATATTTGTAGAAGAAATATTCAGTACAGGATTATTCAAAACTGTGATATCTGAATGATACATATTTCTGTAACGTTCGATTGTCTCCATGGTTTCACTTTCCTTATATCCCGGTCTTACGGCAACAATGAAAGATATCCTGGAGAGCAGTTCTTTCCCCTTGTACCAGGTTTCCAGATCCAGAAATGAATCAGTTCCCAGTATGAAATAAAGAACACTGTCTTCATAAATCCTTTCCAGTTCAGTCAACGTGTTGTAGGTATATGAAATGTAATCGTGATCCATCTCATAAGGAGAACATATAAAACCCTCATATTCTTCTGCAACAATGCGAACCATATTAAGTCTGTCTGATTCATCAGCACTGTGTCTTCCAACCTTGAATGGCTGATTCTTTGTCGGCATCAGAATAACCTTGTCAAGCTTACATTCCTCCAGAGCCGAGGTGGCAATTGCTATATGTCCGTAATGTATAGGGTCAAATGAACCGCCAAGTATTCCTATTTTATGCATATTCCTAATTCTTCTAACTGTGCATCCTCAACTAGTCCCGGTGCTTCGCAAACCATACACTGAGCATTCTGATTCTTAGGGAATGCCATAACCTCTCTGATGCTGTTTTCTCCTGTCAGCAGCATAACAAGTCTGTCAAGTCCATATGCAAGCCCACCATGAGGCGGTGCACCGTACTTAAATGCTTCAAGAAGGAATCCGAATTTTTCCTGACATTCCTCATCAGTAAGCTTCAGTACCTTGAACATCTTAGCCTGTAAGTCACGTTCGTGAATTCTGATACTTCCGCCGCCTAACTCTACGCCGTTAAGAACGATATCATACGCATCAGCCTTAACCTTTTCAGGAGCTGTATCAAGAAGAGGAATATCCTCCACTTTCGGATGTGTGAACGGATGATGCATTGCCTTTAATTCGCCTGTTTCATCGTCCTTTTCAAACATAGGGAAGTCTGTTACCCACAGAAGATTAAACTTCTTATCATCTAACAGACCCAGAATTCCCGCAATATGTCTTCTTAAGAATCCCAAGCTGTCGAATACAACCTTTGCTCTGTCTGCAACAATAAGAATAAGGTCATTTGGCTTCGCATCAAATACCTTAGCGATTTCAGCCAGCTCTTCCTGGCTGAAGAACTTGTTCACAGAAGACTTGATTTCATTTTCTTCAACTCTGACCCATACAACACCTTTAGCACCATAGTGCTTCGTAAGGTCAGTCAGCTTGTCTATATCTTTTCTGCTGAACTTATCTGAGGCGTTATCTATACAGATACCTCTCACATCTCCACCATTTGCAAGCGCATCAGCAAATACCTTGAAATCAGTGCCGGAAACGGTATCGTTTAATGATTTAAGTTCGAATCCGAAACGTGTGTCAGGCTTGTCGCTTCCGAATCGCTCCATTGCCTCATCATAAGGAAGTCTCGGGAAAGGAGTCTGAATATCAATTCCCATAAGCTCCTTGAATACTCTCTTCAGGAAGCCTTCCTGCATATTGATTACATCATCCTGATCCACAAACGACATTTCCAGGTCAATCTGTGTAAATTCAGGCTGTCTGTCCGCCCTAAGGTCCTCGTCTCTGAAACACTTTGCAATCTGCATATATCTGTCACATCCACTAACCATAAGCAGCTGTTTAAACAGCTGTGGTGACTGTGGGAGTGCATAGAAACTTCCCTGGTTAACTCTGCTTGGCACCAGATAGTCTCTTGCACCCTCAGGTGTTGATTTTATCAGGATCGGTGTTTCGATTTCAGTAAAACCGTTTTCATCAAAGTAGTCTCTTGCAAGCTTGCATACCTTATGTCTGAAACGAAGATTTTCCTGCATCTTAAGCTTTCTTAAATCAAGATATCTGTATTTAAGACGAAGATTATCGTCCACATTGTCGTCGTCCTTAATGTAGATCGGCGGTGTATCAGCAGCAGAATAGATTATAATATCAGTAGCTGCTACTTCAATATCTCCGGTAGGAATGTTAGGGTTCTTGGAGGCTCTCTCCTTAACTGTTCCCTTAATTCCAACTACATATTCACTTCTTAAAGTTTCTGCCTTATCAAAAACACTTTTTTCTGTAGTGTCATCAAATGCAATCTGAACAATTCCGCTCTTATCTCTAAGATCTGCAAAGATAAGTCCCCCAAGACTCCTCTGCTTGGAAACCCAGCCGTTAAGAACGACCTCTTCTCCAACATTGTCCATTCCCAAAACGCCACACATATGTGTTCTTTTAAATAGTTCTGCCATTATACTAAAGCTCTCCCTTTATTTGATAGTTACTTTGATAGTTCTTCAACTAAATCTTCCAGCTTAACTTCTTTCTGCTGAGAAGTAGCCATCTCTTTAACAGATACAATGCCCTCAGCAATTTCATTATCGCCGATTACAACTGTATATTCTGCACCAAGTCTGTCAGCATACTTAAACTGACCCTTGATATTTCTTGCGAGTGTATCCATTTCAGCCTTAACACCCTTCTGACGAAGTTCTCTCAGAAGTTTAAGACCAAACAGTTTAGCTTCATCACCCATTACAGCAATAAATGCTTTAACCGGTTCAGGCTGAGGAATTTCAACTCCCTTTTCATCCATGAGCATTAGAAGTCTTTCAATACCAAGACCAAAACCAACACCAGGAATTGGAGGTCCACCAATTTCTTCTATTAAGTGATCATATCTTCCTCCACCGCATACAGTACCCTGAGTTCCGTTACTGTCTGTTACAAATTCAAATGCAGTCTTGGTGTAATAGTCAAGACCTCTAACTATTCTAGGGTCAACTATGTATTCAATTCCAAGCGCATCTAAGTTCTTTTTAACATCTTCAAACGCATCACGGCAGTCATCGCAAAGATAATCCAGCATATCAGGAGCATCCTTCACCAGCTCCTGACAGATTTCAGACTTGCAATCCAGAATTCTCATAGGATTTCTTTCATATCTGTCCTTGCATGTATTGCAGAGCTGATCATATACAGGCTCCAGGAACTTTTTCAAAGCTTCCCTGTGCTTCTGTCTGCATTCAGGACAGCCCACGCTGTTAATCTTAAGCTTAATGTCGTGGATTCCCATTTCATGAAGGAAATCATATCCAAGACATATTACATCTGTATCTGCAAGCATATTGTTTGTGCCGAATATTTCTATACCGAGCTGATGAAAAGCTCTTAGTCTTCCTGACTGCGGCTTTTCATATCTGAAACAAGGTGTAATGTAGTAATATTTTGTCGGCTGTACTTCAGCATACTGCTTGTGTTCGATGAATGATCTGCAAACAGGAGATGTACCCTCCGGTTTTAGAGTAATGCTTCTGTTTCCGTGATCGTTGAAGGTGTACATTTCCTTCTGTACAATATCTGTAGTCTCACCTACTCCTCTGTTAAACAGTTCAGTATGTTCGAAAGCAGGTGTTCTGATTTCTTTGAATCCATACTTGTCGCAAATTTCTGAGAACTTTTTTTCAACATAGTGCCATCTGTAAGCCTGATCCGGCATCATGTCTTTAGTCCCCTTAGGTGCATTAATCGCCATTAATATTAACCTCCTTAAATAAATTTTCTTCTTTTCTGTTTATCATTTCATCTATACGATTTATATATTCTTCATAATTGTATACGTTGGGCACCCTCTCAAGCCTGTTTTCCTTCGGGAAATATACTTTTGTAATGCCTCCCGCACCCATAGCAATATTATGCTGATGCTCGTCCATAATTCGTATATTGTAAATGCATTCCTTTCCCGGCAGAGAATACCCAACATTTTCAAAGGCTCCTGCCATATGCTTCTGACGATACAGATAGTATGGCTTATATCCCGCATCATCAAGAATCTTCCGACCTTCATCAAGCATCTCAGCCACAAGCTGAGCCTGCTTATAATGAAAATCAGGACTGATATCCTTCAGCCTGGATGCTCTCTTTACCGCAAGAGAATGAACCGTTATATTTGTCGGTTCCATTGCGATCACAGTCTTAAGAGTATTAACAAAGTCTTCCGGGCTCTCCTCTGGAAGTCCGGCAATAATATCAGCGTTAATATTATCAATTCCTTCCAGTTTCGCCATTTCAAAGGCCTTGGTGATATCCTCAGGTCTGTGGTTTCTTCCGATAAGTTCCAGAGTTTCTTTTTTCATAGACTGCGGATTTATACTGATTCGGTGAACTCCATGCTCCTTTAATACCCTGAGCTTCTCAGGTGTAATAGTATCCGGTCTGCCGGCTTCTACGGTAAACTCAACAAGTCTGTCTGTATCAAAGCTTTCAAATACGGTTTCTATCAAAACCTCCAGCTGCTCTGCAGTCAGTGTGGTAGGGGTACCTCCCCCTATATATATTGATTCGGCATATATTCCTGTCTGCCGCATTCTATTTCCTACATAAGAGACCTCTTTTAAAAGAGCCTGAACATACTTCTCAATTTCATCATCTCCTACCTGATTTGATGCAAATGAACAGTATACACACCTTGTAGGGCAGAATGGAATACCGATGTATACACATGCAGATTTTTCAGGAGCATCTCCACAAAACCTGATCTGTCTGTCGTATATATCACATATCAGATCAAGCTTTTCATCGCTTATGTAATATGAATTGCGGAGCTGTTCCTTCGCCTTATCCTGACCATCTGCCACAAGCATTTCGCCGTACAGCTTTACCGGTCTTATACCTGTCAGTATACCCCATTCCGGCTTCATCCCCGTCAGTTCGGACAGCTTATCATAGATCTCCCGTTTAATCTCATTTCGATCATCTGAATTACTCTCATTGAGGATAATCGCATCCTCATCCGGAATATCCTCCTCTTTAAGGAGCCGGTACTGATCAGGTCTGAGAAAGACTTTTATTAGTTCCTCCAGAAGATACTGTTTTTCATAATTTAAAATCTTTATATTATACAAAAGGATTGTACTCCTTTTCATAACCAATCGTAGTTTCACTCATATGTCCCGGGTAAACCAGAGTATTATCCGGGAATACGAAAAGCTTTTCTTTTATGGATTTAATAATCTGCGGAAAAGATCCACCTTCAAAGTCCGTTCTGCCGATTGATGCCCTGAATAATGTATCTCCACTGAAGATACATCCGTCACAAAGGATGCACATTCCTCCAACAGAATGACCCGGTGTATGCATAAAAACAAGCTCCATGTTTCCACATTTCACTGAATCCATATCATCTACAAATATGTCGGTTTTGATAATTATCGGCTTTCCGTATATCTCAACAGAAATGTTAAGTTCAGGTTTCGTAAGCATCTCTTCTTCCAGCTTATGTGCAATAATCTTTGCATCGGGACAAAGCTTAAGAACAGATTCAACCCCGCCGATATGATCCGCGTGTCCATGAGTAAGAACAATGTACTTAAGGTTAATCCCCTCCTGCTCAATCATCTGATTAAGCTGTGCGTTATATGCTCCCGGATCGACAACAAAACCATCTTTTGTATCGTCATAAACAAGATATGTGTTGGCCTGTACCGGACCTGTAATAAACTTTTTTACTGTCATCTCTATTCTCCACTGATAATAGTTTTATCCGCGTGCCCTGTATACATTCAGCACGTCTTCAATATTTCTGAATGCTCTCAGAATTCTCTGCATCTGCTGCGTACTTCCAATTGCAATGGTCAGATTGATGGTTGCAGAACCGTCATCTCCGGTCTTCGCATTTATACCCATAATCTTGACGTCGTGATCATCGCATACCTTGGAAATATCAGAAAGCATACCTTTTCTGTTACTGCAGACCAGACAGATATCCGCGTTATATGACTTGCCTACAGTTAAATCCTCCCATTCAACATCTATGAATCTTGCTCTTTCAGATTCCGGAAGTGATTTTACATTTGAACAGTCAACCCTGTGAACCGATATTCCTCTTCCCTTGGTTATAAAACCGATAATTTCATCACCCGGGACAGGATTGCAGCATCTTGATACTCTGATCATCAGATTATCCATACCCTTAACAATAATTCCAGGGTTATCACTGTTCTTATTAATCTGTTTGTTTTTCTTATTCTCCCTGAGTTTAAGAAGAGCCTCTTCCTTTTCCTTTGCCTTCTTTTCCTCAAGGTTTTTGTCTTCATTCATGTATCCTACAAGGAAGTTGATGTATCTGCTCAGCAGGGTTCCGCCCTTGCTTATCTGAGTGTACAGTTCCTCCATTGTATTGATATTGATGTCCTTAAGTCCCCTTTTAAGGTATGATTCCTTGCAGACAATCTGCGGATCATAGCCTTTCTTTCGGACAGTCTTATCTAATAGATCCTTTCCTCTTGATACGTCATCCGATTTATTTTCCTTTTTCAGCCACTGTCTTATCTTTGTTCTGGCAGTCGAGCTCTTTGCAATCTTCAGCCAGTCAATGCTGGGGCCGCTGGAGTTGGATGATGTAACAATTTCGACAATGTCACCGTTATTCAGCTTATGGTCTATAGTCACCATTTTGCCGTTTACCTTTGCGCCGACACATTTACATCCCACTGCCGTATGAATTTTAAATGCAAAATCCAGAGGAGTTGACCCTGCGGGAAGATCAAGTACTTCTCCTTTTGGTGTAAATACAAATACCTGGCTGGCAAACAGATCCATTTTCAGAGTTTCCATAAATTCTTTAGGATCCTTAAGTTCATTCTGCCATTCCAGTGTCTGGCGAACCCATGCAAGCTTCAGATCTTCACTGTTCTGATCGCCTTTGGTATCGCCCTCCTTATACTTCCAGTGGGCTGCGATACCGTACTCAGCAACCTGATGCATTTCACGAGTTCTGATTTGAATTTCAAAAGGCTCACCGTTGTCGCCTAAAACTGTAGTATGAAGTGACTGATACATATTAGGCTTAGGCATAGCGATATAATCTTTAAATCTGCCGGGCAGCGGTTTCCACATTGTGTGTACCTGACCCAGTACCGCGTAGCAGTCACGCACACTGTCAACGATAACTCTTACAGCAGTCAGATCAAAAATTTCATCCAGCTGTTTATGCTGCAGTACCATCTTCTTATACACACTGTACAGATGTTTGGAACGTCCCTTGATTTCATATTCTATACCCATGTCATCAAGAGCTTCTTTTATCTCGTCGATTACTTCGTTTATAAACTGAAGTCTCTGCTCTTTCTTCTCGTTTACTTCAACCTTGAGAGTCTCATATATTTCAGGCTGAAGATACTTAAGAGCAGTATCCTCCAGTTCAAATTTAATGGTATATATTCCAAGTCTGCTTGCAAGAGGTGCATAGATATCAATAGTTTCTCTTGATTTTTCAATCTTCTTCTCAGGCTTCATGAATTCGAGAGTTCTCATGTTGTGAAGTCTGTCAGCAAGCTTGATAATCAAAACCCTGATGTCCTTAGACATTGCCAGGAACATTTTTCTCAGATTTTCAGCCTGCGCTTCCTCTTTGGAATCAAACTTGATATTACCGAGCTTGGTTACACCGTCTACCAGGAGTGCTACATCTTCACCATACTCTGAAACAAGCTGTTCTCTTGTATACTCTGTGTCCTCTACAACATCATGCAAAAGACCACCGACGATTGTTTCTTCATCCATTCCAAGCCGTGCCAATAGTTTGGCAACGGCAACTGGATGAATAAGATAAGGCTCGCCGCTTTTTCTCAACTGCCCTTCATGTAATGTCTTGGCAGTATCATAAGCCTTACCAATCAGCTCGGTGTTGTAATTTGGATTTATACTTGTTATTTCAGATAAAAATTGAGATTTAGTGTCCATGTAGCCTGGTGCTCCTGATTCTAATTCTTTTATTTTATATTATTTTTTTCCGCGGTTTTCGCGAACATACTTTGATTTACCCTCGTTCTTGTTCAGTTCATAGAACAGTGGACTGCACAGGAATACGGAAGAATATGTTCCCACAAGTACACCTACAATCAGTGGCAGAACGAATTCTCTGATTGATGTTGATACCATGAAGAACAGTGCAAGCATGCCGACTAATGTTGTAAGACTTGTCATCACAGATCTGTCAATAGTCTGGTTGATACTGTGATTGATAATCTCTTCATTAGACTGTTTACGATGATGCAGTCTTCTGTTTTCTCTGATTCTGTCGAATATTACAATTGTATCGTTTATTGAGTAACCTACAACTGTCAGAATACCTGCAATAAACGGATTGTTGATTGTTACATTGAATATTGCATAGAATGCAAGAACAATAAGCACGTCATGTACAATTCCGGCAATTGAAGCTGCACCGTACTTCCATGATTTAAATCTGAAGATTATGTAAATCAGCATACATATTGCAGCTATAATAACAGCCTTAAATGCATTAGTCTTAAGCTCCTTACCTACTGTAGGACCAAATTCCTCGGATGCAAGTACATTTTCATCACTGATTCCGTACTTGTCTCCTAATGTCTTTACAACTTCCTGTCTTGCTTCACTGTCAAGAGCATTCACGGTCTTGATTACAACCTGATCGTTATCTTTACCGGTCAAAACGACAGAAAGGTCTTTTAAGTCATAATCCTTAAGTGTTTCCTTAACTTCTTCTGAGCTTACAGTCTTGCCCATGTCAATCTGCATCATTGTACCACCTGTGAAGTCAATACCGTAGTTGAAGCCTCTGACAACTGAGAATACCAGACCAACAACGATAATGCATGTACTGATTGCATAGAAAATTTTTCTCTTCTTAAGGAAGTCAAATTCCTTCTTAATAATCTTCTTAGGAACGCCTTCTTCACTTACACCAAAGAATTTGTTCTTTCCGAAGGTCTTACTTTCTGCGACAAGTCCAACAAACAGCTGTGTGATTACAACTGCTGTAAAGATACTTACAACGATACCTATCATAAGTGTAAGCGCAAATCCCTTAACTGTAGTTGAACCGATTTCGTAAAGGACAACAGCAGCAATCAGTGTTGTAATCTGTGCATCAAGTACAGTTGTAAGTGCATTTTTGAAGCCCTGATCAACAGCGACTCTTACAGATTTTCCTTTAGCGATTTCTTCTTTTATTCTTGAGAAGATGATGACGTTTGCGTCAACTGCCATACCTATTGACAGGATGATACCGGCAATACCGGGAAGAGTCAGAACTGTTCCCATTCCGGCCATGATCCAGAGTACAAGCAGCACATACAGCATCAGTGCGATATCTGCAAAAACACCAAGAATATTGTAAACAATAATCATCAGCAGGAATACAAGTCCCAGACCGATTAATCCTGCAACAACGCTCTTGTTAAGTGCATCTTCACCGATTGTTGCGGTCTGTACTGAGGATGTAATATCGTGTAATGAAATTGGAAGAGCACCACCCTTAATCAGTGCAGCGGTATTAGAAGCCTCCTCCTTGGAGTAGCCGCCGTTACCACTTGTAATTTCACATGATGCCTGTGCAATGGTCTGATCGCATGTTGGAGCAGTAACAATGCTGTCGTCAAGCATAATGACGATAGCTCTTTCACTTACACCCAGCTGTGCAAAAACTTCATTGACCTCAACAGTACCGGAGGATGCCATTCTGGTTCCTTCTGTGAACTTGTCAGCTCCGGCAGACGTGAATTCCAGATTGATTTTATATCCGCCATGTTCAGTATCCGTGTCGATACCTGCATCTTTAACATCTTCACCAGTCAGTACAACACTGCCGTCAGCTAAAAGAAAACTCAGCTGTGCAGTCTGTCCGATCTGCTGAATTGCTTCTTCTGCATTTTCTACACCCGGCATTTCAACTCTTAGTCTGTCAGTTCCCTCAATTGAAACTGTTGCTTCTGAAATACCCATAGCATTTACACGGTTGTTCAGTACCGCTCTTGTCTGTTCCATAACCTGTCTAAGTTCATCATCAGACATTTTTGCAACCTCATCCTGGTCTGCTTCCAGAACGACGTACACACCTCCGTTAATGTCTAAGCCGAACTTCATAGTGTCTTTAATGGAATTTACAGGACCGATACCCAGGCATGTAACATACCATCCAAAAGCCACTGCAAGAACGATTAGAACAGCTAATACTTTCTTAAGTTTTGCCTTCATTTAATTGTCTCTCTTTCTCCTTATTTTTATCCCTAGGTTTATATTAAGCCTATAAATAGGGCATTTTATTTTACATTCTATTTTACTACTTTTTACGACCTTCATCAAGGATAAATTGCAAAAGTGCAAGCCTTGGACGATAAAAAAAACACAGCCGTAAATCAGCTGTGTCGATGTATTGTTTGATAATCCGCTTATCAGTTTATTTTTCTTCAGGAGCCTCTTCTTCAGCTTCTGCATCACTCTTCTTCAGTCTCTTAGGTGTTACCTTCTTTGGTTCCTCTTCTTCCTGTACAGGAGCAGTATTCTTAGTGCTTGTAACAGAAGATACGGCCCATCTCATCATTTCAAACTTAACTCTGTCAGCACCTACCTGAATAACGATAGTGTCAGGTTTAGTCTTCACGATCTTGCCGCAGATACCGCCGATAGTAACGATTTCATCTCCGACCTGAAGTCCGTTTCGCATGTCCTGAACCTGCTTGTCCTTCTTTTTCTGTGGTCTGATCAGGAAGAAATAGAATGCGGCGAAAATAACCACTAGCATTACAATATTTCCGATTAACTGATTGTTGTTACCCATATTTACCTCCGAAATAATACAATTAACCAATTTTTATGGTGCCGGCGATGGGGGTCGAACCCATACGGTGTTGCCACCACGGGATTTTGAATCCCGCACGTCTGCCAATTCCATCACGCCGGCACAACGTCAACATTCTAACATACAGCTAAATTCCCGTCAACGATTTTTACAATCATTGGTGCGGCTGACTGGACTTGAACCAGCACGGGTTTCCCCACACGGCCCTCAACCGTGCGCGTCTGCCATTCCGCCACAGCCGCAGAATCAACTAACTGTCTGAGTCCCGGTTTTCATCAGATACATTTACGGCTTTCTGCCACTTCCAGTTCTCACATCCTCTGTAAATATCAAAGAATGTAGGTGAAACCTGACTCTCAAAATGTTTAACAGTTGTAAATCCGTATGTCTTATAGCATATGCAATAGTATGGAACCTCATCGGCAAGAAGTAAATCAAGACCGTCGAAAGTTTCCGCCTGCTTCTCGGCAGTCATTGAAGCCTCCATTCTATTAAGATATGCCTGCACATCGCTACTATTATATCCCTTTACAGCGTCTTTGTCAAACAGTGACTTTAAATTAAATTGCTTATCAAAGGTATATCCTCCAAGATAAAGGTCATATCTGTTCTTTTTCAATGCTTTCAGATAATTATTCCATTCTAATCCTTTAACATTTACTTTTATACCTACCTTTGCAAGGTCATCTGCAATTGAAGAAGCAGTGTCCAGTCGGCTATCGTCGTTACTGTTGACAACAATAGTAAATTCGACAATATTACCGTTCTTATCAAGAAGGTACCCTTCTCCGTTTGTCTGATTAAGTCCGAGTTCTTCGAGTAACGCTGCAGACTTTCTCTGATCCACACTGAATCTTTTGCCTTCTGTGGATTTCCCCATAAAGCCAGGATAATAAATTGAATCAGACATTACGGCAGTACCTCCGTAATTCTCATTTATGATGCTTTCAGCATCTATAGCATAGGCAATAGCCTGTCTCATTTTTTTATCTGCAAGAAGCTCATTTTTAAAGTTAAATCCAAGATATTCAGCCTCAGGAGATGTAATTGATGTGTATTTGAGGTTTCTGTCCTCAGCAATTACATCAGCATCTGATGCTTTGTTAATATACGCAGTTATCATATCTGCGGTAATCAGTCCAACTACCGACTGTTTGTTTTTTATATATTTAAAAACTATCTTTCCCTGAGCTTTTTCGCCGAAATAATACTTATTCGGTTTCAGAGTAAGAGTTTTCTGTTTATTATACTTGTAATATTTGTAGGGTCCTGTGCCCGGAACACCATCTGTACCCCTTTCGTAGCTGTTTCTTGAAACAATTGGGAATACCAGATTGTCCAGTGATGCATCATATTTTTTCTTAAAGTAAACTTTAAGGCTTCTTGTTCCCAGAACCTCCACGTAATCAATCTTATTTACATATCTGTAGTAAGGGCTGCCTGAGCCTAAATCTTTAATTGTATCTACAGTATATTCAACATCATATGCAGTAAGGCTCTCCCCGTCACTGAATTTTGCTTTTCTCAATGTCAGCTTTGCTGTTCCGTTCTTTGCATCAGTTGAATACTTGCTGACCAGATCCGGTTTAATGTTAAGACCCTCGTCTAATGTAAAGAGACCATCGTAAACTATCTGGCTGATATAGTATGTATCTTCATCTTTAGAGGTCAGCGGATTCAGTGATTTAATATTGTTCATGGCAAAATACAGTGTGTCTATATCTTCATAAACGATACTGTTATCCTCTCCGTCCTTTTTTTCGTCGTCAGATGTTATAATTGCAACCATAGAAAGAAGGCTGGAAACAATCACGATGCCTACAATAATTACAAGTATATGGGCGTGCAGAAAATCAAAAATTTTCTGTGGTCTGCTTTTACTACTATCTATCAGCATATTTTATCAACAACTCCTCTATCTGCAGGTAGAGTTCTTCCCTTCCCTTCGAATTATCAATTAACTCCTGTGCCAATTCAGCCTTCTCACCGCAGGACATCTGATTTCTGATACGTTCCATTACTTCATCTCGCGTGCAGTTATCCCTTTTCATAACACGCTGAATCCGTATCTCCTCATCTGCTGTAATAACCCAGACTGAATCAGTCATTCTATCAGCACCTGATTCATACAGCAAAGGCGCATCAAGAAAAACAAGGTCTGTCTCGTTCGTCTCTTTCAAAAGATCTATCTCCTTCTCCACACGTCTGAGCACCTCAGATGTTATTATGCCTTCCAGCAAAGCCTTGTGAGACGGACTGTTGAAAACAAGGCCGGCCATTTTTTTTCTGTCCATGGATCCGTCGCTGTTAAAATACTCATCACCAAATTTTTCTCTTACTGTCTGGAGAACCGGACTTCCCTTCTCTGTAATTTTGCGTGAAATTTCATCTGCATCAATAACCGGAAAACCTTTTTTCAACAAATAATCAGTCACCGTTGACTTTCCGGTGCCAATTCCTCCTGTCAGTCCAATTACCGTCATTCCCATACCCCTCAGTTCGTGTTTTATTTAAGTTCATACCAGGTTTCACCTGTGTTCAGATCACTTTCGAGCTTCACCTTAAGCTGCATGGCTTCTTCCATATTCCTTACAAGAAGCTCTTCAATCCGGTCTTTTTCATACATGTCAGCTTTGATAATCAGTTCGTCGTGAACCTGAAGAATAAGCTTTGATCTGTAATTCTTTTCTTTAAGTTCCCTGTAAACCCTGATCATGGCGATTTTGATTATATCAGCTGCACTACCCTGAATCGGGCTGTTCATCGCAAGTCGTTCACCAAGATTTCTAGTCATATAATTCGATGAATTGATTTCGTGAATATATCTTTTTCTGCCCATTATAGTCTTTGTATATCCGTTTTCCTTGCAGAAAGCAATTTCACCATCCATAAAACGTTTAACAGCATCGTGCTTATGGAAATAATCGGCAATATACTTCTCCGCTTCTTTTCTTGTAATGTGAAGGTTTTCGGAAAGACCGAATCCGCTCATTCCGTAAATAACACCGAAGTTTACTGCCTTAGCGCGGCTTCTGTCGAGAGGTGTTACCTCATCGTAAGGAATGTTGAAGACTCTGGATGCAGTATTTCTGTGAATGTCATCACCCTTGTTGAATGCGTCTATCAGGTTTTCATCCCCGGAGAGATGTGCCAGAACACGCAGTTCAATCTGTGAGTAGTCTGCACCCACAAGTATCTCATTCTCATCGCATACAAATGCCTTTCTGAGCTGTCTTCCAAGCTCCTGTTTAACAGGTATATTCTGCAGATTTGGTTCTGTGCAGCTAATTCTGCCTGTTGCTGTAACTGTCTGCTGGAAGTGGGCTCTGATTCGGCGATCTCTGCCGATTAAAGGCTTCAGTCCCTCAACATAGGTGCTGTTAAGTTTGGTGAGGGTTCTGTACTGGAGAACCATATCTATTATCGGATGCTTATCCCTGAGCTTTTCAAGAACATCAGCACCTGTGCTGTATCCTCTTTTCGTTTTCTTTCCCGAAGGCAGCCCCAAATCCTCAAAAAGCACGTTTCCAAGCTGCTGTGGTGAGTTAATGTTAAACTCTTTGCCTGCAAGAGTGAAAATGCCGTCTTCCAGGCTTTCAATTTCTGCCTTGAGCATTTCTCCCAGTCCACTCAGTACATTTTCATCTACATCAAAACCTTCAGCTTCCATAGATGCCAGAACCTCAATCAGCGGCAGTTCAACTTCGTTAAACACACAATCAAGTTGATTATCATGGATTTTTTCTTCCTGAAGCTTTTTTATTCTGTTTACGGTCTTACAATACTCGAGTCCGAATTCTCTGTATTTCTTTTCAGTGCCGCCAAGCAGATCCATCTGACCATTGTCTTCCATGAATTCATTTTCGTCCTGAAACTCGCAGTGCAGGATTTCAAAGGCAAGAAGCTTCAGATCATATCTGGATTTTGTCGGATCAAGCACGTATCCTGCAACAGCAGTATCGTAAAGGGTAGTAAATTCGGTCTGACCCTTGCGCATAAGGACATAATAGTCCTTAATCAGGTCATGACCGATATATGAGAGCTTTTTTTCAT
Source organism: Emergencia sp. (assembly GCA_051883055.1). Taxonomy (GTDB): domain Bacteria; phylum Bacillota; class Clostridia; order Peptostreptococcales; family Anaerovoracaceae; genus Senimuribacter. The sequence goes on from JBJESZ010000065.1 coordinate 33,300, forward strand.
CCAGTATTTCAACAAGCTTTCTTTCTGTATCAGCATCTGAAATGCTGATATAGTAGTAATCACGACCGGAAAGAATCGCCATGCCTGTCAGTACCGGATCCTGAACGTGATTTCCGTCACTGAAAGTTTTGATAACGGCAGGGCTTCCTTTTTCAATTGCATAGAGTGCGGAAAGAGATTCTACACTGTCAATTACATTTTCTGTATAATTGATTTCTTTTTCCTCTGTGACGCCTAGTGCATCCTGAATATCTGCAGGATTAAGCTTCTTGAGGAAAGAATTGAACTCCAGCTTAACGTAAATATCAATAAGAGCCTGATAATCCGGCGCTGAAACTCTGAAATCTTCAATGTTAATATCCAGTGGAACAAATCTGTTGATTTCGGCCAGTCTCCTACTCATAGCCGCGAGCTGTGCATTATCCTCTACCTTCTGACGCAGCTTCGCATTAGAAATCTGATCGGTGTTTGCGAGAAGATTTGCCACACTGCCAAACTGTGTCAGGAGCTTGATTCCTGTCTTTTCGCCCACTCCCGGAATTCCCGGAATATTGTCGGACTGATCACCCATAAGTCCCTTAAGGTCGATAAACTGCTGCGGAGTAAGCTGATATCTCTCAATCATTTTTTCCCTGTCATACAGATCAAATTCCGATATTCCCTTGCGTGTTATCAGAATATGTGTTTTGTCCGTTGCAAGCTGAAGGGCATCCTTATCACCTGTAATGATTAATGGTTCCTTGCCCTCTTCTTCCGCAATTCTTGCCACAGTGCCTATTATGTCATCTGCCTCGAATCCGTCGATTTCAAGATTAGAAATATTCATTGCAGTCAGAATGTCCTTCATAATAGGAAGCTCCATTGCAAGTTCAATGGGCATCTTCTTTCTTCCTGCTTTGTAATCCTTGTATTCCTCGTGTCTGAAGGTTGGAGCTTTACGATCCCATGCTACCGCAATATAATCAGGTGAATAATCATCCTGAATCTTTGTAAGCATATTGATAAAACCATAGATTCCCTGAGTATACACGCCCTCTTTGGTAATCATAGGCCTCTGCATTGCATAGTAGGCTCTGTTTATTAAGCTGTTCCCGTCAATAATTACTATACGATCACTCATTTTTCTTTTCCTTTAATGCAAAATAATATACCGAAGCCACCATAATTCCACCACCGACTATATTACCCAGTGTTACAGGAATCAGGTTGTTTATAAGAAATGCCGGCCATGTAAGACCGATACTTGCACCTCCGTCTGCAGCAAACAGGCCTGCGGATACAAAGTACATATTTGCCACACTGTGTTCATATCCTGCTGCAACAAATGCCCATATCGGAAAGAACATTCCGAAAATCTTGCCGACTGTTGAATCTGCGCCGGTTCCAATCCAGACCGCAATGCAGACCAGAATATTACACAGTATACCTCTCAGAAATGCCTGACCAAATGGCATTGAAACCTTTGCTGCAGCACTGCTTACAGTAACGGCCTCCAGCATTCCGTCTCCGGTTCCAATCAACCCAGATGATACAAATGTCCATGCAATTATGATACCTCCGATGAAGTTTGATATGTATACTATAACCCAGTTTCTCAGCATTCCCTTAACAGAAATTCTTCCATCTATTACGCCGGCAATCATCATACAGTTCCCTGTGAATAGTTCACCGCCTGCCAGAACTACCATTACAAGTCCTGCAGGAAATATCAGTCCGCTTATCATTCTTCCGATTCCTGCCGTTGCAGGATTGGAAAGAAAATAATAGCTGCACATATTTGCGGCTGCACCGCCGAAGGCGATAAACATGCCTGCCATTATTCCCAGAAGAAACAGCTTTCTGAAGCTTCCCTCTGATTTTATCACACCTGAATTTATTGTCTGTTCTAGTATTTCTTCCGGTCTCAACTGTTTCATTTTTTGTCCTTTTTTCCTAAATTACGTCTATACATACGTATTTATTATTATAACATTTTTGCACGATTAGGCAATGCTTTAGGCTTTTGTTTTTTAGCTGTATTTCCAAATTTTATTAGTGATATTTTGTGCACTTTGATATATAATAGTATTACAACCTGAAGCTTCGGTTGGGACTCATAATTGAACCTACACTTTTGCTTAGGGAATTCGGAGTTCGTGGTGAACATGTCAGGCCTCCATCGAGTGGAAGACAGACGCGCCAGACAGAATGCCCACCTATCATCTGATAGGGCGTCAATTATATCCTAACGTTGCATTCGGGTTTTTCTTTGTCTAAAAAAAGACTCCACACTGTTAATGTGAAGTCTTATTATCTGCTATAGTATAAGGATTATTCTTCGTATAAATCTACTGCACAGTTAGTCTGAACCTTCTGAACGTCGTCATTGTCCTCAAGGATGTCGATCATCTTTCTCAGCTTTGCGATATCGTGCTCGTCTGATGGAGAGCTTTCCATTGATGGAACGAATTCAACATCAGATTCGATGAATTCATATCCTGCATCCTTAAGTGCCTGATAAACATCTGTATAAGCGTTTGGCTCTGTGTAAACAGTGAAGCTGTCGTCTTCTGTTACCATATCGTCAGCTCCTGCTTCTAATGCTGCTTCCATCAGTGCATCCTCATCGATTTCATCAGTCTTTTCTATGATAAGAACGCCCTTTCTTGAGAACATATATGATACACAGCCCGGAGTGCCAAGGTTTCCGCCATGCTTGTCGAATGTGGATCTTACAAATGAAGTAGTTCTGTTAGTGTTATCAGTCAGACAGTTTACGATTACGGCTACACCGCCTGCACCGTATCCTTCAAATGACAGCTCTTCATATGATGCTCCGCCCAGTTCGCCTGTACCTTTCTTTATAGCTCTCTGGATATTGTCGTTAGGCATACTGATTGCCTTAGCCTTTTCAATTGCAACTCTCAGTCCGGCATTGTATTCGGGATCTCCACCGTCTTTTGCTGCAACCGTAATGGCTTTTGCATACTTTGTAAATAACGCAGCTCTCTTGGAATCCTGTGCCGCTTTTCTTCCTGCTATTGTACCGTGTCTACCCATGGAGACACCTCCTTATCTATTTTTATAATTATTAACTGGACTATTATACTATATCATTTATTCTTTTTCAAGCATGTTCTTATGAGCTGTTGCCATCATCAGCTTAATTCTGTTAAGCTGATTTACATCGCTTGCACCCGGATCATAGTCTATGGCAGCTATATTCGCCTTAGGGTTAAGCTTTCTGATGGCTTTCATCATACCCTTTCCTGTAACATGGTTTGGCAGACATGCAAATGGCTGAAGACACACGATATTTTCGACACCGTTATGTACAAGCTCAATCATCTCACCGGTAAGCAGCCATCCCTCACCACACTGGTTACCTATTGAAGTAATAGTGGAAGCCGCTTTAGCTGTATCCTGAATATATGCAGGTTCAGTGAAATGTCTGCTCTCTCTCAGAGCTTTTCTCATCGGCTTGCGCATCCATTCAATAAGCTTGATTGCAAGATCATTTATCTGCATGTCCTTGTATCTTCCCGACAGGTTTTCGTAGTTGAAGCGCTTATTGTACATACCATACAGGAAGAAGTCAATCAAATCTAGAACGACAGCTTCTCCGCCTTCACTCTCAATAATACCTACGATGTCATTATTTGCGTTAGGATGATATTTAACAAGGATTTCTCCTACAACACCAACCTTTGGTTTTTTCACATCTGTTCTTTCTACATTATCGAAAGCTTCAACAAGTTCACTAACAAGAGCTGAATATTTTTTTCTGCTGAAGTGGATTGTATTATCGACTATTCTGTCATGGAACTTGTCGAGTATAGCCTGACATGTTCCGGGAACCTTTTCATAAGGTCTGGTAGCATACAGAATTCTCATAATAAGATCACCGTAAAGAGCACCTACAACGAGTTTAACTCCCATCTTCGGTGTAATCTTGAATCCCGGATTCTTTTCCAGTCCGACTATGTTAAATGAGATAACCGGGACCTGCTCCATATCCAGATCCTTAAGTGCTTTTCTCAGCAGTGCAACATAGTTGCTTGCACGGCATCCTCCACCTGTCTGTGACATGAACACAGCGGTTTTATCCAGATCATACTCTCCGGACTTTAGCGCTGAGATAATCTGTCCAAGTGTCACAATCGTAGGATAGCATGCATCATTATTTATATAGCGAAGACCTTCTTCTACAGAATTTTTGTCCACCGGAGGCAGCAGAACAGCATTGTACCCGCAGGATCTCATCGCGGGTTCCAGATATGTAAAGTGAACCGGTGACATTTGAGGAACAAGAATGGTATATCCGGGTCTCATCTCCTCAGTGAAAAGCTTTCTTTCAAATGGCTGATGATTTGGCTTAGCCTTGATTCCGTTCTTCTCACGCTCTTCCATCGCAGCCTTAAGTGATCTTATTCTGATCTTGGCTGCTCCCAGGTTAGAACCCTCGTCTATTTTAAGAACCGTGTAAAGCTTATTATTTGCATTACAGATTTCTTCAACCTGATCAGTCGTAACGGCATCCAGGCCGCATCCGAAGGAGTTCAGCTGAATCAGTTCCACATCATCACGCTCACCTGCAAAGGCTGCAGCCTTATAGAGTCTTGAATGATATGTCCACTGGTCAAGTACTCTCAATGGTCTTGCAACCTCACCCAGATGCTGAACCGAGTCCTCGGAAAGAACAACAAGGTCAAATGAATTTATTAGCTTATCTATACCGTGGTTGATTTCAGGATCAACGTGGTATGGTCTTCCGGAAAGCACTATGCATTTCTTATGATGCATCTGAGCAAATTTCAGAGCATTTTCGCCCTGCTTTCTGACATCGGTTTTATATTTTTTCTGTTCCTTACGGGCATTAGATACAGCAACCACAATCTCGTCCTTTGGAATATGCATGGAAGCAAATTCCTTAGTCAGCATTTCTGCAAGTCTCAGATCATTATCGTATGGTAAGAACGGATGTGAGAACTTTACGTCATTTTCAGCAAAGATGTCATCCATATTGTTTGCTATTACTTCCGGATAAGTGGCAACGATAGGACAGTTATAATGATTTTGAGCTGTCGGGTCTTCCTTTCTTTCGAAGTTCAGACATGGATAAAATATCCATTTTACTCCATTGTCCACCAGTGCCTTGATATGACCGTGAACAAGCTTTGCAGGATAGCATGCCGTATCAGACGAGATGGTGTCCATTCCCTTTTCATACATCACCTTGCTTGATGGCGGCGACAGCTCAACTCTGAACTTCAGAGAAGTAAACAGAGTGAACCAGAAAGGAAAGTTTTCATACATGTTAAGCACTCTTGGAATTCCAACTGTACCTCTTACTGCATCAAAGTCCGAAAGAGGCTTGTAATCAAACAGTCTCTTAAACTTATAAGCATAGAGGTTTGGAAGCATTTTGGCATGATCAGCCCCGCCTGCGCCTTTTTCACAGCGGTTACCTGTAATAAACCTGGAACCGTCTGCAAATTTGTTTATGGTAAGTATGCATCTGTTTTCGCATCCGTTGCAGCGGCCGTTAGAATGTTCCACCTTGAAATCATCCAGCTGTTCTCTTGTAAGGATTGAGCTTTCTGAATCCTCAATATAGTTCTCTTTTGCAATAAGTGAGCAGCCGTATGCACCCATCAGTCCTGCAATATCAGGGCGGACTACATCCCTGCCGATTATTTTTTCTATGCTTCTGAGAACCGCGTTGTTCATAAATGTACCACCCTGAACAACAATCTTTTCTCCCGCTTCATCAGGATTTCTTAGCTTGATTACCTTGTACAGAGCATTCTTGATAACGGAATATGACAGTCCTGCAGAAATATCTCCGATTGTAGCCCCCTCTTTCTGCGCCTGTTTAACCTTTGAATTCATAAACACGGTACATCTTGTTCCAAGATCCACCGGATTCTTTGAGAACAGTGCCTCTTCTGCAAATGCATTTGTGTCAAGGTTAACTGATTTGGCATATGTTTCAAGGAATGAACCGCAGCCTGAGGAACAGGCCTCGTTCAGCATGATATTATAGATTGCGTTATCCTTTATCTTCATGCATTTCATATCCTGACCGCCTATATCAAGAATGAAATCAACTCCGGGCAGGAAGTTTTCTGCACCCTTATAGTGTGCCATAGTCTCGATTTCGCCCATGTCAGCCTTGAATGCTGTTTTAATGAGACCTTCTCC
>JBJESZ010000066.1:0-7788 GCA_051883055.1 Emergencia sp.
TTGTTCCGATATTAATATGCGGTTTTGTTCTTTCAAATTTCTGTTTTGCCATTTTAAATTCCTCCGATTAAAAAAGCTTTTCTGTATTTTATGATTTATTATTTTCCGATTTTTTCTACTAGGCTATCAGGTAACTTTTCGAAGTGGTCCATCTGCATTACATATACACCACGACCCTGAGTCTTGGATCTCAGGTCAGTAGCGTAACCGAACATTTCTGACAGTGGAACCATTGCTCTTACAGCAACTGCTCCGTTGTTCATGTCTGAACCTTCGATTCTTCCTCTTCTTGAAGAGATATCACCGATAACGTCTCCCATGTACTCTTCCGGAACTGTTACTTCCACCTTGAAGATTGGTTCCAGAAGTGCAGGAGCACCCTTCTTGGCAGCTTCCTTAAATGCCATGGAACCTGCGATCTTGAACGCCATTTCAGATGAGTCAACTTCGTGGTATGAACCATCGTACAGTTCAACTGCAACGTCAACTACCTGATATCCGGCGATTGGTCCTGAGTTCATAGCTTCTCTGATACCATCTTCAACCTTAGGAATGTATTCCTTAGGAATAGCACCACCGGCGATTGAATTGATAAATTCGAAACCTGTTCCCGGCTCCTTTGGAGTAACTCTGATCTTTACGTGACCGTACTGACCGGAACCACCGGACTGCTTCTTGTGCTTATAATCAACATCTGCAGCCTGAGTAAGAGTCTCTTTGTATGATACCTGAGGCTGACCAACGTTTGCTTCAACCTTGAATTCACGAAGTAGTCTGTCTACGATGATTTCCAGGTGAAGTTCTCCCATTCCGGCGATAATTGTCTGTCCTGTCTCTTCGTTAGTGTATGTCTTGAAAGTAGGGTCTTCTTCTGCCAGCTTAGCCAGAGCAATACCCATCTTTTCCTGACCGGCCTTAGTCTTAGGCTCGATAGCGATTTCGATTACCGGATCCGGGAATTCCATTGATTCCAGAATAATTTCGTGCTCTTCGTCACAAAGTGTATCACCGGTAGTTACGTCCTTAAGACCAACTGCAGCTGCGATATCGCCTGAGTAAACCTTATCGATTTCTTCTCTCTTGTTTGCGTGCATCTGAAGGATACGACCGATTCTGCCCTTCTTGCCCTTTGTTGAGTTATAAATGTGTGAACCGGAATCCAGAGTACCTGAGTATACTCTGAAGAATGCCAGCTTACCTACGAATGGGTCAGTCATGATCTTGAATGCCAATGCTGAGAATGGAGCACTGTCATCTGCAGGTCTGCAGTCTTCTTCACCGGTATCAGGGTTTACACCCTTGATTGCAGGGATGTCCAGCGGTGACGGCATGTAGTCGATAACCGCGTCAAGCATCATCTGAACGCCCTTGTTTCTGTATGCGGAACCGCATAGCATAGGGATCATACGACAGGCAATAGTCTCCTGTCTGATTGTCTTCTTAATTTCATCGATTGTAAGTTCTTCACCTTCCAAGAACTTCATCATAAGCTCCTCGTCACATTCTGCAACGGACTCGATTAGCTTTTCTCTCCATTCCTCAGCTAAATCCACCATATCTTCAGGAATATCTGTGATTTCAAATTCCTTTCCAAGATCGTCCTTGTAGATTTCAGCCTTCATGGTAACTAGGTCGATGATACCTACAAAAGTATCTTCCTTACCGATTGGCAGCTGGACAGGAACAGCATTCGCCTTCAGTCTGTCCTTAACCATACCGATTACTCTGTAGTAATCTGCTCCCAGGATGTCCATCTTGTTAACGAAAATCATTCTAGGAACACCATACTTTTCAGCCTGTCTCCAAACTGTCTCGGACTGTGGTTCTACACCGCCCTTAGCGCAAAGTACAGTTACTGCACCGTCCAGAACTCTAAGTGATCTTTCTACTTCTACTGTGAAGTCAACGTGTCCTGGAGTATCGATAATGTTGATTCTGTTGCCCTTCCACTGAGCTGTAGTTGCAGCGGAAGTAATTGTAATACCACGTTCCTGTTCCTGTTCCATCCAGTCCATAGTAGCGGATCCATCATGAGTTTCACCGATCTTATGTGTTTTACCTGTGTAGAATAGAATACGTTCTGTGGTAGTGGTCTTTCCGGCGTCGATATGAGCCATGATACCAATATTTCTTGTGTTCTCTAATGAAAACTCTCTACCAGCCATTATTCATCCTCCGTTTAATTAATATAACCGAACAAAGCTGACTACCATCTGAAGTGAGCAAATGCCTTGTTTGCTTCAGCCATCTTATGAGTATCTTCTTTCTTCTTTACTGATGCACCAGTGTTGTTTGCTGCATCCATTAATTCCTTAGCAAGTCTCTCAGACATTGTCTTTTCGCCTCTGGCTCTAGTGTACTTGGTTAACCATCTAAGGCCTAATGTCTGTCTTCTTTCAGGTCTAACTTCAATTGGAACCTGGTAGTTTGCACCACCGATTCTTCTTGCTTTTACTTCTAAAACAGGCATGATATTGTTCATTGCCTTTTCGAATACTTCCAGCGGATTTTCTCCTGTTGTCTTCTCGATCTGGTCGAAAGCGCTGTAAACGATGTTCTGCGCTACGCCCTTCTTTCCATCTAACATGATGCTGTTGATAAGCTTAGCTACAACAACACTTCCGTATACTGGATCTGGAAGTACTTCACGTTTTGGTACGTTACCTTTTCTTGGCACTTCTCTTCCCTCCTCGCTCGATAGCTCTACAGAGCTACCTGCACAATTGCTTTAACTAAATCTGTAATTGCACACTTTCTTCACCCCACAGCTATGGGATTACTCTGGGTTACCCTGCAATCAAATAGGCCCCAGTCTGGCTCGGGGTACTCGACATACTATGCTGCATGCCGCGAGCGCACTCAATATCTATTAGTATATATATTAAGGGCTCTTTTAATTCCCGAAAAATTCATGTCATTCAAATAATTATAGTCTAATTATTTCTTCTTAGGTCTCTTAGCACCATACTTTGAACGAGCCTGCAGTCTGTTGTTAACACCGGCTGTATCTAGAGTTCCTCTAACGATGTGATATCTTACACCTGGAAGGTCTTTTACTCTTCCGCCTCTGATCAGTACAACACTGTGCTCCTGAAGATTGTGTCCAATACCAGGAATGTATGCTGTTACTTCGATACCGTTAGTTAGACGTACTCTGGCAACTTTTCTAAGCGCTGAGTTAGGCTTCTTAGGTGTTACTGTCTTTACAGAAGTGCATACGCCTCTTTTCTGTGGTGAGTTAGTGTTAGTTGCAACCCTTCTTAATGAGTTCATACCCTTACCAAGAGCAGGAGCAGTTGACTTCTTAACAGAACTAGTTCTTCCCTGACGTACTAATTGGTTAATAGTAGGCATTTTTTTCTCCTTTCCTTTTTAGTTATTTATACAGTCAAATTGACCCTAATGTAATTATTAGGGTCAAAATAACTCGAAACTATCGCATAGTTTACCACATATTTACTTGCAATGCAAGTGTATTTTTAGTCAATCTCTACGATTTCAGATGTTCCCTCATCAGTATTATCTACTGTTTCATCGAAATCATCCTCAATCTCTGTGATTTCCGATTCAAATGCTTCTGCATCTGCGAATTCTTCATCATCAGCCAGCTGAGCTTCTTCATACTCTCTCATGATGTCTTCGTTAACACCATAATCAAGCTTGATATTCTTATATCTCTTCATTCCTGTACCTGCCGGAATCAGCTTACCGATGATAACGTTCTCCTTAAGACCAAGAAGCTTGTCGTTCTTGCCCTTAATTGCCGCATCTGTAAGAACCCTGGTAGTTTCCTGGAAGGAAGCTGCAGACAGGAATGATGATGTAGCAAGTGATGCCTTTGTAATACCAAGAAGCATCTGCTTAGCAACAGCAGGCTCTTTTCCCTCTGCAATTGCAGCATTGTTTGCATCTTCAATTTCAAACTTGCTGTACAGTCCGCCCGGCAGCAGGTCTGTATCTCCGGCATCCTCAATCTTAAGCTTAGACAGCATCTGACTTACGATAACTTCGACGTGCTTATCGTTGATATCTACACCCTGATTCTTATATACACGCTGTACTTCCTTCAGAAGATACTGATATACACCGCCGACACCGTTAATTCTCAGAATATCATGCGGGTTAAGAGGTCCTCTTGTGATGTTGTGACCGGCCTGAACAAAGTCACCCTTCTTGTGGGCAAGTCTCGCACCGTATGGCACTACATAAACTCTGTCGCCTGTTTCATCATTTCTTACTGTAACCTCAGTCTTGTTGTCTGTTCTCGGCTGAATATCAATGATAACTCCATCTTCCTCGCAGATCTCAGCAAGTCCCTTTGGCTTTCTTGCCTCGAAAAGTTCCTCAACTCTTGGAAGACCGTGAGTGATATCGCTTCCGGCTACACCACCGGTATGGAATGTTCTCATTGTAAGCTGCGTACCAGGTTCACCGATTGACTGTGCGGCTATGATACCTACAGCTTCACCTATATTGACGCTTTCACCTGTTGCAAGGTTTCTACCGTAGCATTTCGCACAGATACCAACCTTGCTGCGGCATGTCATGGCAGATCTGATTGCAACAGATTCAATTCCTGCAGCAACAACTGCATCCGCCTGATCATCGCTGATTTCAGTACCGGCTTCAACAATTATTTCTCCGGTCTTAGGATTTACAATATCCGTAAGTGCTGTTCTTCCGGAGATTCTCTGATTCAGCGGTTCGATTACTTCCAGACCGTCTGTGAAAGCCCTTACTTCCACTCCCTCATCTGTTCCACAGTCGATTTCTCTAACGATTACGTTGTGAGAAACGTCTACAAGTCTTCTTGTCAGATATCCTGAGTCAGCTGTACGAAGAGCTGTATCGGCCAGACCCTTTCTTGCACCATTAGATGAAATGAAATATTCCAGAATGGACAGACCTTCACGGAAGTTAGCTTTGATAGGAATTTCTACAGTTCTACCTGTAGCGTTAGCCATCAGACCACGCATACCTCCTACCTGTCTGATCTGGTTCTTACTACCTCTGGCTCCTGATGTCGCCATGATATTCAGGTTATTATCCGGTTCAAGTGATTCCATCAGGGCATCAGCTACGTCGTCCGTTGTCTTGTTCCAGATTTCAATTACCTTCTCGTATCTTTCCGCGTTGGAAATAAGACCCATTCTATATGCTTTTTCGTATTTGTCTACTTCTTTCTGTGATGCAGCTACGATATCCCACTTGTTATCCGGAATAGTCATATCTTCTACACCGATCGTTACTGCAGCCTTTGTGGAGTAGTGGTATCCCATGCTCTTGATGTAGTCAAGCAGGATAACAGTTCCTGTGTTGCCGTGTGCCTTGTAGCATTTGTCAATGATCGCACCCAGCTTCTTCTTGTCGCACAGGAAGTCTACTTCCAGTGAGTATTCGTCTACGCTTCTGTCAACAAAACCCAAATCCTGCGGAATCTGCTCGTTGTAGATGAATCTTCCGACTGTTGACTCAACAAGATGTCCTCTTGTATCGTTCTCATCCTTGTACATTCTAACCTTAACCTTGGCGTGAATGTCACATACACCATCCTGATATGCCATCAGCATTTCGTCGATGTCTGTGAAGATTTTGCCGTCACCCTTTTCAGGAACTCTGACAAAGCCCTTTGCGTCAAGTTCATCGCTTGCCTTTTTATTGTTAAACTCGTCTGTTTCGTAGAAAGTCTTCTCCTTGCCATCAACAATTTCAACCTTCTTACGGGTTCCCGGATAAGTCAGGTAGTAAGCTCCCAGAATCATATCCTGTGTAGGAGTAGTGATAGGTGAACCGTCTTTTGGAGCAAGGATGTTGTTTACTGAAAGCATCAGGAATCTTGCCTCTGCCTGTGCTTCCACTGAAAGCGGAAGATGTACCGCCATCTGGTCTCCGTCGAAGTCCGCGTTAAATGCAGTACATACAAGCGGATGAAGCTTGATAGCTTTGCCTTCAACAAGTACAGGCTCAAATGCCTGAATACCAAGTCTATGAAGAGTAGGTGCACGGTTAAGCATTACAGGGTGTTCCTTGATTACTCCTTCTAAAACATCCCATACTTCCGGTCTAACCTTTTCAACCATCCTCTTTGCATTCTTGATATTGTGCGCATATCCCTGCTCAACCAGCTCTTTCATGATGAACGGCTTGAACAGTTCAAGAGCCATCTTCTTAGGAAGACCGCACTGATAGAACTTCAGTTCAGGTCCTACAACGATTACGGAACGTCCTGAGTAGTCAACACGCTTACCCAGCAGGTTCTGTCTGAATCGGCCCTGTTTACCCTTAAGCATATCTGACAGAGACTTAAGAGGTCTGGAACCTGGTCCTGTTACAGGTCTGCCGCGTCTGCCATTGTCAATCAGCGAGTCAACAGCCTCCTGCAGCATTCTCTTTTCATTTCTTACGATGATATCAGGAGCTCCCAGTTCAAGCAGTCTGTTAAGTCTGTTGTTTCTGTTAATTACTCTTCTGTACAGGTCGTTAAGGTCAGAAGTGGCAAATCTTCCTCCGTCCAGCTGAACCATCGGTCTAAGATCAGGAGGAATTACTGGAATAACCTCCAGAACCATCCACTCAGGTCTGTTTCCTGAGGATCTTAAAGCTTCTACAACCTCAAGTCTTCTTACGATTCTGATCTTCTTCTGCCCTGTAGCGTCCTTCAGACCCTCACGCAGTTTTGATGACAGTTCATCAAGGTCAATGTGAGTCAGAAGTTCTCTGACAGCCTCTGCACCCATAGCAGCCTTGAACGCGTCTCCGTACTGTTCTCTGGCTTCTCTGTACTGAACCTCTGTCAGAATTTCCTTATATCCAAGGCTTGTTTCGCCTGGATCTGTTACGATGTAAGCTGCAAAATAAAGCACCTTCTCAAGGTTTCTTGGTGTAATGTCAAGGAGCAGACCCATTCTTGACGGAATGCCCTTGAAGTACCAGATATGAGAAACAGGAGCTGCCAGTTTGATGTGTCCCATTCTCTCTCTTCTAACCTTTGCCTTTGTTACTTCAACTCCGCAGCGGTCGCAGACGATGCCCTTATATCTGATTCTCTTATATTTACCGCAGTGGCACTCCCAGTCTTTGGTAGGTCCAAAGATCTGTTCACAGAATAAACCCTCTTTTTCCGGCTTAAGTGTTCTGTAGTTGATGGTCTCCGGTTTTGTAACTTCACCATGTGACCACTCCAGAATTTTTTCTGTGGAAGCCAATTTGATCTGTAAAGATTCGAAATTATTTAATTCGAAATTGTTTGTGTTTTTTACATTCTCAGTCAAAGTTTCCCTCCCCTTTCTTATAGCTCAGTAATTGGGTTGCCATCTTCGCCATCTTCCGGTTTGTCTTCAGTAAATCCGCCTGCAAACAGAGCTTCTTCACTTTCCAGTTCAGTGTTTACTGACATAATTTCATCTATTCCGGTAGACTCCTCGTATGAAGATTCTTTTATCTCAATCTCAGTATTGTCCTCTGACAGTACTCTTACGTCAAGGCCTAAGCTCTGCATTTCCTTAATCAGTACCTTAAATGACTCAGGAATGCCAGGTTCAGGAATATTCTCGCCTTTAACGATTGCCTCATAGGTCTGAACTCTTCCGACAATATCATCGGACTTAACAGTCAGGATTTCCTGTAATGTATATGCTGCACCATACGCTTCCAGTGCCCATACTTCCATTTCTCCGAAACGCTGTCCTCCGAACTGGGCTTTACCACCGAGAGGCTGCTGGGTTACCAGGGAATAAGGACCTGTACTTCTTGCGTGAATCTTATCATCTACCAGATGGTGAAGCTTCA
>JBJESZ010000067.1:0-38984 GCA_051883055.1 Emergencia sp.
CACTAAAGGACGTTGAAATTTCAACGTCCTTGCTCATCTAGGTGTAAAACTTGGGTATTTCAAGTGGTTTGTCACCATTTGTTCATTACCTTTTCCGCAAATCCAAGGAAGTCCCTTACCTCTATAACAGTCCCGTCATCGAGTACAGCCCTGCCGCTGTAACGGCCGAATACCTGATGCTGGTCTGAACAGATAAGCTTGATGTCCGTGCATGATGCCCTGTCGATAATCGGAACGAAATCCATCTCGAAGCGTCCGTCGTCAGAAGTGAAGGTCCACGGACTCATGTAGTCCTCAATCAGGTCTAAGGTCTCAGCCTCAACCCCTGAAGGACCGCAGCAGCTGCCCCTGGTAACATACTTTCTGTTCTTCATAGGAATATTGAAGGTCACATTCCCCAGCTTGTGAGCTTTGTTATTGTAAAAGAGCATGTTCTCCGTTGCGGCGGAGGTATCTCCGAAGCCGTAGCCGATGTTCCATCCGAAAGGCACGCCGTCAACCTGACCGCTTGCACTGCCCCAGTACCAGGTGTTCTTGTATGTCCACACGCCGCGGCCCCAGTCAAGAACTGCGAAGCTTCTGCCCTTCTCGAAGACGTATTTTCTGCCGTCAAACTCCACCTCGCCCTCAGCAGGCATGCAGTTTATCTTCTGATTGTAATAGAAAGCGTTCGGCTTTTCCGCAAAAGGCGTCGCAATCACCATAGACTCAGTGTCCGGGCACTCCAGGCGTATCTGCCCCTCTATAGGCTTTCCGCTGCAGAAGTTTTCCATGCGGAATATCAAAACCCTCTCGGCTCCGTCGTTCCTGAACTCGATGGAATAATTCTTTCCTCCGCTTTTCACATCTCCGTATGCGCTTGTAGCCGGAAGATTCTTCTTTCCCCGTGTCATCAGTGCAATCGGACTGCTGGTGTGCTCCCATGGAATGGTGAAATCCAGCAGTGAAATGCTGTCCAGTCCCATGTATGAGTTGTCTGCAATAGTGAGTGCCACCGCAAACTCGTCACATGTTATAAGGTAGTAATCCCATTCCTTGATTCTCAGGCTGTTAGCTTTGATAGCGTCCCGGCTGTAGTCAAGGACGAGCCTTTTGGCGTAGCCCGGCTCGGTCAGTCGACCCTCACTGTCCAGCAGCGGACCCTTTGTTTTTATCTCATGCTGGTTCATAACCTTTCCTCCCCGTATCATATCTGCCTAAATTATATCACTTCTTTTTTCTGTTGAACAGCAACAAAGCTTCAACAAAAAATTCTGCAGTATTTTGTTGTAATTCACTAATTTTTTGCATTCAAACTTGTTGACAGCATACAATTTCGAGAGTATTATATTATAAGGAAAAAATTGTTTTAAATAATGTTCGTAATTTCAAGAGTAGTTATGAGCATTTAATATGATTAATACGAAAAGAGGGATATTATTATGAAATACGATTTTCCTGTAACATTAACAACTAACCCTAAACAGAAGCCTGAATCCAAAGGTCTCAGATTCGGTACAGTTATGACAGACCACATGTTCATCATGGATTACACTGATGAAAAGGGCTGGCATGACGGAAGAATCGTGCCGTACGGACCAATCTCTCTGGATCCCGCAGCTGTAGTATTCCACTATGGACAGGAAATGTTCGAAGGACTGAAGGCATATGAAACTGCAGAAGGCAAAGTTCAGCTTTTCAGACCTGATATGAACGCTAAGAGAACTAACAACACCAACGACAGACTTTGCATTCCGCCAATGGATGAAGAGCTTTTCGTTGAAGCTGTAAAGGCTATCGTTAAAGTAGACAAGGACTGGATTCCAAAGGGTGAAGGAACTGCTCTGTACATCAGACCTTTCATCATCGCAACCGAGCCATTCCTTGGCGTTAGAAGAGCGACAGAATATAAATTCATGATTATCTTAAGCCCTGTAGGACCTTACTTTGTAAACGGTCTTGCACCAACAAAGATGTATGTAGAGGACGAATATGTGAGAGCTGTGAAGGGCGGTACAGGTGAAGCCAAGTGCGGCGGAAACTATGCTGCATCACTTAAGGCTCAGGAAATCGCTCACGAAAAGGGCTATGAACAGATTCTGTGGTTAGACGGAATTCACAGAAAATACATCGAAGAAATCGGTGCAGCTAACGCATTCTTCGTAATCGGCGACGAAGTAGTAACAAGTGAGCTTAACGGATCAATCCTTCCTGGTATCACAAGAAACTCAATCATCGCTCTATGCAAGAAGAAGGGCTACAAGGTTTCAGAAAGAAAGATTTCCATTGACGAGTTAGAAGAAGCTTACAGAGCCGGACAGCTTAAGGAAATGTTCGCTTCCGGTACAGCTGCTATCGTATCCCCTGTTGGCGAGCTTCTTTACAAGGGCGAAAGAATGATCATCAACAACAACGAAATCGGACCTATCGCTCAGGAAATGTACGACACAATCTACGGAATCCAGACAGGCAAGATTGAAGACTTCATGGGATGGACAGTTCCTGTAGAATAATTCCTGCAGAATAATCGGAGTTACAATATATGTTGAAATATCTTAAGCAGTTAGACAGAAAGCTGAACAGCCTTTCTGTCTTCCGCTCTCTTACGGAAACTGAAATGCTGTGCACCTTTCACTGGATGGTTTCCATGCTGAGTGAGGATTCGGAAGATTCCGCCGGACCTCTTGATGTGGACAGTGTCAGCGTATACGCGTCATTTGTCAGTGAGGTTTACAGAGAAGGTGCCAATCTGACAGAGTACATAAACGATTATGTCCGGTGCGATGAAAACAGCTACCTGAAGGCCAGGCTTTCCGGCAGAGCTGTGTCCCCTGCCCTTGAGGAAGCTTTGATGGCGGAGCTGGACGTGCTGCAGGAGTTCGCTCACCTGACCAGCGACAGGGTTAAGGCGGTCATCGACTACGACGGTTTCCTGCCGTCATGGGACGTGTCGGACGTCAATATCCAAACCTCTTACCTTGAGATGCTTGACAGCATCGACACCCGCGGCTATGGAATGTTCGCAAAATACGGCAGCTTCATTCCGAAGGACGGAACTCTGGTTCCAATCGTCAAGGCTGACCCTGTTTCGCTTGACAAGCTGTACGGCTACGAGCTTGAGAGACATCAGGTGCTTGCAAACACGCAGGCTCTGGCGGACGGCAAAGCGGCGGCAAACGTCCTGCTTTACGGCGATGCCGGCACCGGAAAATCATCCACTATCAAAGCCTGTGCAAACGCTTTATTTGATCAGGGCGTTCGTCTGGTGCAGTTTGACAAGTACCAGCTTGCGGAGATTCCAAGAATCATCGAATACCTGGCCGACAATCCGCTCAAGTTCCTCTTCTTTATTGACGACCTGAGCTTCAGCCAGAACGACGACGACTACTGCTATCTTAAGGGAATTCTGGAGGGCGGCGTAACAAGCCACTCTGACAACATCGTAATTTACGCCACTACCAACAGACGTCACATTATCGCGGAATCCTTCGAGAGCCGTATGGGCAACGACCTTCACGTCAACGATACACTTCAGGAGACAATGAGCCTGTCAGCCCGCTTCGGACTGAGTATCACCTTCTCCAAGCCGGCGAAGGAGCTGTATCTTGAAATCGTTAAACAGCTGGCAAAGGAATACAACGTTCCGGTAAACGACGAGCTTCTTCGTCGTGCCGAGGCCTTCGCAATCCGCGCCAACGGCCGCAGCCCGCGCACAGCAAAGCAGTTCATCAGACAGATGAGTATATAATCAATTTAAATAAGGGTAATAAAATAAGAGGTTCCACGCGGAGCCTCTTTTCGCTTTAAAGTGCTTATGTCTTATGATTGCGGATTTATTGCGGACAGTACATTATAGTCTTTTACTCAGCAGGTAGCCCATCACGTGGTCGCCCTGCTGGAATCCGCCGCTGAAGATGCGCTTCTCAAGTTCTTCTTCATCTACAAGTTCCACATTCAGGAACTCTGTATCATCCAAATCCTGATCTCCTTCTTTCACACAGTCTTCTGCAAAGAATACTGTTACTATGTTATCGCATATGGTAGCATTGGCGGGAATAGAAATAAGCTCGGTCCACTTTTCACTCACATAGCCTGTCTCCTCCAGAAGCTCTCTCTTCGCACAGTCAAGGGTATTTTCTCCTTTCTCCATGCCTCCGGCTGGAAATTCACAGGTCACCTGATCAATTCCCTGCCTGTACTGCCATACACATATGTATCTTCCGTCCTCAGCCTTTGCAACAATGACTACAAAATCTTTCTTAGAAAACGTGTAAAAATGCTCTGATACCTTTCCGTCCGGAAACTCGTAGGTTTCCTTCCTGAAATCTATCCATTGATTCTGTACTATGTGTTCAGTCGCTTTCTTCTTCCAGGCAAGCTTTTCGAATCTGTCAGTTTTGATATCCATTATTCCACTACTCCTTCACGTATCTCTGATTTCTAATTTTACGTATTATCTTGCATGCTTTCTTCCTATATTGTACACTGAACCTCTCATTTTTCAACATAGCTTTCATGAGTGATGGTGTCAAGTTGTTCAGCGGTATAGATTTTCATGACAGGTTTTCATGGCGTTGTTAGAGCCCGGCATATTCAACGTGGTTGATTTAACCCCCGGACGCTAACAGCGTGCCTGATTTCGCAGTTTTTGGGGCTCAAAAGTGAGCGTTTTGCCTGATTTCAGTCATTTTCTATAGTAAACAGGCACGTCGCAGCTTTGCAACACGATTTCTACATGGGAATTTTGATAAGTATTCTCTCGATTAAATCTTTATTCATAGAAGATTCAAATTCATAAGATGACGGTATCTTAGCCTAGTGAAAATACTTACATCATATTACATGAAATACAGTATATTCCATTCGACATAGTAGCGCTGTGCTCTACATCTGAATCCAGACTATTACAGTTCTAATTATGCGGCCGTATTGATGAAAAATAAGTCCAATTCAGGCAAAACGCGGCTGAATCTGATATTTTTTTTGCACAATCAGGCAAATGTATATAATCTGAAGATTATTCATCACAAAAACGGGACTCAAAAACGGTTATTTCCCGGTAAACTCCAATCTGAAACCAGCGCAGAATCAAAAGCAGAATCAGGAGCATAAGCAAAATCAGAAGCAGCGGCAAATCCAGGAGCAACACCATCTACAAATCCAGAAACAACATCAAAAGCAACCCCTGAACAAAAACAGGAAGCAAGCTCCTGCGTCTGCTCCCTGAATTCATCCCATGTTTAAAATCTACATCCTCACCACAACTTTTGTAACAAGCTCTTTAAATACACGCGAAACCTTATCCGCTGCTTCCTGCACCTCTTCGTGAGTTATCGGTGTCTTGGAAATTCCCGCCGCCAGGTTGGTAATACAGGAAATTCCGCAAACCTCCATACCCATGTGATTTGCAGCCATAGCTTCACATGCCGTGCTCATTCCACATGTGTCGCCGCCCCATATCTGAGCAAGCCTTACCTCCGCAGGAGTTTCGAAATTAGGTCCGGAAAACTGAACATATACACCTTCCTTCAGGTCCAGACCGCACTCTGCAGCACACTCTCTTATTACCTCACGCAAACGTTTGCTGTATACCTCACTCATATCAGGAAATCTTGTGCCCAGCTCATCAATATTAGGTCCAATCAGAGGACTTGGAACATTTACAGAAATATGGTCCGTAATGAGCATCAGATCTCCCACTTTAAAGTCAGGATTGCAGCCGCCCGAAGCATTGGTCAGCAGAATCTTCTTTGCTCCCATCATGCCCATCAGTCGCGTAGGCAGAACAACATCCTTCATATCATAGCCTTCGTAATAGTGCACACGTCCCTGCATTATCACAACCGGCACATTCTCAACATATCCAAAAACAAAACGTCCTTTGTGCCCTTTTACCGTTGACACCGGAAACCCTTCAATATCAGTGTATTCAACCGTATCCACGATATCAATTCCATCAGCATAGTCACCCAGTCCGGACCCCAGCACCAAAGCCACCTCAGGAACAAAATCCGTTCTCTGTCTTACACTATCCAGGCACTTATTTAATTTGTTATACATAGCTTTTTACTTCCTTTTCACTACTTCTCCGCTAACTTTTACTATACATCCCTCTTCAATTACCCCTCTCACACATGAAGTAGGATATACGGAAACGTTTCTGCCTAAAACAGTTCCCGGATTCAGCACGCTGTTGCAGCCGACCTCTACAAAGTCACCAAGCATGGCACCCACCTTCTTGATACCTGTTTCAATCTGTTCATCCCCGTTCTTAACCACTACCAGAGACTTGTCGCTCTTCACATTGGAAGTGATGGAGCCCGCTCCCATGTGGCTCTTATATCCCAAAATGCTGTCTCCCACATAGTTGTAGTGAGGGGTCTGAACGTTGTCAAAGAGAATGACGTTCTTAAGTTCAACTGAATTTCCAACCACGCAGTTTTCACCGACCAGAGCAGAGCCGCGCACAAATGCACAGTGTCTCACCTCAGTTCCCGCACCTATAATGCAGGGTGCCCCCAGATAAGCACTCGGAAAAACCTTTGCATCCTTGTGTACCCATACGTTCTTAGCCACCTCATCATATTCATCCTCAGGCAGCTGCTTTCCCAGTTCTATAATCAGATCTTTTATACCCTTCAGCGCTTCCCACGGGTAATCAAAACCCTCCAGATACTCCTTTGCCATAGTATGATCTAAATCATACAAATCCTTTATCTTATACATGTCTAAATCCTTTCTTATCTATTCCTTAAACTGATACTGATAGAGCTGCGCGTACATTCCTCCCGAGGCTACCAGTTCCTCGTGGGTTCCCCGCTCTTCAACTCCCTCATTTGTCAGCACGATTATCTCGTCTGCATTCTTTATTGTTGACAGTCTGTGCGCAACTATAATCGCAGTTCTGCCCCTGCTCAGCTCCTCAAGTGATTTCTGAATCATCATTTCCGTCGCATTGTCCAGAGCCGAAGTCGCCTCGTCCAGAATCAGAATCGGCGGATTCTTGAGGAATATTCTGGCGATGGAAATTCTCTGCTTCTGCCCACCGGACAGCTTGATTCCCCTCTCGCCAACCTGAGTGTCATAGCCTTCCTCCAGGGTCATTATATAATCATGGATATTCGCCTTTCTGGCCGCCTCCATGATCTCCTCTTCACTGGCATCCAGATTTCCATATGCGATGTTTTCCCTGATAGTTCCGTTGAACAAAAAAACATCTTGCGCAACTATGCCCACATTCTTTCTCAGCGATGTTCTGGTCATTTCCGTAATGTCTATGCCGTCTATGGTAATCCTGCCGCTGTCCACATCATAAAACCTTGGAATCAGATGGCACATAGTCGTCTTTCCGCTTCCCGACGGCCCTACCAGCGCAAGGGTCTCACCCTGTTTGATATCCAGGGTCAGGTTGCTTATAACCGGCGGTGCCTGATCACCGACGTCGCTGTTCTCGTAGCTGAAGGTTACATTCTCGAACCGGATATGCCCCTCTAAAGGGGTTTTGATAACGGCATCCTCACCCTCAGGCTCCTCTTCCTCCGGCACGGCCATTATCTCCATAAAACGCCTGAAGCCGGACATTCCCTCCTGGAACTGCTCGTAGAACGACACCAGCTTGTTCACAGGGTTCAGGAACATGGAGATGTACAGAAGGTATGCGGCAAACTCACCGGCGTTGATCTTCCCGTAGAAGAAGAACAGTCCCCCGGCGGTCAAAACCACCAGATACAGCATATCCATGAACAGTCCCATGCCTGAGTTGAATATTCCCATAGCCTTGTATGCCTTGTAACGGGCGTTTTTCAGGTTCTCGTTGGCTTTGTTGAACTTTCTGCTCTCGTGTTCGTCAGCTGTGTAAGCCCGTGAAACTCTTATGCCTGCGATGGCAGTTTCTATGCTTGCGTTGATTTCCGCCGTCTCCACTCTCGAAGCAGTAAAGGCCTCGTTCATTCTCTTTCTGCTCCTGAATGCAAAGAGAATCATAAAAGGCAGAATCATGAACGCTATGCATGTCAGACCCAGATTGATCTGTGCCAGCATTATGAATGCTCCTGTCAGAATAATAAGCGACAGGAACAGATTTTCCGGCCCATGGTGTGCCAGCTCTGATATTTCAAACAGGTCGTTGACCATGCGGCTCATGACCTTGCCCGTCTGGTTTTCATCGAAGAACGTGAATGGAAGCTTCTGCAGGTGTCTGAAAAGCACCTGTCTCATATCTCCCTGTATTCTGACTCCGACGATGTGACCCCAGTACTGAATTACGAATGTCAGACCTGCCTTCACCACATAGATTGCCAGCAGCGCCGCCGCCCAGGTTATGAACAGCCTTATATTCTTATTTGGTACATAGTCGTTTATTATGTTTTTTGCGATTACCGGGTAGAACAGATCGCAGCAGGCGACGATGAATGCCGCAATCATGTCTATGGCAAACAGCTTCTTATGCGGTTTGTAATATTTAACGAATTCTCTGATCATTAGTTTATCCTTTAGCTGTAACGAATTATTGATTAATTGTATTTTATCTGTATTGCGATTACTTCTCCCACACCGACGGCGGAGTCATCCATGCCGTTGATATCAAAACCGTAGACAAGCTCGGCATCCTGAATCTCTTCACTCTCAGCAGGAATCCACTTTCCGTCTTCCTCGTTGAAGCCTACGTAGATTACGGCATCCAGGTATTTGCCATCGTAGTTGTCAAAGAAGTCCCCGCTATATTCCAGGTCTATTACGTCTGTAGTTCCGTCGTGCTCTTCTGTTGGAACCTCAGCGTTGATCATGGCATATCCTTCTCTGATATTGAAGGCCTCGGTCAGCTGGCTCAGAGTGCTTCCAATGGCAATATTGCTGCATACTGTTACGGCCGCGTCGTATTCCTTTCCGTTAACAGCAGCATAAGGCTCATTCCATGCATCAGCTTCAACCTCATCACCCTTCTTCAGCTCTACCGTTTCTTTTCCTATCTGAACCTCGGTCAGGCTCAGCTCCACAGGTTCACTGTTGTTGTGGTTTACCACCATGATACCGGCCGTTGCCAGTACGATTGCAGCAAAAATTGCCGCACAGATCACTGCGATTTTTCTGTTCTTACTCATTTTTCCAATCCCCCTCAAAAATATGCGCTTAATATTCTTTATCTAAATCACATGAATTAAATCACATGAATATAAGGCGCCAGTTCTTTTTCCATCTCCAGTCTGTGATGTCTGGTGTAATTGCCCGGAATACCGCCGGTATGAATCATTACCACATTTTCCCCCTGTTTAATGATTCCCTTCTTAACCATATCGAGAAGACCTGTGAAGGTTTTTCCTGTATAACACGGATCGAGGATTATGCCTTCGCTTCTGCCCATGTGGTAGATTGCCTCTCTTACCTCTTTTACGGCATTGTTGTACCTGCCGAAAATATAATCCTCTGTAATGTCCAGATCATCTTCAGTCAGCTCGGCTTCCAGACCGTAGAATTCTTTAACTCTGTTGAAATATTCCAATGCTTCTGCTTTTGCCCCTTTTTCCTTTGGATATATATCCACTCCTGTAATATGAAGGGGCAACTTTTCATTTACTGTGCCTGTCAGCAGACCCATATATGTGCCCATGCTTCCAAAGGTGGTAACGACTCTGACGTCACTCAGGCCAAGGGCCTCTGTCTGTTTTGATAGTTCTATGGCGCAGTCGTAGTAGCCGAGAACGCCCAGCTCGTTGGAACCGCCCATAGGTATGTAGTAAACCTTTTCGCCCTCTGCCTCCAGTTCTGCTGTAATTCTGCCAACCTCCCGGGCGAGAATCTCATCCTCTGTCATGCCGGGTCTGTCCTCTTCCTTCACAAGGTAAACGTCGCAGCCCATTATTCCGTCAAGCAGCAGATTGGCGGAAATTTCACCGGGATAAGGGTCAACCGATACGATAACGGCCTTCATTCCGAATTTTGCAGCTATTGCGGCTGTCAGTCTGCCGTGGTTGGTCTGCGCTCCGCCCACTGTAATCAGGCAGGTTGCACCCTGATCCAGGGCGTCCTTTACAAAGTATTCCAGCTTTCTCAGCTTGTTGCCGCCTGTTCCGAAATTGGTGATGTCGTCACGCTTAAGGTAAAGATTGATGCCCAGCTCCTCTGACAGTCTGTCCAGTCTGGTAAGCGGTGTTGGTGTATTTAAATAGTTAACTTTTTCTCTTCCAAGGGTCATAGTACTTGTGTCTCCTTTTTTGTAATCATATCCACTTATAATTCTACTATTATGCGGGAGGGATTGCAATTTCATTCTATCATTTGTGTCACAAAACTCAGTTTGAGCTATGGTGTAGGTACACGTCAGTCCCCGGATATGCCTGTTTCCATGTTTATTTCATTATTTTACGGCATTAATTCCTCCTCGATTAATCTATGACGTCATGCTATTGCCCACATAGGTCTGCTATTTTTA
Source organism: Emergencia sp. (assembly GCA_051883055.1). Classification (GTDB taxonomy): domain Bacteria; phylum Bacillota; class Clostridia; order Peptostreptococcales; family Anaerovoracaceae; genus Senimuribacter. The sequence goes on from JBJESZ010000067.1 coordinate 10,409, forward strand.
AGAATGTGACCAATTTCATAAACAACAATCGGTCCATATTAATGACTGGTGGACCTAAACTTTTGTGAAACATGAAAATGTGACACAAATGATAGAATCCACCGGCCCTGCGCTACCCGGCAGGGCTGGACTACCTCCTCACACGCGCAGAAATCCCTCCGGCCATTACTAACCGAAGGGATTTCTTTAGATAAAGTAAGTATTACGTCTATTACATCATAACTGTTGTTTCCTGAGGGTTGTATCCTGCCTGTTCAAGAGCTGCGATAATCTCGCGCTTGTGTTCAGGACCGAAACATTCCATTGTGATCTTCAGTTCTACAGCTGCACTTCTGTTGGTGCTTACAAACTGGTTGTGGTCCAGTCTGATTACATTGCCCTGATGGCTGGCGATGATGCTCGCAACATTTACAAGCTCACCCGGTTTATCAGGTAGCAGAGTGGATACTGAGAAGATTCGTTCACGCTGAATCAGGCCGTGCTGAACAACTGAGGACATTGTGATAATGTCCATGTTGCCGCCGCTTAGTACGGAAACAACCTTTTTGTCTTTGAAATCAAGCTGCTTCAGAGCCGCAACAGTAAGCAGACCTGAGTTTTCCACCACCATCTTGTGATTTTCCACCATATCGAGGAAAGCTACAACCAGCTCGTCGTCTTCAACTGTGATTACCTGATCGATGTTTTCCTGAAGATAAGGGAAAATAACCTGTCCCGGTGTCTTTACTGCAGTACCGTCTGCTATGGTGCTTACTCCATCCAGCGTTACCGGTTTTCCTGCCTTCAGGGATTCCTGCAGACAGTTTGCACCTGCCGGCTCAACTGCGATGACCTTAATCTTAGGATTCATCATCTTAGCCAAAGTTGAAACACCTGTAGCAAGTCCGCCTCCGCCAACCGGAACAAGTATGTAATCAACAAGAGGAAGCTCTTTTATGATTTCCATGGCGATAGTGCCCTGTCCTGTTGCGACAGCGGGATCGTCAAACGGATGGATAAAAGTATACCCTTCTTCTTCAGCCAGCTTAAGTGCATAAGCAGCCGCTTCATCATAGACATCGCCGTGCAGAATTACCTCTGCACCGTAGCTTTTGGTTCTGTTAACCTTCATCAGAGGTGTAGTTGTAGGCATTACAATTACTGCCTTGCAGCCATAAGCCTTTGCGGCGTACGCAACGCCCTGTGCGTGGTTGCCTGCAGATGCGGTAATCAGTCCCTTTTCTCTTTCTTCATCAGTCAGAGTGCTGATCTTATAATATGCTCCTCTGATTTTATATGCTCCCGTAACCTGAGTGTTCTCCGGCTTCAGGTAAACCTTATTGCCGCACTGATTGCTCAGGTACTCGCTGTAAACCAGCTTTGTTTCAGTTGCCGCTCTCTTGACTACCTCGGTAGCCTCTTCAAAAGCCTCAAGTGAAAGCATTTCTCTCATTAGAAATCACTCCTCATTACAGCACCGCGACATGATTCGTCAACCAGCTTGGAATATCTGTATAACCATCCGGACTTAACGTTTGGTTCTCTTTCAACTGCAGCAGCACGTCTTGCGGCAAATTCCTCGTCGGAAACCTTAGCATTGATTTTTGCACCCGGAATATCGATTTCGATAATATCGCCTTCCTGAATCAGACCGATGTTTCCGCCTGTAGCTGCTTCAGGACAAACGTGTCCGATGGAAGCACCACGGCTGGCACCGCTGAAACGTCCGTCAGTAATCAGAGCAACAGTCTTGTCAAGCTTCATGCCTGCAAGTGCACTTGTAGGGTTAAGCATTTCTCTCATTCCCGGACCGCCCTTAGGACCCTCGTATCTGATAACCACAACGTCACCGTCAACGATCTTGCCGTTGTAGATAGCATCGATAGCTTCTTCTTCGCTGTCAAATACTCTTGCAGGGCCGCTGTGCTGCAGCATTTCAGGAGCAACTGCACTTCTCTTTACTACGCAGCCTTCCTGAGCAATGTTACCCCACATAACGGCAATACCGCCTGTTTCGCTGTACGGATCCTCAACGCTTCTGATAGCGTTGTTGTCCTTGATATATTTTCCTTCAATGTTTTCTCCAACAGTTTTTCCGTTGGCAGTAATCAGTGAAGTGTCGATTAAGCCCTTCTTGTTAAGCTCAGCCAGAACTGCCTGTACTCCGCCTGCATTGTTAAGGTCATGCATGTGAGTTCCGCCTGCAGGAGCAAGGTGGCACAGGTTAGGAGTAACTGCACTCATCTGGTTGAAGATATCAAGATTCAGCTCTACTCCTGCTTCGTTTGCTATTGCAAGAAGGTGAAGCACGCTGTTTGATGAACATCCCAGTGCCATGTCGCAGGCAAGTGCATTCTTAAGAGATTTTTCATTGATGATATCTCTTGCCTTGATGTCCTTTTCCACCAGATTCATGATAGCCATACCTGCATGCTTTGCAAGCTGGATTCTTCCGCTGTGTACTGCAGGAATTGTTCCGTTGCCGGGAAGCGCTATACCTACAGCTTCACATAAGCAGTTCATGCTGTTTGCTGTGTACATTCCTGAGCATGAGCCGCAGCCCGGACAGGTGTTCTGTTCGAAATCTTCCAGACCTGCATCGTCGATGATATTAGCCTTGCGTGCGCCTACTGCTTCAAACATCTTGGAAAGTGAAGTTTCCACACCGCCTACAAGACCGCTCATCATAGGACCGCCTGAGCATACTACTGCAGGAATGTTAAGTCTCACTGCTGCCATAACCATACCCGGTACGATTTTGTCACAGTTAGGAACCAGTACCAGTCCGTCAAACTGGTGAGCCATTGCCATGGTTTCCACACTGTCTGCGATAAGCTCACGGCTTGCAAGAGAGTATTTCATACCGATATGTCCCATTGCTATACCGTCACATACGCCGATTGCAGGAACCATTATTGGAGTTCCGCCTGCCATTCTTACGCCTGCTTTTACAGCTTCAGTAATCTTATCCAGATGCATGTGTCCCGGTACGATTTCACTGTGAGCTGAAACTACACCGATTAATGGTCTTTCTAATTCTTCTTTAGTGTAACCCATAGCATAAAAAAGGCTACGCATTGGAGCCTTTTCTACGCCTTTGGTTACATTATCACTTCTTCTACTCATAATAATGTATACCTCTTGTTATTGAATTCCGTTAATTATTTCTGTAACCAGCTCATCATCTTTCTCAGCTCAGCGCCAACCTTGCAAAGAGGGTGAGCAGCTTCTTTAGCTCTTGTAGCCAGGAATCTTGCCTTTCCGCCTGCATTGAATTCCTGAATGAATTCGCTTGCGAAAGTACCGTTCTGGATTTCTTCAAGAACCTTCTTCATTTCTTTTCTTGTATCTTCAGTGATTAATCTCTTGCCTGTTCTGTAGTCACCGTATTCAGCAGTGTTAGAGATTGAGTATCTCATCTTATCAAAACCGCCTTCGTTGATCAGGTCAACGATAAGCTTCATTTCGTGGATACATTCGAAGTAAGCCATTTCCGGTTCATATCCTGCTTCTACTAATGTATCAAAACCAGCCTTCATCAGTTCAGTTACACCACCGCAAAGAACTGCCTGTTCACCGAATAAGTCAGTTTCAGTTTCTTCTTTGAATGTAGTTTCAAGGATACCTGCTCTTCCTGCACCGATTCCGCTTGCATATGCTAATGCATAATCCTTAGCTTTTCCGGATGCATCCTGGTAAACTGCGATAAGTGAAGGAACGCCTTTGCCTTCAACGTACTGGCTTCTTACTGTGTGTCCAGGTCCCTTAGGAGCAACCATGATTACATCGATGTCCTTCTGAGGCTGAATCTGCTGATAGTGAATGTTGAAGCCGTGAGCGAACATAAGAACGTCGCCTTCCTTCATGTGCTTTTCAACCTGTTCTTTGTAAATCTTAGCCTGTAATTCATCAGGTGTAAGCATCATTACGAAATCGCCGGCTTCTGCAGCTTCTTCGATTCCCATAACTTTAAGTCCTGCAGCTTCTGCCTTTGCAGCATGAGCTGAACCCGGTCTCAGACCAACTACTACGTTTACTCCGCTTTCGTTCAGGTTCATTGCATGAGCATGACCCTGGCTGCCGAAACCGATGATAGCAACTGTTTTTCCGTCTAATAATCCTAGGTTACAATCCTGATCGTAATACTTCTTAATCATTTCTTTCAATCTCCTTTAATTATACATCTTTATTTTTTTAAAAATATTGTCGTTAGTTATTTAAGCTTTTTCGGATGACTTTCGATTCCTGTAATTCCTGTTCTGCATACCTCTGCAATCTTGTAGTCCTGAATTACATCCATGAATCCATCCAGTTTTTCCGGTGTTCCTGTAAGTTCGATAATCAGACTTTCTCTGGAAAGATCGACAATCTTTCCTCTGAATATATCAACTATCTCCTTAATTTTTGAACGCTGTTCCTGATCTGCTTCAATCTTGATAAGAAGAAGTTCTCTGTACAGGCTGTTTTCTCTGTTAAGAACGTATATGCTCTTTACAACCTCAAGCTTCTCAGTCTGTGTAAGAATCTGCTGCATCTTCTGTTCAGTTGCACTGAACACGATTGTGATTCTCGATAAATTTGGATCGTTAGTAGCTGATACTGTTAAAGAGTCGATATTGAATCCTCTTCTTCCGAATAAGCTTACTACTCTGGTCAGAACGTTTGCCTGGTTATCAACCAGAACACTGACGATTTCTTTCTTCAATGGTTTAAACATCTCGCACCTCTCTAGTCAATAATCATATTTTCAACAGATTTGCCTGACGGAATCATAGGAAGAACTCTTTCCTCTCTTGAAATTCTGCAGTCAATCCATACAGGACCGTCAGCCATAAGAGCCTTGTCCATAGCAGCTGCAAACTCTTCAGGAGTTTCTGCTCTGTAGCCTGTTCCTCCGAAGGCTTCAATCAGTTTGACAAAGTCAGTTTTTCTTTCCGGAGTAGTGTTTGAAAATCTGTTACCATAGAAGATTGTCTGCCACTGGTAAACCATACCTAATACCTGGTTGTTCATAATAATTGTAATGATAGGCAGGTTGTTGCTTACAGCAGTACATGCTTCATTTAAGTTCATGTGGAAGGAACCGTCACCTGTAATATGGATTACTCTGTTATCAGGGCAGGCAAACTGCGCACCGATTGCGGCACCATATCCGAATCCCATAGTTCCCAGTCCGCCGCTTGTAAGGAACTTCTTAGCGGCATTATGCTTGATGTACTGAGCAGCCCACATCTGGTGCTGGCCTACATCAGTAACATAGATTGTATCATCTTCTGCCTTGTCGCACATGATATCAATGATTTCAGCAGGATGAAGTCTGCATCCCTCTGACTTGACAACCTTTTCCTTTTCCTTCCACTGAATGATGGACTCATCCCATTCAGGATGCTCAGCCTCATTAACCAGAGGTAAAAGCTTGGTCAAGAAGTCCTTAACGTCACCTATGCAGCTTACATCTACTGTTACATTCTTGTTGATTTCACTCTTGTCGATATCAACCATTGCGATATCAGCCTTCTTTGCAAAGCTCTTGGTATTAAGAGCAACTCTGTCACTGAATCTTGCGCCCAGTGCAAGAACGAAATCCGCCTGGCTGATAGCTTTGTTCGCGGAAATGGAACCATGCATACCTAACATGCCAAGGTTGTGAGGGTGATCGTATCCCACAACACCGGCAGCCATCAGAGTGTATGTAACCGGAATGTTTGCCTTGTCGACAAGGGCTCTTACCTCGTCAGCTGCATCTGATGCTACAACACCTCCACCGATGTATGCAACCGGCTTCTTGGCCTTGTTGATCATAGCGGCAATTGTCTCAACGTCTTCCATATTGATAACCGGCAGCGGTGAAAGCTCAACCGGACTCTTTTTCTCATATTCTGTAGTATCTGCAGTTACGTCCTTGGTGATATCAACAAGAACCGGACCCTTTCTTCCGCTTCCTGCAATTCTGAAGGCCTCTCTTAAGGTATCTGCAAGCTCGTCGATGTCGTTTACAAAGAAGTTGTGCTTTGTAATCGGCATTGTAACACCTGTAATGCAGATTTCCTGGAAAGCATCTCGACCGATCAGATTGTCGGGAACGTTAGCTGTAATTGCTACCATAGGAATACTGTCCATATATGCAGTCGCAATGCCTGTTACCAGGTTAGTGGCTCCCGGTCCGCTTGTAGACATTACAACACCTGTTTTTCCTGTTGCTCTCGCATATCCGTCAGCGGCGTGACATGCGCCCTGTTCGTGAGCAGTAAGGACGTGCTTAATCTTATCACTGTACTTATACAGTTCATCATAAATGTTTAAGGCAGTACCGCCGGGATAACCGAACACTGTGTTAACGCCCTGTTCCAGCAGCACTTCTATAACAATCTGTGATCCTGTCAATTTCATGTCTCAAAAGTCTCCTCTCTGTTATTACGCAGTTATTATGATATATCCTTTTCCGAAAATTGTCAATAATTATTTTTGTGAAATTTTCACAAAGAAATAAATTCATTTTTTGTTTCACAACACAAATTATTCCCTTGACAAAAAATGTGTCTTCATTTATATTATATATATAAAATTTATAATTAGGCGAGGTATGAAAAACAATGAAAAATTACAACAAGTACAAGGTAGGATATTTTAATCCGCCAATGAAAGCAAACGAATACGAATGGACACAGAAGGACCATATTGAAAAGGCACCGATCTGGTGCAGCGTTGACCTGCGTGACGGAAACCAGGCACTTATCGTTCCTATGAGTCTAGAAGAAAAAGTAGACTTCTTTCAGTACCTCGTTAAGCTCGGCTTTAAAGAAATTGAAGTCGGCTTCCCTGCCGCTTCAGAAACTGAATATGAATTTCTTAGAAAGCTTATAGAAGACGATCTGATTCCTGACGATGTTACAGTTCAGGTTCTGACTCAGTCAAGAGCTCATATTATTGAAAAGACTTTCGAAGCCCTGAAGGGAGCAAAAAACGCAATCGTTCATTTATATAATTCTACTTCCTTTGCTCAGAGACAGCAGGTTTTCAGAGCCTCTGAGGAGGAAATCATTAAGATTGCGGTGGACGGAGCTAAAATGCTGAAGGAATACGTTTCCAAATATCCTGAAACCAACTTCCGGTTCCAGTACTCTCCTGAGAGCTTCACAGGTACTGAAATGGAGTTTGCTAAAGATATCTGTAATGCAGTAATCGACGTATGGGAACCTACACCGGATAACAAGGTTATTATCAACCTTCCGGCAACAGTTGAAATGTCGATGCCTCATGTATTTGCCAACCAGGTTGAATACATGTGCAAGAACCTGCACAACAGAGAGAACATCATCGTATCACTTCACCCTCACAACGACAGAGGTACAGGCGTAGCTGATGCTGAACTTGGTATCCTTGCCGGAGGCGACAGAATCGAAGGAACACTGTTCGGAAACGGTGAGAGAACAGGTAATGTTGACATCGTAACTCTGGCCATGAACATGTATACTCACGGTGTAGACCCTATGCTTGACTTCTCCGATATGCCTGACGTTGTGGCACACTTTGAGGAATACACCAACATGGTAGTCAGCCCGAGACAGCCATACGGCGGTGCTCTTGTATTCGCAGCATTCTCAGGCTCTCATCAGGATGCTATCTCCAAGGGTATGAAATGGCGTGAGGAGACGGATCCGAGCAGATGGACAGTTCCGTATCTGCCGCTTGACCCTCATGATGTGGGAAGAGAATATGACGGTGATGTAATCAGAATCAACAGCCAGTCCGGTAAAGGCGGCGTTGCATACATCATCGAGCGTAACTACGGTTATGTTCTGCCTAAGGCTATGATGGCAGAGGTGGGATATATGATGAAGGATATCTCCGACAAGCACCACGAAGAGCTTCAGCCTGAAGATATTTTCGAAGCCTTCTCTAAGGAGTACATCAACGACTTCACTCCTATCGACATCGTTGACGCAACCTTCAGCCACTTCTCATCAACAAAGAGCGAGGACGCCGACAGCATGACTGTAAAGATGAGGGCTGTCATAGACGGAAAAACATACAATCTGGAAGCAGAAGGAAACGGTCGTCTGGACGCTGTATCCAATGCACTTAGAAAGACAGACTATCACTTTGACTACAAGTTCGTAACTTATTCAGAACACGCTATCAGTTCCGATTCCAACTCCAAGGCTGCGGCGTATGTCTGCATAGCTGATGCAAACGGCAACAACTACTGGGGAATCGGTACTCACGCCGACATCATCCTTGCGTCAGTAAACGCTCTTGTAAGTGCACTTAACAGAATGAACAAGAAAATTCACTTCGTAAAATAAAGGAGGACTATTCCGATGGGAATGACTATGACACAGAAAATTCTGGCTGCGCATGCAGGTCTGGACAGCGTTACTGCCGGCCAGCTTATCGAAGCAAAGCTGGATGTGGTTATGGCAAACGATATAACGGGACCTATGGCGCTGCCTATATTCTACCAGATGGCAGATAAGGTATTCGACAAGGATAAGGTTGTTCTTGTGCCTGACCATTTCACACCAAACAAGGACATCAAATCTGCAGAAAACTCCAAGGCTATCCTTGATTTCTCTGAAGCTCAGGGACTTACTCACCACATGGAACAGGGTAAATGCGGAGTTGAGCATGCTATTCTTCCTGAAAAAGGAATTGTGGCTGCAGGCCAGTGCATCATCGGCGCCGACTCACACACATGCTCATACGGTGCTCTAGGTGCTTTCTCGACAGGTGTGGGTACTACTGACATCGCTACAGGTATGGCTACAGGTGAAAACTGGTTCAAGGTGCCGAGCGCAATCAAGTTCGTTCTGACAGGTGCACCTTCAAAGTACGTAAGCGGTAAGGACGTAATCCTTCACATCATCACAAAGATCGGTGTAGACGGTGCATTATACAAGTCAATGGAATTCGTCGGCGACGGCATCGCTAACCTGACCATGGATGACCGTTTCACAATCGCCAACATGGCTATCGAAGCCGGTGCAAAGAACGGTATCTTCCCGGTTGACGATCAGACTGTCGCATACATGAAGGAAGCCGGAGTTAAATCCTATGAAATCTATGAGGCTGACGAGGATGCTGAATATGAAGATGTAATCGAGATTAAACTTGATGAGATCAGACCTACAGTTTCCTTCCCTCACCTTCCGGGCAACGGACACACAATCGACGAGATTGAGGAAATGGATAAGATCTACATCAATCAGGTCGTTATCGGCTCATGTACCAACGGTCGTCTTTCCGACCTGCAGAGAGCTGCTGCAGTTCTTAAGGGTCACCAGGTTGCAAGAAACGTCCGTGTAATGGTAGTTCCTGCAACTCAGAAGATTTTCCTTGAATGTATCCAGCAGGGTCTTGCAGAGATTTTCATCAATGCAGGCTGTGCATTCAATACACCTAGCTGCGGTCCTTGCATGGGCGGACACATGGGAGTTATGGCAAAGGGTGAAAGATGTGTTTCCACTACTAACAGAAACTTCGTAGGACGTATGGGAGACACAGAATCCCTTATCTATCTTGCTTCTCCTGAAGTGGCTGCGGCAAGTGCAATCGCGGGTTACATTGCTAACCCTGAAAAGGTAGGTGAACTATAATGAAGATTTACAAATATAAAGACAACGTTGATACTGACGTAATTATTCCTGCTCGTTACCTTAACTCCTTCGACGCGAAGGAGCTTGCCAGCCATGCCATGGTTGACATCGATCCTGACTTCGCTCAGACAGTTGAGGAAGGCGACATAATGGTTGCAGGCCACAACTTCGGCTGCGGCTCATCCAGAGAGCACGCTCCTCTTTGCCTGAAGACTGCAGGAATCAAATGCATCATTGCGAAGAGCTTTGCGCGTATCTTCTATCGTAACGCAATCAACATCGGTCTTCCTATTATGGAATGTGTGGAAGCGGCAGAAAAGATTGAAGTCGGCGATGAGGTTAAGGTTGACTTCGGAACAGGCGTTATCACTAACGTTACAAAGAACGAGACTTACCAGTCACAGCCTTTCCCTGAATTTCTTCAGAAGATGATTGACGCTGAAGGTCTGGTAAACTACGTAAACGCAAAGAAAAACAAATAGAGGAAACGATAAAAAATGGAAAAAAACATAGCAGTAATCAAGGGCGACGGTATCGGTCCTGAAATTGTTGAAGAAGCCATGAAGGTTCTGGATACTGTTGCCGCAAAATATAATCACAAGTTCAACTACACTCAGATTCTTATGGGTGGATGTTCAATCGACGCTTACGGAGTTCCTCTGAGCGACGAGGCTCTTGAAACTGCAAAAGCAAGCGACAGCGTTCTGCTGGGTTCAATCGGCGGAGACACTTCAACTTCACCGTGGTATAAGCTTGCACCTCAGCTCAGACCTGAGGCAGGTCTTCTGAAGATCAGAAAAGAATTAGGCCTTTTCGCAAATCTCAGACCGGCTTATCTGTATGAGGAGCTTAAGGGCGCCTGCCCTCTTAAGGAGGAACTGACCGAAGGCGGTTTTGATATGATGATTATGAGAGAGCTGACCGGAGGACTGTACTTCGGAGAGCGCTCAACTGAAGAGGAAAACGGCGAAATGGTGGCAAGAGACTCCATGAGCTACAGCGAAACCGAAATCAGAAGAATTGCAAAGAGAGGCTTTGACATTGCCATGAAGCGCAGAAAGAAAGTGACTTCTGTTGACAAAGCCAACGTTCTTGACACCTCCAGGCTCTGGAGAAAGGTTGTTGAAGAGGTTGCAAAGGATTATCCTGAGGTTGAATACGAGCACATGCTTGTAGACAATGCCGCAATGCAGCTTGTCAAGAACCCTAAGCAGTTCGACGTTATACTTACAGAAAACATGTTCGGCGATATTCTTTCCGACGAGGCAAGCATGGTTACAGGTTCCATCGGAATGCTGTCCAGCGCTTCCCTTCGCGAAGACAAGTTCGGTATGTACGAGCCAAGCCACGGTAGCGCTCCTGATATCGCAGGCCAGAACATTGCAAATCCGATTGCTACAATTCTTTCAGCAGCTATGATGCTTCGTTATTCCTTCGATATGGATCAGGAGGCAGACGACATCGAGCAGGCAGTTGAAAAAGTCCTGAAGGAAGGCTACCGCACAACTGATATCATGTCCGAGGGCAAAACCCTTGTAGGCACTAAGGAATGCGGCGACCTGATTGCAGCAAGAATCTAATTAACACTTTAATTAACGCAATTTCCAAAACCAATAATAATTTTTCCTTATGCGAATCCAAAGGATGTCTGATTCAGGCACTTTGGATTTGCATTTTTTTGTAGTGTCATGTTACTTTCTTTCGTGAAATGTAAAAGGAATCCGCCCGTGCAGGTTACGGATTCCTTATATATATGTCTCCTTCTGAATGCCCGCCCTTCCGCTAAAAAAACACAAACGGGGCGTCTGACAATCAGCATATCCGCCTTAGTCATGGCCACCCCGTTATAATCAGTTAGAACAGTCCTGTAATCTTTCCTGTGTTGTCCACGTCGATTTTCTCTGCTGCAGGAACCTTTGGAAGACCAGGCATTGTCATGATGTTGCCTGTCTTTGCTACGATGAAGCCTGCGCCTGCATCGATTTTCATATCCGTCACAGTAATGTTGAAGCCTCTTGGAGCTCCCAGAAGTGATGCATTATCTGAGAAGCTGAACTGTGTCTTCGCCATGCAGATAGGAACGTTGTTGAATCCAAGCTTTTCAAGCTGATCCATCTGCTTCTGGGCATTTGCCTCGAAAATAACACCATCTGCACGGTAAACCTTCTTTGCAATCATCTCAATCTTTTCCTTAATCGGAATATCAAGAGGATATACAAACTTGAAGTTGTTTTCTGTTTCGCAGAGTCTGAGAACCTCTTCGGCAAGGGCAAGTCCGCCTTCTCCGCCTTTTCCCCATACCTGGCTGAGTACAACGTTTACACCCAGGTTATGGCACTTTTCTTCTACAAGCTTGATTTCTGCCTCTGTATCGCTTGGGAATTCATTGATTGCAACTACTGCAGGAAGGCCGAAGTTCTTTGTTACGTTTTCTACATGCTGAAGCAGATTAGGAAGGCCTTTTTCCAGAGCCACAAGATTCTCTTCATTCAGGTTTTCCTTTTTAACTCCGCCGTGATATTTAAGTGCTCTGACTGTTGCAACGATTACACATGCTGACGGAGTCAGACCTGCCTTACGGCACTTGATGTCTACAAACTTTTCAGCACCAAGGTCTGCCGCAAAACCTGCTTCTGTTACTACCACATCTGCCAGCTTCAGAGCCATTCTGGTTGCCATGATGGAGTTGCATCCATGAGCGATGTTTGCGAAAGGTCCGCCGTGAACGAAGGCAGGAGTCTTTTCCAGAGTCTGAACAAGATTTGGCTTAAGAGCATCCTTAAGAAGCGCTGCCGCCGCTCCCTGAGCTTTGATGTCTCTTACTGTAACAGGAGCTCCGGAGTATGTATATCCCAGGATTACGTTTGCAATCTTTTCCTTCAGATCTTCAATGTCTCTGGACAGACACAGGATAGCCATGATTTCGCTGGCTACAGTGATCTCGAAACCGTCTTCTCTAGGCATACCGCTCATCTTGCCGCCCAGTCCGTCAACAATTCTTCTGAGCTGTCTGTCGTTCATGTCAACAGCTCTCTTCCATGTGATTGATCTTGGATCTATGTTGAGCTCGTTGCCCTGCTGAATGTGGTTGTCCAGCATAGCGGCGATAAGGTTGTTTGCTGCACCGATTGCATGGAAGTCACCTGTAAAGTGAAGGTTGATGTCCTCCATCGGAACAACCTGGGAATATCCGCCCCCTGTTGCTCCGCCCTTTACACCGAAAACAGGTCCCAGTGAAGGTTCACGAAGTGCTGCCATTACGTTTACACCCTTCTTGTGAAGCGCATCTGCAAGTCCTACAGATGTAGTCGTCTTACCCTCGCCGGCAGGTGTAGGTGAGATTGCAGTTACAAGCACCAGCTTTCCGTCAGGAACGTCTGCCATGTCATCAAGCAGCTTGTAGTCAATCTTTGCCTTGTAGTTTCCGTACATTTCCACGTACTTCTCGTCGATTCCCGCAGCGTGTGCAATCTCTCTGATATTGCTCATTTCCACTTCCTGGGCAATCTGAATGTCACTTTTTACTTCCATCTTTGTCTCCCTTTCTTTTATGTCAACTTACATACAACTTACTTATTGAAAAAACTGTTCAAAAAACTTTTCCTGTGTATCGGTGTCACTCCGTGGCTTTCCAGCCCCTCATAGTGGGTCTTGGTGCCGTAGCCTTTATTGCTGTCAAAGCCGTAATACGGATACACCTTATGATAATCCACCATCATTCTGTCTCTCGTCACCTTGGCCACAATCGATGCCGCGGCAATGGACAAACTCCTGTTGTCTCCCTTGATCAGCGACATCTGAGGTTTCTCAACCGCATCTATCTTCATCGCATCGAAAAGAACATAGTCGATTGAATCGCCTGTCTTCTCTCTAAGCATCTTATCCGCATTCTCAATGGCTTCCTGCATTGCCAGCTTTGTTGCCTGGAGAATGTTCACCTCGTCTATGACGTTGTTGTCCCTAATGCCTATGCCGTAGCAGACCGCCTTCTCCAGAATAATGTCGTAGAGTGCTTCCCTCTTTTTTTCCGTCAGTTTCTTGGAGTCGTCAACCCCCAGAACATCAAAACCGTCAGGCAGCACCACCGCTGCTGTAACAACCGGACCTGCAAGCGGACCTCTGCCCACCTCGTCAACACCTGCGATGAACCTGTATCCTTTATCTTTCAGATCATTTTCGTATTCCTGCATCTCCACAAGGCGCTGTTTCAGATAGATTTCTTTTTCTGCTTTTGTCATTCTTGCCATAGCTTCACCTTCCTTTGCCCGATCGACCGGCTATCTCCAGATCAACCGACTTCACCTTTCGCGTTTAGCCCTGGCTGACTATAGCCGTTCAAGAGTGATGTTACCGATTTTGCCGCCTCTGAACTCGTCCAGAACGGTTCTTCCGCATCTCTCATAATCAATGCGCTTGCCCGGAAGAATGAATCCCCTCCTGCGGGCGATTTCCTCCATATTTTCAAGGGGCATTTCATTGATTTCTTCCAGCTTGTATCTTTCCATCAGAAGCTCAGGATAATCATTTCCCAGGACTCCGATAAGCTCAAGCGCCAGATCTGCTGTGTCCATTATTTCGTCTTTGATTGAGCCGCAGAAGGCCAGGTTCAGTCCAACCTTTGGATCCTCAAACTTCGGCCACAGAATTCCCGGAGTATCCAGAAGCTGCATTCCATTTTTAAGTGCAAGCCACTGCTTTCCCTTAGTAACGCCCGGTCTGTCACCGGTCTGGGCACTCTTCTTGCCCGTCATTCTATTTATCAGTGATGATTTTCCAACGTTTGGAACGCCTACAATCATCATTCTAAGCGGCCTGTTTCTCAGCTGACCGCTGTTTTTTTCTTCCTGTTCCTTATTGAGAAGCTTGTACAGCTGATTTACTCCCGTTCCGGTCATGCAGTTCATTGCCAGAACCAGATTGCCTTGCTTTCTGAAGTGTTCAGCCCACCTTTCGTTTTCCTTCCCATCAGAAAGGTCGCTCTTGTTAAGGATTACGATTCTCTTCTTGCCGCTTACCAGCTCGTCAATAATCGGATTTCTGCTGGATGACGGAATTCTCGCATCAATGACCTCGATGACAAGGTCAACCATCTTAAGATTTGCGGCTATCAGTTCACGGGTCTTCTTCATATGACCCGGATACCAGTTGATGTTATCTAAATTACCTATTTAAATCAGCTCCTCTCAGTTAATCCCAATCTCTAATATTATACCAAGTCTGCATTTTTTTGTAAATGAAAATTCCGGGGTCTTTGCCCCGGAATACAATATACTATTTAGATACTATTTGGTTTTGCAGCTGACTTTCTTCCATGCACTCTTTACTGTCTTTTTGTTGCCCAGAGAATCAGTATATTTTACAACCGAACGAACTCTAACGTAGTATTTTTTCCCTGCTTTCAGATTCTTGATTGTGCAGCTTTTTGCTGTAACTGTCTTGCTCTTTGCGTTTTTGAAGTTAGAGTTTACAGAGTACTCAACTATGTAGCTGCTGCATTTATTGCTCTTCCATGTAAGCTTTAGAGCTTTCTTTGCTCCTACTGCCTTCAGGTTAGTTACTGCAGGAGCCTTGACAGTCACAGGTTTAACAGTTGAATTTGTGCTGGCTTTGAATGTAATGCCTGTAATATCAAATAAAATTGTCTGACCTGGTTCCAATAATGCTTTATTCGATTCATTTGGATCATCTATTGTGTGATAACAGAATCTTATCTGCCAGCAACCTTCTCCTATCTCATCAATTTTGGTTTCAAGCACTGTACGTCCCTGGTCATCTAATACACCTGACTTAGTACCTACATTCTGAAGCGCATTTCCATTGTAGGTTAAGATTTTTATGTCAGCCTTTTCCGGGTCAACATCTCCGATGATAAGCTCTGAGCCGCCGGTGACTCCATTATAGGCAACGCCATCAATTGTAATGTCGATATAGTCCTTCTGTGCTGCATCTTCCTCTGCCGCTGCTACAGTTGAAAAAGGTATACATGCAATTATCATAGCAAGAGCAATTGTAATTGATAACATTCTTTTCATGATTTTCATGTTCTTCCTCCTTTTGAGTTCGTCTATTACGTATTTCTATATTACGAATACATTACCACATAATGGAATTAAAATGAAGGCAGTTGCCAGAATTGGCAAATGGAAACTGACGCTTTTCTTTCTATCAGATGTGGAATATTTCGCGTTTTTTGAAGCCTAAAGTACCACAGGCCTCAGATATTACGCACTATTTTTCATCTGACGGCTCAAAAACAGTCGAAATATGTAATAAAATGCATATAATGTAAATATATTGATTGTAAAAAAATATAAGTTATGTCTAATTATGGTTTATGTTCGTGCTATTATATGGTAATAGCAATCAGCTTCTGAGCCACTGCCGCTTATTACTGCCACGGCCCCTACCATGATGATACTTTATAATTGTAAATCTTCGATTTATGACCATCGTGATAGCATCATATCAAAGATACCCTCTTCTAAAGTTACTCATCTTTGTATTCCTGAAATATCGAAAAATCGATATTTCCTGCATAATGAAAAAAGAGGACTGCGCATATGCAATCCTCTGGTTTTTGCTTAAATTTAGATTATTTGCTCTTAATTTTAGCAGCTTTTCCTGTTCTTCCTCTCATGTAGTGAAGTCTAGCTCTTCTTACGCTACCTTCTCTAACCACTTCAATCTTCTCAACCCATGGTGAGTGAAGTGGGAAAGTCTTTTCAACTCCAACTCCTGAAGAAATTTTTCTTACTGTGAAAGTTTCAGCGATTCCGCCGTTCTGTCTCTTAAGTACAAAACCTTCAAATGTCTGAATTCTTTCTCTGTTTCCTTCTTTAATTTTAACGTGTACTCTTACAGTATCTCCAACGTTAAAAGCAGGGATTTCTTTCTTTAGATAATCCTGTGCAACTGAATCTAAAATATTCATTGTATAGTATCCTCCTTCCCTCCAAGACGTTCTTGCTCCAGGTCTCAATCTCCTGCGCAGAGGACCGCCCGTATTGACAACGCATAGATTTTACCACATCATACCGGCATATGCAAGTCTTTTTTTATATTTTTTATGTTCCTGTCCGAAGCTTCTTCTATGCCCTTGGATGTGTTCTGTCATAGACGTCTTTTATCCTGTTTTTGGTTACGCTCAGGAATATTTCCATAGCCATAATATCCTCGTTACCCATGAGCTCCTGCAGAGATTTCAGGTCTGCCCCGTTCTGAACCATATGTACTCCAAAGCTTGTGCGCAGAATGTGCGGCGTCAGCTTGCCCTCCAGACCGCTCAGCTCTCCGTATTTCTTCAGAACCTTCCACAGACCCTGTCGTGAGAACGCCTCACCCTGATAATTGACAAACAGCGGACCTTCAGGATTTTTCTCATCCTTTCCCTCCATGAATCTTCCGCGGCTGTTCAGCATGTATTCATCGAGGGCGCGTCTTGCAATTCCGCCCATAGGTACGATTCTCGCCCTTCCGTGCTCTCCGTTGCAGGTAATGAACCCCATCCTGAAGTTAACGTCACGCAGCTTCAGCTCAATCAGTTCTGAAACTCTGATTCCTGTCGCATACATTACCTCAAGAATGGCCCTGTCTCTGATTCCCTTAACAGAATCGTCCGGTGTCTCCAGCAGTCGTTCAACCTCTTCCACCGTCAGGTATTCAAGTTCTTTTCTCTCTATGCGCGGAGATTTAATATCCTCCGTAGGATTTTCCTGAATCTTTCCCAGCTTCTGCATATATTTATAGTAGCTTCTTATTGAAGACAGCTTTCTGTTTGCAGTGGCTCTGGTTTTTCCTTCGTTTTTCAAAGCCATCATATACGCAGCCACATCGGCTGAGCCGGCATCATTTATATTTATCACACCCCGCTCCTGTAAATAAGCACTGAAAGCCGTAAGATCACGGCTATAGGCATCACATGTATTAGCGGATGTCTTTTTTTCATTTTTCAAATAGTCGATAAACTGTTTTATCTCCATTTTTTCCCCTCATATATTCTAAGCTCGTACATATCTATAAAAAGGTAAAGGAGTCTGATTATGAACAAAAAACTTATACTCGCGTCAGCGGCCATTCTGATTGCTCTTTTTTCTGCAGGGATATTTACAAGGATTGCTCTTCCGTCCGGCTCGGTTCTGGACTCTGTTTCCGGCTATACCTGCGGCGGATTCTTTCAAGATCTTGTATCATATCTTAAAAGCGACGTTTTGACCGTTCTTGCTTTTTTCATCTTTGCCCAAAGCACTCTGCTTCTACCCTTAAATTTCCTCATTATCGCATACAAGGCATACGTTCTCGGCTTTACGGCGGCTCACCTCATGACTGTACAGGGCCTTCTCGTATGTTCGGCGATGCTCCTGCCCCGAAGCCTGATAAAAATTCCTGTCTACGCCTATCTGCTTCTAGTGGGTTTTGATACCGGCAGACCTCAAAGGTACAGGCGTTATCTGACATGTCTGGGAGTTCTTGCAGCCTCCAGCCTTGTGGAAGTCATCCTGATGCAGTTTGTCTTCTAAAGTCTTATTCTGTCCTGAGTTCTACAGCCCCAGAACCTGCTTTGCCATCAGTAGACCCAGCTGTGTCTTGCCGTCCTTAAGCTCTCCATTGCGAATCATTTCCATCAGGGTGTCAAATTCGTATTCCATAATGTCAAGGGCCTCATTTTCGTCGAAGTGTGTCTCTCCCGGCTCAAGTTCAGTGCAGAGATAAATATGAAGCATCTCCTCCGTATAGCCTACACTTGGATATGAGCTGATAAGGTGTACGGTCTTTCCAGGTGTGTATCCTGTTTCCTCCTTAAGCTCTCTTATAGCAGCGGCCATGGGATCCTCGCCCTTGTCTATTTTTCCCGCCGGCAGCTCCAGCATATTTCTTCGCGTGGATGCTCTGTACTGCTTTACCATAACCACCTTACCGTCATCAGTAACAGCCACGATCACCGCACCACCGTTATGCTCTACAATTTCCCTGTAGGCAGTGCCGGTCTTCACAGTAACTTTATCTCTTCTAAGGTTTAAGATCGCACCTTCATATATCATTTCAGAATCTAAAACTTTTTCTTCAAATGTCAAAACTCCTACCTCTTTTCTCGTCTGAGTGTTCCTGTTTATCTTTAAATTATACCGAAATCGGTATTTCATATCAACTTATTTAGACAAAAAAGAACGCAGAAGTTCATATCCGAAAGTGTCCGAAATTGAAAGTTCTGCGTTCGTATTGGTTGATGATAATTTTTATTCCCTTTTGATTTATCTAGGCTCAACTATAAGCTTTATCGCTGTTCGTTCCTCCCCCTCTATTTCAATATCTGTAAATGCGGGAACGCATACCAGATCGATTCCGCCCGGAGCAACAAAACCCCTTGCGATTGCGGTAGCTTTGATAGCCTGATTTAATGCACCGGCACCTATTGCCTGAATTTCGGCTCCCCCTTTTTCTCTTAAAACTCCTGCTAATGCCCCTGCTACCGAATTAGGGTTCGATTTTGCTGATACTTTTAAGATTTCCATTTCTGATTCCTCCTCTTGTATGTAAACAATAATCTCTATGGGAAAATTATAACAAGGGTGTAAACCATTTTGTATAAAAAGTTTCCGACAATATTTGTTTTTTTGATTTTTATTATTGCATTTTTCAACTAAGTTTTGTATAATTTACTTGAGGTTATCCCCCTGATAGCCTCAATAATCTCTAATCCCAATACCCCTTTTGAACAAAGTAGACTGCACCCCTGCGGTCTATTTTGTTTTTTAGCGGCATATTCGGAGGTATTATGAAAACTATCGAAAAAACCATAAAACTGAATAAATACTCTTCTAAAATTTTTACCATGTATTTTGGTAAAAAAAGCTTTGCGGTATTTGATATTGAAACTACAGGCCTGATACCATCAAACTGCAAGGTCATTATATCCGGAATGCTTTTCTATCCCGGATATGGCGATGAGGGAAAGGTTATCCAGCTCTTTGCCGATAAGCCTGCCGATGAAAGGGAGCTAATAAGCAGGACTATAGAACTTCTCGGCGAGGCTGATTTCATTCTGACATACAATGGCAGACATTTCGACATTCCATTCATGCAGAAACGCGCCCAGAAGCACGGACTTGTCTTTCCTGACAATTTATATGACCTTGACCTTTACCTCGTTGTAAACGGCCATTCGAACCTCAGAGAGGTACTTCCAAGCCTGAGTCAGAAAAGTGTGGAAAGATATATGGGACTGGCTGACACCAGAGACGATGAGATTTCGGGAGGTGAGAGCGTCAGGCTGTACGAACTGTATATGGAGACAAAGTCCTTTGACCTGGAGCGCAGGATTCTTCTCCACAACCACGACGATCTGATTCAGCTTTACAAGCTACTCCCTGTCATCGCATCCACTGACTTTCACGGTGCCATGTTCAGGCTGGGATTTCCGGCAGGCAATCTGAATATTGAAAAGATAACGCTGAAAGGACGTGAGCTTCACGTCATGGCTAAACAGAGAACTGCCCCCGCCGACTACATATCCTTTCCGACAATGGATCGTCCCTACTCTCTTATTATGGACAGATCTTCGGGTGATGCGGAAATAATAATTCCATGCGAAGTTGAAGCGGGTGCACTTTACTTTGATGCCGGACTGATTCTCGGTGACGGGATCATTGAAATCGAAAACTACCCGGCAGTGACCAACGGCTATCTTGTTGTTAACGACAACGGAAGAATCAATCCTATGGAAATCAACGCCTTTCTGCTGGCGTTTCTGCGCAGTATGCCGGGCTGATTCCATGAGGTATTGTTCTGTTCAAATCTCGCTTAAAAATTTCTCGTTTAAAATTTTAATATGGTAATTTTTAAAAAGCCTTGTTTTCCCCAAACAGGGCTTTTATAATTAGATTTACATTTACTTCCAGTCCGGTTTTATCTTTTTATTTCTGGTGCGGCCTGTCAGAAAGGTGGTATAAGATGACCGGAAACAAAAGAATAGGATTTCAGAAGAAAACATGTGTCCTGCTCATAGCTCTGATTACGATTGTCCTTGTGGGTTTTGATAACGTGAGCGCAGCCTCACTGTCCCATGATGCGAAATTCAGCATAAGCGGAGACGGAGAGCTTTATTTCAGTGTAGGTCCAAGACTGGAGGCCTGCCACATTGACTCCCACAAAGAGTTCAGCTCCGCATGCAGAATAACATCAGGCAAGACCTATTCTCTTTCTTCTCTTGTGGACCGGGGAATAATCGTTCAGCCGGGAGATAAGGCGCTCTTTGAAGGTTTCTTCGACAGCAGCGGAAAGAAGGTTGCTCTGAAAGGCATAAAAATGGACATTCTGCGCGTCAAGGTTGGCGGAACCTATGTTTATACTCATTACCCGGCATTCGGAGATGTTCCTGCAACCATGGTAACTAAGCCGTTGTATGGGGAAATGGTAAAAAAATATGTGAAAGCACTGTATAACACGTCCCGGTATTCCGTAATGGGACAGGAGACGGTTTACACGCTTCCCAAAAAATCCCTGAATATCACGGCGAGATTCAAGGAAAAAGAGGTTCCCAAGCTGGGTTTACCCGACACCATAAAGAAAACTTTTGGGGATGCCGACTTCTCAGTGGTGAAATCCCTTCCCGACGGAGTTTCCATCAAATGCTCCTCTTCAAGCTCGAAGGTGCTTTCTGTTGCAAAAGCCTCCGGCCTTGCGGCAATCAAAGGTACCGGTATCGCAAAGGTTACGGTTGCCACGCCGGATACTGACCTTTATCAAAGCTCTCAGCAGCGTATAAAGGTATACATTCATCCGGCGAAGCTCACAGGTCTGTCTGCGGTAAAGAAATCTCCTGACAGCGTTATTGTCAGCTGGAACAGCAGCAGCGGATGCTCAGGCTATGAAATAGAATTCAGCCCCACATCATCCTTCAGCCGGGTAATTGCAAGAGGCAAATCGGCGAAATCCTCTTCAGGGTCTAAGACCTTCAAGATTTCAAAAGAAGACTATAAAGCTTGTAAGTATGTGAGGGTGCGCGGATACAAGAAGTCCTGCGGTGAGGTTCTTTACGGAGAATACAGCAGGGTGAAGGTTCAGTAGCGGAAAGTCCGGGAACGTAAAATGTCCGGGAACGACAAAAAGGAGGCATCACGCCTCCTTTTTAATGTCCACTTCATACGACCTGACCGGTTCAGTTCTGTTCAGCGATTCCAGAAGCAGATTTCTGTACTCATTGTTCTTTCTCCATATAGAATCTGAATCAAGAGTTTCAATCATCTCCAGGCTGATGAATCTCGGATATGACCTTTTTTTATTCGGTGCAGTTGCTGCAGCAATCGTAACGTTAAACGTCTTTTCTGCAGCCGCTTTACCCGAATCCTCATACTTTACCTTGACCTCGTACTTCAGCTTCGAATCCGATGTATCGAGAAAATCATCACTTCCCAGCGTTACAGAGGTTTTTGTTCCGTCTTCGTTAAGCCTGTTAATATTCAGTTCCTTATAATTCGATGAGGCTATAGTTCCATCCTCCTTGTCGGATACAGTAACCTTCTTCAAAAGCTCCTCAAGATCTACGGTCTCATGAAGAAAGAATACTCTGTCAGGTGCAGTAATCACCGGAGGTTCGTTTTCATTTTCTTCCCACTGTGCATAAAGGAAACCTGCATATGGATATTCATCGTCCGGACCGCTTGATATGTTATAGAATGTCATGCCGGAATAAAGCTCATATTGAGACTTTGTCCATGTCCCGGTCGTCCTTGCTGTTGTACCATCCCTGGCAGTTTTACCACCAGAATATATAATTCGCTGCGTACACCAGTTTTGTGTGGCACCCCAGCCCATAAACCTGTACCCCTCTCTGGTCGGAACTGTTGACGGGATATCTGTAGCGCCTGTTGTTCTTACATAATCCGGACCGCCGGTACCGCCGTTAGCATCAAAGAATATCCAGAATCCTTCGCCGGTCGAACCTCCGGAAGATCCGTCTGATTCCCACTGTGCGTAAAGCGTCAAAGTAGAGCCTATGGTTGTCCCAAGTGCGTTTTCGTACTCGGTTTTTCCCCACGAGGGCATTGTTGTCTTAGAGGTTGTGCCATCCGCAGCTGTTATTCCCGTATAGGATATTCTTGGACTCGTAACGGATGAACCTCTGGACCAGCCGATAAAGTTGTACCCGGAGCGGGTCGGCGTTGTACTGGAAATATCTCCCGAACCTGTTATTGTTGTTGCACCCGGAGCTCCTGTTCCTCCGTTGGCGTTGTAATAGATTGTAAAATCAGTTGACGGAGTCGGATCAGGCGCTGGGTCAGGTGTCGGATCGGGATCTGTAGTCGTCCCTCCGGAACTTACCTTCCAGTTAGCATATAGAACTTTCGACTTAGATGTAAAATATGTTCCATCCGTAAAGTCCTGAATTTCATCTGCTCTGTATCCCGGACTTGATGATGACCAGTATGTTCCGCTGTTTTTCCATGCTTCAGATGCAGTAATGTAATGACCTGACCACGAAAAACCACAGTCACTGAGAACAGTCTTCAGCTTTCTGCTTGTTCCGTCATATGGTCTTGTCCCTGAAACCGGGCTTGTTCCCGAGGCAGAAGCAGAGTTCTTATTATAATTTATGTTCAGCTCCGGATGCTCGAAGCTTATGGTCATTGTCGCATTCTTTGCACCGCTCTCCGTGCTTATCTGAATACCCGCATTTCTCATATTAACCTGAGAGGTTACAGTCTCGGTATGAGAACTGTGATATACACCTTTATCCAGAGTCGATGCATTGGTATTCTGCCAGTTATAGCTTTTCAGATTGAATCTCTGGGCTCGTGGCGATGTTACCGTGTTTGTCGTTTCTGAGGTAGCGTAGGTATATGCCGGCTTGTTATACCTGATGCTGAGAACAAAGACCTGCCAGATTTTCGTCTTGTATATGGTCTGTCCCAGAGATGAGCTGTATTCTGCTGTGCTTGCAATCCCCTCGCTTGAATTCGGTGTCAAAGCCTTCTGCATGTTCGAATATGTGGAATTCTTGGAAATAGTCGCGTTTAAGGTGCTCTTCAGGGACGCACTGCTTCCGCTGGTGGTTGTCACCGCAATCGTATATGGAACAGCTGAGCTTCCATCCGCCTTGCTTACGTAGGAGCTGTTTATAGTGAACTCTACCTTATATGTAACGTAGCTCCCGTCATACTTAAACTTGAAATAACAGTACCCTGAGGCCTTTGAATAGCTTGCAAGTGGCATAACCTCGGGAAAAACCGTTTCCACGTACCTGTAGTACGGCATCTTCCGTTTCACACCTAAACCGCTCTCGTACTCTGTTTCTCGAGTCAGTGCAGTGTCTCTTAAAAGAATCTCTCTCCTTTCAGCCGGACTCAGACTGTAAAGGAAGTATGATATTGCCATGCCGCCGTTATTATCGAAGTACCGGTTCAGTTCCTCATCTGACATGTTACGCCAGCCATCAACCGCTTCCTCTATGGGGTACTGCGGCTCATCAGACGACGAAGTCAGCACCGCCGCCGACACATTCCACGGCGTCATCAGCTGCAGGATAAAAATCAGTATCATCAAAACTCCAAGATGCTTTTTCCTTTTTTCAATAAGCTTCCTCATACAGTCCCCCATCACTTGACGATAACAGTAACTTTTCTTGTTGCGGGAATGTTTCTGTATCTGCCCGGATCACCGTCTATGTCACCCCAGTTATACTGTTTTTGCAGACGAACCTTTATTGTAATTACAGTCTTTCCACGTTTGTGAAATCTCACTCTTCCCTTTGAGTCAACGGTAGCTACCTTCGGGTTGCTCGACTTAAAGCTTGGATAGCGGTATAACTCCTGAGCAAGAGCATCCCCCTTTTTTACCAGCTTATTCCACCCCTCATAGCTCACATATCTTTTCAGACCGTAACTGTAATTCCAGCACTTTGCGTTCAATGTAAAAGCCTTATCCCGGTATTTCTTTACATACTTTGACTTTACTCCTGTAATTTTCGTCGGCCATCGCTTGTCCACAACAGTAATAGTCACATCCTCAGTAATCTCCTCCTCTGTTCTGGTTGCCGGCTTGGTTACAGTAACGACAATTTTGCCGGCCTTCTTTATCTGTATTCCATTTCGTGTCGGATCATTATATCCGATAGATGACGGATCCTTTTCCTCAATCAGTGTAAACATCCTGTCATCTCTGTGAAACTTATACTTTATCCTGCTGTTGGGTATTAGCGTATTCACATTAACAGCCGTTCCGGAAGGTGTCTGCACACCCATTCCGTACGGAAACATACCCAGTTCAATATATGTGACTACATCACAGCCTTTAATATTACTACCGGGCTTCTGGTAGTAAAGCTTTCCCTTTATAATTTCACCCGGCTGCTTTTCCGCCCCGTAGACATTGCTGCAGATCGTCCCTGCAGTAAAAACAGCCAGTAAAGCCAAAAGGCAAAAAAAAGCAAAAAAATTGACGGCTGTCCTTTTCTTCATGACTTACATGCCTCCTCTCGTTAACTTTTCCTGCATTAAAAATACAGCAGGGAGATTTCTCCCCCTGCAAGAATTAACGGCAGCTGATAATTCATTGTATATTTTATGCGCCTGCACCGCCGCCACCGGCAGGTGGTGTCAGAATTCCGTTTGTCTGATTTGTGAATGTGTCAATCAGATCACCTATTGCATCCACAATCTTGTCACTGAACTGTGAAGCAAATACAATTACCGCAAGTACAACAATTGCCGCAACGATTATTAATCCATATTCCTCTAAAAAACTTTTCATATCCCATTATCCTTTCTTTTTCTTAAAAAATTGTGTGATTTATATATAAACACGGGCGCTGCCAACCCCGTTTATACTCTGAATAATACCTGACTCTGTACCCGTGCTTCATCTGGCAAAGCCTTCGAGCTGCGAATCCTGGTCAAAATTAAAAAGCAGCACTCTTGCATTATATTTGAGTACCACCTTATAGCAGGGACGATCATCATACATTCCCTGGTTTATAACCTGCAGCGTATATCCTTTTTCGCTGGCAGAGCTTATACATTCACTTATTACATCCGGATTTCCATAGCTTGCCTCTATGCTGTCTATGCACCCCGAATGAAACTCCCTTGCACCGGTTATCTGAAGCTGAAAAGAAATCAGGCATACTGCAATGCAGGTCATTACTGTAACTCCTAAAATAATGATAACGGTAGGTATTACTGATTTCAAAGAAGCCCCTCCTTTCTTCTATTCCCGTACCTCGACTACACTTTCGGACCATGCCCACAGCCCGCTGCTGTCCTGAACCGCATACCTTATCCTGTGGTTTCCAACCAGGGAGGTATCTATGCTTTCCGGAACATATTCTCCACTTCTCGTATAAATTCGAATCCGGCTTTTCAGGTCGCCTCCCGTACTGTCCTCCGCCTTTGTTACAAATGCAAGCGGATTAAAGGTGTCTCCCTTTCTCACGTATATCATCGGATCCACCTCCAGCAGGGGTGGTGTGCATTCTGTAAACCTTGGATTAACTGAAGTAACAACATGTTCCTCAGGAAGCTGTTCAATAGACGTATTATCTGTTATGGTAAACATAACGACGGCGCCTATAAGGGCTGCTCCAATAATCACATAAACGGCAATCAAAGCTGCCTCTTCTATCAAAGCCTTCATTTTCAGCCTCCCATAAGTCTGATGAGACCTTCTTCAACCACAGGCTGAAGCTTGCCAAGCGTCAGGACTATCAGGCCAAACGCTGTACTGCCCATAATCAGTTCTACAATATAAATTCCATACTCTCCAAAAATCCCTCTCATATTAATCACCGGTTACCCTTCTAAATAATCTGTGTTACTGTATCAGCCAGATAAAACAGTCCCGTCGCTATCGGCGAGCAAAATAAAAAGAGAATCAAGAATTCTCCATAGTCCTCAACATATTCTTTCATCTTTACACAATCCCCTTACTGAACGACATAAACCCTGCTATCAGAAGCCCCATATCCAGTATCAGCTTAAAACTCATAAGAAGCATAGGCATAAGAGATATGAAGGTTATTCCTGCAAGGCTGTCCTCGTTACGCATCCTTTCGGCCTTTTCTATAAGCACCTGATTCCTCTCAATCAGGTCATTGACGTATTTCTTAGAGTCCTCCTTTGATAAGGTTTGAACCGCGTACAGTGTCTTGAACGCAGTGGACAGCTCAGCCGCACTGTAGTTGCCAAGAAACTCATTATACGGTCTGATAGAAGTGGGGTCTTTTCCGGTCTCCTCGATAAACCTTTCCAGAAATCCTCTCAGAACCGGCGCAGAATCCTCAATTGACTCCTCTACAGCCCTGACGACTATCATATTATTCAGCCTAACAGAGATTTCCCTCAGCCACATGGGAAACTCTCTCACCAGCACCTTCTCAACAGCCTTCTTTCTCGACCTGTAGCTTACAGACGGCTTCATCAGGCAGATAACAGCAAGAATAACGCCTGCTCCTGCCACCAGGGCACTCTTCATACCTATTCCCATCACCGCCAGAGGCATGCATATCAATGCGGCAGTCAGCGCTTTCCTTCGCTCCCTCTTTTCATCAAAACCGTCTACATAGCAGATATACTTTCCTATTTTCACATCATCTCCCGCCGACATATCATTTACCAGCCACTGTCCGTTTACCCTGGACTGCAAAACAGCATAAAGCAGAATAAAGAGCAGAAGATATATCAGTGTTGCCGACTGAAACACAACACTTCCTGTTATCATATCCTTACATCCGGTCGGCATGCTTGTCTCCGCCTTGTGAAGCAGTCTTGCAAAATATCCGGCAATGCCGATTGAAAGAAACAGAATAATGGAAATCTTTCGTTTCAGGTTCTTAAGTTCCCCCTGATACTGATAGGCTCTCGTAATCCACGACCTTATATCAAAATACAGATTGTCCATACTGTCCTGATAATCCACACTCGACTCCAGCTCCACGCTCAGTAAAAAGCTGTGAAGTGTATGAAGTCTGCTGCACGGAAACTCTGCTTCAATTACGTCAAATGCTTTCCTGTAAACGTTTTCTGATTCGGTATCTCCCGTAATTATGCTTATCGCCTCCTCAAGTACTCGTGCCATATCCCTGTTCTCGCGCACATAATCCAGTGTCTGCTCCAGTGCGCTGAGTATTTTAGGGCTTCGTTTAAAGCATAAAATCATCATCTCCATATAGTTTGCAAGTGCCTCAAACCTGTCGTTATTAGCCATATATGCAAACTGGGAAATAACGATGACTCCGGTAACCATTACAGCGACAGCACCTAAAACAGCTATTTTTCCAATTTCCAGATAGAACAGCAGCCCTGCCACAGTCATTGTGAAAAGTGAAAGAGCAACTGCAGACAGGTGAGTTTTGATAGAATACTCGTATCCGTATCCCGCTATCGTCCGCGACAGCTGCCTGTAAGAAACATATTTAAAAGCCTGCCTTATCCTGTTCAAACGCCCACCTCCAATTCGACAAGCGGATCAGTCTGCCCCGACTGCATAAGCTTCTTCCGTATATTCTTCGGAAGTCCCGCACCGGTAAACCCTCCGTCATCATAAATCATCCTTATCACGTTAGCATCACCCTCCCTGTCAAAAGCACAGATCTGATCAATTCTCCTGTATATCCCATCCTCTCGTTTTTCCACGCTGACCTTGATTCCTATATCAAAAAAATTGTATATATCGTTGATTTTCTCGCCGCCCTCTCGTCCGATCATGTTCTGAATTCTGTCGGGAAGCTTTCTCACATCATCCGAATGAATGGTAGTCAGACATATACATCCTGTAGATGCCGCCTCAAGTAGCGATGCCACCTCCCTGCTTCTTGACTCAGACAAAAGCAGCCATCTGCACAGCTGCCGTAGAGAACTCTTTATGCACCTGGTATAGTCAAAACCCTCTGACGCTTTCATTTCAACGCAGTCAAGCTCCGGGTTTATCGCCGCCAGCCTCAGTTCAAAACTGTCCTCTATAGAAATAGTTCTCTCATTGTTAGGAATATACTTTGTCAGATACTTTACCAG
>JBJESZ010000068.1:0-3879 GCA_051883055.1 Emergencia sp.
TCCTTTCCGCTGAACGGGAACTTTGACAGATCAAGAAGGAACAGATGATTATCAGTTCCGCCTGTTACAACGTCATAACCCATCTTCAGGAATTCGTCACAGAATGCGGCACAGTTGGCAACAACCTGATGAGCATATTCCTTGTATTCAGGCTTAAGAGCTTCTTCCGCACATACAGCCTTACCGGCGATGATGTGCTCTAGAGGACCGCCCTGTGCATAAGGGAACACAGCACTGTCAACCTTCTTTGCAAGCTCAGGTCTTGCGAAAATCAGACCGCCTCTTGGACCTCTCAAAGTCTTATGAGTTGTAGTTGTAATGATGTCAGCATATCCGAATGGTGACGGATGAGCTCCACCGGCAACCAGACCGGCGATGTGAGCCATGTCAACCATGAAGTAAGCGCCAACCTCCTTAGCGATTTCAGCAAACTTAGGGAAGTCAATGATTCTTGAGTAAGCACTTGCACCTGTTAAGATAAGCTTAGGCTTAATCTCAAGAGCCTTCCTTCTAACGTCTTCCATGTCGATAAATCCGTTTGCATCTACATCATAGAATTCCATGTTATAAAGCTTTCCGCTGAAGTTTACAGATGAACCGTGAGTCAGGTGACCGCCGTTATCCAAAGTCAATGAAAGAATAGTGTCACCGGGATTTAAGATTGCCTTATATGCAGCAAAGTTGGCCTGAGATCCACTGTGTGGCTGAACGTTTACATGGTAATCTGTGTCGAAAACCTGTCTCCACAGATCGCAGCAGTATTCCTCCAGCTCATCGACAAACTTGGTTCCGCCGTAGTATCTGCTTGTATTTCCGGAAGTTCTAACGTATGGATATCCTTCCGCATACTTCCATGACAGGCAGCTTCCGCAAGCGGCAAGAACTGCCTCAGAGCAGTAGTTTTCAGAAGCGATAAGCTCGATATTGTTCTTCTGTCTGTTGTACTCCTGCTCGATCAAAGCCCCCACCTTCGGAGAAGTCTTCTTTATAAATTCAAAATTGTCTACGTTATATGTACTGTTGTCTGTTGCATCTTTGTTAAACATACATCTACTTCCTTTCATCTTTAGTATCTAATTTCAGTATCTAATCTTTCCGCATCTGTACGCACCGGATCCACTCCGGCCCATACAGACCCTATACAGGCATATACGGTAATTCTACTACCACTCTCCGCAGTTTTCAAGCTGTAATATGGAAACCTCGAAGGCAACCCTCTGCTCCACGCTTCCGTCATCCAGCCGCTTTCTGTACTCACGGCTCTGCATTCTCCCCGTGAGAGAGATTTTATCGCCCACCTCGAGGCCCTCCGCAAAAATAGCGTTTCTGCCCCATGCTATGCATGGGATGTAGTCCGACTTGTTGTACATTCTGTTCACGGCAAGCATAATATCACAGATTCTTCTGCCCAGAGGCGATACACGCCCTATCGGAGTCTTGCATATGAAGCCCTCCAGGTATACCTGGTTGAAGTGCCCTTCATCAAAACCCACAAGCTCCATCTCCCTTGCAAAAACAACGATATTCAGCTTGTTTTTCCCGTCAGCCTGCTCGTTGTAGGTTCTTATCTGCCCCGATACAAGAGCCGTATCACCGACAGACAGCTTATACACATTGAGCAGCCGCTCGGATATCATCACGTTCAGCTTATCCTCATATCCGCTGTTTCTTTCCACTCCGATTATAAAAGTATAGAAGGATTCACCATATGTCTGATGACTGAACACAGGTGTCTCCACAATTACGCCGCATAAATGGACTGTGTTCGTTTCCAGTCCGGCTTCTGATATTATCATTTCTTTTTTCCCCTCCCGGTAAGACCTTAGTAAAGTTTATTACCGGTCAGGAAAAATATTCCTTGGCCTTAAGATTTTCCTTTCCCGTTCAGTATCCTGTAGAAATACTTTGTAAATATGGCAGTTACAACCAGTCCTACTACGATACCGAGAACAATGATAATCGTAGCCTTTCCGTTTTCTGCAAACATGGTCTCATCAGAAGCAACCAGGCCTGCCATGGTGTAATACAGTCTGCCTCCCGGTATCAGCGGAATACTCGCCGATGTGAGAAAAACCGTGGTCGGAATCTTGTGAAATCTCGCCATTATCTCCGCATACAGTCCGACGAAAATTGAAGCCGCAAAGTTTGCAATAAACAGGCTTGGTAAGAATGCATACACGACAAGATAAATTCCCCATGTCACAGTTCCCCCCAGACCTGCATAAACAAGAAGGTTCCTTTTCATTTTAAGAATCACAGCAAAGCCCACCGAACCGAAACACGCCGCTACCAGCTGTATTATAAATTCATTCATTATATCAGCCCTCCTAACAGCAGCATGCTCAGAGCAAAGCCGCAGGCAATCGCCGCTGCATTGATCAGGGCATCTGAAAAACGCAGAAGACCCGATGCAGTATCGCCCATAAGGATGTCTCTTACTGAGTTTGTTAACGCGATTCCGGGAATAAGCAGCATTATTCCGCCTATCATAATGTAGTCACAGTTGTCCCCTATGCCAAGGAAAACCAGGATGTGTGAAAGCACACCTGCTATAAGAGACAGATAAAAGGTGAAAACTATTCTGTTGTCGTCTTTCAGCCTGGAAAGATTCTGCATGAGAACAACAGGAACTGCAACTATTCCTGCAGCAACCGCATCCATAAAGCATCCCCCGAAAAAAATGGTGAAAAAACTTGCTGCAAAGATTCCGCCAATGAACTTCGTCGGCCACTTCTGGTCCGGTTTTCTCAGAACCTTGTTAAGCTCCTCCTGAAGAATCTCAACGTCGGGTGTAGTGGCACAGATTCTCCGGCATAAGTCGTTGAGCTCTGCCAGTCTTTCAAAGTTCACGTCATTTCGGAGAATTCTTCTGATCTGAGTAATAATCTGCCCGTCAGGAGCCTCAATTGTCACCTGAATATTGCTCGTTATGATGAATACGTTGCTCCTGTTCGGATTTGCACCATATGCGTTGCACATTCTTTCTATGCTGTCCTCAACACGATAGATCTCTGCTCCTGCAACCATCATTTCCTCGCCAATATCAAGAATACCCTGAAGCAGTAGATGAAAATAATGCCCCTTCATTTTAAATCTCCAGTTTCATTACTTCAGGATGACAGGTTTTCTGAAACTGCGGACATTGTTTGCACTCGAAGAAGTTTGGTGCATCCTCAGGTTCCATGGTAACAAAGCCGTATTTTCTGAAAAACCCGGGTGCCCTTGCAACCAGATAAATTCTGTCTCCACCAAGCTCCTTCACAACCTTAACGGCTTTTTCCAGCATTATTTTTCCAATCTGCATTTTTCTGTATATCGGTTCCACAGCAATACCGTCGATGATGTACTCGCCTTCTCTCTTCGCTATAACAAAACCCCCAACCAGGTGGTCCTCATTTCCGTGTGTCACCTTGTAGCATCTTATGATGTCTGTATCCACCTCTTCATCTCCGTTGAATTCAAGTCCCTGCTCAACGAAAAACTTAACGAGTCTCTCGTACTCGTCGGTCTGCTTCATTCTTAACTGCATCATTTCTTAAGCATCCCCCTTATTTCTCCGATTAAATAAAGTGATCCGGCAAACAGAGTCAGGTCGTATCCGGCCGCCCTCTCCTGTGCCAAATCCGCCGCCTCCCGAACACCTGAGGCCACCGTGCAGCTGCAGTTGCCGGCACTGTATATTTTCTCCGCCAGGTCAGCAGCATTCATTTTTCTCGGGTTGTCCGGCTCGGTGACAATGAAGTCCGATGCCACCGCTCTGAAGTTTTCAAGAGCATGGTCCACGTCCTTATCTGCCAGCATGCCTACAACCATCTGAACCCTTTTGCCCGGGAAAAATTTCTCCACGGCATTTCTCAGAGCCCTTGATCCGTCCGGATT
>JBJESZ010000068.1:3979-7747 GCA_051883055.1 Emergencia sp.
TCCAGAGCCTCAGGATTTACAGCACTGGTTATGACAGGACATCCCTCTTTTATTATTCCCGCCTTCTCAGCAGCTATTTCTGCAATTGTATTTCCCAGTCTGTCTGTATGGTCCAGAGAAATCGAGGCAATGACAGTGGCTAGGGGTTTTGATACAACGTTGGTTGAGTCACCGCTGCCCCCGAGACCAACCTCAAGCACCACGTAATCTGCCTGCTTCTCCTTGAAATACAGGAAAGCGATGGCCGTTATAATCTCAAATTCCGTAGGTGAGTCCTGACCTTCCGCAACCATTTCATGAGCCTTTTCAATAACTGCATCAGTATATATTTCCAGGTCGTTGTCAGAAATATAATTATGGTCAAACTCAATTCTCTCGTTGAATACTTCTATAAAAGGAGAGGTGTAGAGGCCGGTTCTGTAACCTCCGGCCTGTAACACCTCGTAAATATACCTGCAGATAGAGCCCTTTCCGTTGGTTCCGGCAACATGAATAACCTTAAGAGAATCCTGCGGATTGCCCAGCTTCTCAAGCAGGACGTTCATCCTTTCCAGGCCCAGAACACTTCCGAATTTAAGAAATTCACTTATTTTTTCTATAGCATTCATTCTTTTAGTTCTCTTTCTCTACCCTTTAATTATTTATTTTCCAAGCTTCTTCTCTACAAGAGCAAGTCTTTCGATTACTCCGGCAAGCATCTCCTCATATTTAACCTGCTTAGCCTTTTCCTCATTGATAACCTTCTCAGGAGCCTTGGAAATGAAGCCCTGATTTGAAAGCTTACCCTTAACTCTTGCCACTTCGCCCTCAAGCTTTTTCTTTTCCTTAGTCAGTCTCTCAAACTCTGCGTTGAAATCCACAAGCTCATCAAGAGGGATGAAGATTTCTGCACCGCTTACAACTGCTGACATTACTTCGTCAGGAACATCCTTCTTGTCAGTTACGAAAGTAATGTCTGTGATGTTAGCAAGATCTCTGATGTATCTTTCTCCAGCTTTTACTACATCCATCTTGTCTGCCTCAGCGAAAATGTAAGCGCCCAGAGCCTTGCCTGGTGCAGCATCTGCCTCAGCTCTTATATTTCTGATGGCACGGATTGCTTCCATTGCAGCTTCGATTTTTGCTTCCTCTTCAGTGAATACTCTCGCTTCATCGAATTCAGGCCACTTAGCCTTAATCAGGAAGCAGTCAGGATTTCCTTCACGCTCACATACTGAATGTGGAAGGAATGACCATATTTCCTCTGTGATGAAAGGCATGAACGGGTGCAGCATTTCCAGCATGTTTTTCAGAACCATTACAAGAACGAATCTTACAACCTTCTTGTCCTCTTCATCATCAGACCATAATCTCTTCTTAACCAGCTCGATGTACCAGTCGCAGTACTCGTTCCAGATCAGCTCATAAACTCTCTGTCCTGCAAGTGCAAGGTCATATTTTTCAAGAGCCTTTGTAACATAATCTGCAGCATCGTTTACTCTGCTGATAATCCATTTGTCTTCATCTCTAAGTGCGATATTGCTGAAGTTTGTTGTATCTCCGCATGCCATTCCGCAGCAGTCGCTGCAGCACTTGGCCATTTCTCTGAAGTCCCCGTTTTCGTCCTGAAGGTTCATGATAACGAATCTGGAAGCGTTCCACAGCTTGTTTGCGAAGTTTCTTGCCGCTTCAATCTTATCCTCAGTAAATCTCATGTCGTTACCCGGAGTGATGCCGTTTGTAAGCATGAATCTCAGTGCGTCAGCGCCGTACTGGTCGATAACCTCCAGAGGGTCGATTCCGTTTCCTAAGGACTTGCTCATCTTTCTTCCCTGAGCGTCTCTTACAAGACCGTGGATATATACATCGTGGAAAGGTACATCTCCCATTGTCTCACATCCGGAGAATACCATTCTAACTACCCAGAAGAAGATGATATCGTATCCTGTAACCAGCACATCTGTAGGATAGAAGTACTCAAGCTCAGGAGTTTTTTCAGGCCAGCCTAATGTTGAGAACGGCCATAACGCTGATGAGAACCATGTATCAAGTACGTCCTCATCCTGCTTCAGATCAGTGCTTCCGCACTTTGTGCATTTATGCGGGGTATCCTCTGCAACGATGATTTCACCGCACTCCTGACAGTACCATGCAGGAATTCTGTGTCCCCACCACAGCTGTCTGGAAATACACCAGTCTCTGATTTCCTCTAGCCAGTGCAGATAAGTTTTCTCGAATCTTTCAGGAACGTGATTCAGCTTGCCTGTCTTGGCAGCCTCAATCGCAGGCTTAGCCAGCTCTTCCATCTTTACGAACCACTGGTCTGAAAGCATAGGTTCGATAACTGTGTGGCATCTGTAGCACTGTCCAACAGGGATTACCTTCTCTTCTGTTTTTACCAGATATCCTGCAGCGTCCAGGTCAGCAACCCACTGCTTTCTGCATTCATATCTGTCCATTCCCTCATACTTTCCTGCAAGGCTGTTCATTGTAGCATCAGGATTGATGCATGAAATGCTCTCAAGATTTGCTCTCTGTCCAACCTCAAAGTCGTTAGGGTCGTGTGCAGGCGTAATCTTAACCGCACCGGTTCCCTTCTCAGGATCAGGATACTGGTCAGCGATGATAGGAATCTCCTTGCCGACAAGTGGAAGAACAACCTTCTTTCCAACCATATCCTTATATCTTTCATCACTCGGATGTACTGCGATTGCAACGTCTCCGAACATAGTCTCAGGTCTTGAGGTAGCAACGATGATGTCCTGTCCGCCTTCCTCAGCAGCAGGATATCTGAAGTACCAGTACATTCCGTTCTTGTCCTCGTGGTCAACCTCTGCGTCAGACAGAGATGTTCCGCACTGAGGACACCAGTTGATAAGTCTGTTACCCTTGTAGATAAGACCCTTTTCATACAGCTTTACGAAAAAGTGCTTTACTGCCTTGTTGCAGCCTTCATCCATGGTGAATCTTTCTCTGCTCCAGTCACAGGAG
This sequence comes from Emergencia sp., assembly GCA_051883055.1. Taxonomy (GTDB): domain Bacteria; phylum Bacillota; class Clostridia; order Peptostreptococcales; family Anaerovoracaceae; genus Senimuribacter. Next base: position 6,950 of record JBJESZ010000068.1, read on the forward strand.
TCGCCAAGCTTACGGCACTGTCTCGTAATTCTTCCGCCGTATTCTTCCTTCCATGCCCAGGCACGCTTCAGGAATTCCTCACGTCCCAGGTCTTCCTTTTCCTTACCCTCTTCTTCTCTGATCTTTTCTACAACCTTCACCTCAGTTGCGATGCTTGCGTGGTCAGAGCCGGGCAGCCACAGCGCACTGTAGCCCTGCATTCTCTTCCATCTTGTCAGAACGTCCTGAAGAGTCTGGTCCAGCGCATGACCCATATGCAGCTGTCCTGTAATATTTGGAGGCGGCATTACGATAGCAAAAGGCTTCTTGTCAGGGTCAACCTCTGCTCTGAAAGCACCTTTCTCCTCCCACATCTGATAAATTCGGTCTTCAAAATCTTTTGGATTGTAATTCTTAGCTAAGTTCTTTTCCATTGTTCTCCCTTCCGTAAATATCAATTTTTATTTCTGCAAAGTCATTTATCCCATTAAAAAATCCTTTGCAGCTCAAACTGCAAAGGACGAATATTTCCGCGGTACCACCTTTGTTCCACGTCTCTGTACGGGTGAAATCCGACTACCGGCATCATTCCCCGGGACGTGACTCTCATTTTAACATACAGGCTCCAAAGCAACCTTCTGCGGATACTTTCTTACGGGTCTCTCAGCCACGAACCCGGTTCTCTGTAAAGTGTTGTCGCGCATACTCCTCTTCTTCAACGCCCTATTAAGTTTATCCAGTGTATTTTACACCAGACGCCTTAATATTTCAAGTGGTTTGTCACCATTTGTTCATTACCTTTTCCGCAAATCCAAGGAA
>JBJESZ010000069.1:0-7653 GCA_051883055.1 Emergencia sp.
ACGTTTCAGTTATGACTTTTAGAATATCATTCTCTCTTCGATATAGGCTCTTACCTCTCCGATTGGAAGACGAACCTGTTCCATAGTGTCTCTGTCACGAATAGTAACGCATCCGTCAGTTTCAGTGTCGAAATCGACGCAGATACAGAAAGGTGTACCTATTTCATCCTCTCTTCTGTATCTCTTTCCGATTGAACCGGCAGCATCGTAGTCAACGTTGAAGTACTTTGACAGCTCATCATAAATAGGCTCGGCAACAGGTGCCAGCTTCTTGGCAAGCGGAAGTACTGCAGCCTTGAAAGGTGCCAGTGCAGGATGGAACTTGAGAAGAACTCTTGTATCTTCTTTTCCGTTTCCGTCTGTCAGAGTTTCCTCTGTATACGCATCTACAAGGAACGCAAGAGCAACTCTGTCTGCTCCCAGTGACGGTTCGATACAGTAAGGGATATATCTCTCGTTTGTTTCAGGGTCGATGTAGATCATTTCCTGACCGGAGAATTCACTGTGCTGTCTCAGGTCAAAATCAGTTCTGTCAGCAATACCCCACAGCTCGCCCCAGCCGAACGGGAACAGGTATTCCAGGTCAGTTGTTGCATTGCTGTAATGTGACAGTTCTTCCTTTTCATGATCTCTTGTTCTGATGTGATCCATGTTCATATTCAGCGATTTCAGGAAATCGATGGCATACTGCTTCCAGTATTCGAACCATTCCAGGTCAGTTCCCGGTTTGCAGAAGAATTCCAGTTCCATCTGCTCGAATTCTCTTGTTCTGAAAGTAAAGTTACCTGGTGTAATTTCGTTTCTGAAGGATTTACCTATCTGAGCGATACCGAAAGGAACCTTCTTTCTTGCTGTTCTCTGAACGTTTTTGAAGTTGACGAAAATACCCTGTGCAGTTTCAGGTCTCAGGAACAGCTCTGACTTTGAATCCTCTGTAACTCCCTGGAAAGTCTTAAACATAAGGTTGAACTGTCTGATGCCTGTGAAATTGCTCTTTCCGCATTCAGGGCAGCAGATGCCTTTTTCAGCAATGAATCCTTCAAGCTTTTCATTTGACCATCCGTCTACAGGTACTACTTCCATACCGTTTTCCATCATGTAATCTTCGATAAGCTTGTCGGCTCTGAATCTTGCCTTACATTCCTTACAGTCGATAAGCGGATCGGAAAAGCCTCCAACGTGGCCTGATGCTTCCCATGTTCTTGGATTCATCAGAATTGCCGCATCAAGTCCAACATTATATTTGGATTCCTGCACGAATTTTTTCCACCATGCCTTCTTGACGTTGTTCTTGAACTCAACTCCCAGAGGACCGTAATCCCATGTATTTGCAAGTCCTCCGTATATCTCTGAACCCGGATATACGAATCCTCTGTTCTTCGCAAGTGCAACGACTTTTTCCATTGTAACTACTTCACTCATTATCTAAAAACCCTTTCCTGTTAAAATTCTGTCTCTTCTTTTACATCCTCAGTGACCTCTTCATCTGCACAGTCACATCCGCAGCTGCAGTCACATGCGCATTCCTCTCCGGCAGGCTCTGCGTCTTCTTCCTCAAGGTCATCCATATCATCTACCATATCAAAGATATCAAAATCATCTTCTTTTTTCATTCTTGACTTTACGTCCTCAGCAACATCTTTAGCCTTGCTGAAAGCGTCGCTTCCCTTTTCTTTAAGGTCAGCATAGATCTCGGATCCCTTTTCCTTCAGATCCTCATATGCTCCCGGAGCCTTTTCCTTAGCCTCTTCATAGAATTCTCCTGCTTTTTCAGTAAGGTCAATTACTGAGCCGTCATCCTTCACGAACTCAATCTTACATTTGAATCCAAATGATGCTACTACGCCGATTACAGCTGCTGTAGGTGCAATTACAGTACCAAGCAGACCTACTACAAGAGGAAGGTTAAGCAATGTTTCTCCGTCTTTGGACACGATTACCCTTGATACATTTCCTTTATCTATGATCTCTTTAATCTTGGCCTTCAGGTTTTCTCCCCTTGCACCGATCCCGGCGCCGCCGTTTTCATTTACTTCCTCTTCAAGAGCAATAATTGCGTCAACTACGTTGCCTTCGGCAGCTTCTAAAGCTTCCTTGGCTTCCTTGTATGTCACGCCTGTTCTATCCTTCACAAGTTCAATTTTTTCTAAAGTAATTTCCATCTCATTACCTCCTATAATTTTCCATCAATAACATCCTCACTCTTCAGATGACTGATGTCAAGATGATAGGCCATATACTCTCTGACTATGGCCTGCAATTCCATTGCAACACCCTCATTTAGAGCAATTTTCGAAAAGTTTCCCATAGGATTCTTAACAAAAAAACTTATCACATCCACTATATCAAATCCCGGCTTAAAAATCAACTTATCTTGCCTTAATTCTTTGCATTTATCACAGAGCATGCCTCCATCGGCAACGCTGAAAAATCTTAGATTTTCCCTGCTTCCGCAACAGGTGCACTGCGTCGTCACAGGAGCCGTTCCCAGCAGACTCAGCAGCTTTATCTCGTATGCGAGCAAAAGAGTCTCATGTTTCCTTTCTCTGGTCTCAAGTGCAGTCAGAAAATCCACCAAAAGGTTGAAGATTTTCGGCTGAGGCAGTTCGTCCGCCAGTGCCTTCTCTGTAATTTCCATCGCAATAGATGCCTGAAAGTATTTGTCCAGGTCCTCACCTATGCGGAAAAAGCTTTTTTTCACCTCTCCACTGTTCAGATTATAGTAGTCTCTGTTTTTAAAAAACTCATATCTGCCATAGGTAAAAGGACGTAAAGCAAGTGCCGCCTTGCCCCGTCCTTTTTCGTTCATATCGCTTCCTGCACTGATTTTGCCGTATTTCTTTGTAAAAACAAGCAGCATTCTTCTTCCGCTGGCAGCCTTGACCTGCCTGAGGATAATGCCTTCCGAATTAATGTACATCCGCTATTCCTTATATCCGAAGTTGGAAAGAGCAAAATCGCTGTCTCTCCAGTTTTCCTTAACCTTTACCCAAAGCTCAAGATAAACCTTAGTTCCAAGAAGAGCCTCAATTTCCATTCTGGCACTCTTTCCGATGCCCTTAAGCTTCTTTCCCTGCTTTCCTATTATGATTCCCTTGTGTGATTTCTTTTCGCAGTAGATAACCGCACCGATATTGGTGATATTTGGCTTTTCCTCATAGGATTCGATTTCAATTGCCACTCCGTGAGGCACCTCCTCCTCCAGATAGTTAAGAACCTTTTCTCTGATTATTTCACTTACGATGAATCGTTCCGGATGGTCCGTAACCATGTCCTCAGGAAAATACATAGGTCCTTCTTCCAGATAGCCCTCAATCTTGTCAAGCAGCTCCTTAACATTGGTTCCTTCAAGAGCGGAGGTTCCGAATATTCCGTCGAAAACTCCCAGCTCGTCGTATTCGTTGAAGATACCTGCATATTCCTCAGGAGTCATCTTATCTATCTTATTGATTATAAGCAGCTTGGGCGTGTCCAGATCCTTAATCATATCCACGATGTATCTGTCTCCCGGCCCCTTTGTAATGCTGCCGTCAACGAGAAAAAGCACAACGTCCGTTTCCTTGAAGGTGCTGATTGCCATGTCTGTCATGGCCGCACCCAGCTTATTTCTTGCCTTGTGGATTCCCGGCGTGTCGATGAAAACCATCTGGCAGCCGCTCTCCATATCGTCATCAAAACGTGTATAGATTCCTCTGATGCTGTTTCTTGTAGTCTGAGGCTTGTCCGTCGTTATTGCAATCTTCTCACCCAGAATACTGTTCAGCAGCGTGGACTTACCCACGTTTGGTCTTCCAATTATTCCTATAAATCCTGATTTCATCATAGTCTAAATCCCTCTGGTAATAATTCCTTCAATGTATATACCTGTAAATGCTCTTCGTCTTCTCCCAAAATTATTTCAAGCTCAGGCGCAAACTCATAAAGAAACTGCCTGCATATTCCGCATGGATATCCAATGCCCTCGCTGGCTGCAACGGCCAGCCTGCTGAAGCTGCGATACCCCTCTGAGACAGCTTTGACCGCCGCCGTTCTCTCTGCGCAAATCGTACCGCCATAGCTTGAATTCTCCACATTGACACCTGTGAAAACCTTACCTTCCTCTGTAAGAAGCGCTGCACCAACCCGAAAACCGGAAAACGGTGCGTAAGCATTAGGCAAAGCCGCAAGAGCCATCCTGAATAGTTCTCTGTTGTCCATGTTTTACCTCACAATCCCCAAATATTCCATTACCTCTTCTTCTCTGTCGCGCATCTCCCTCTTCTCAGCCTCTTCCATATGGTCATAGCCCAGAAGGTGAAGTATGCTGTGGGTAAAGAGATAAATAATCTCTCTTTCAAGGGAATGGCCAAATTCCTCAGCCTGCTCTTCCGCACGCTCTCTGCATATCACCACATCTCCAAGGCATATTTCTCCGAAATCCGGGAGATCATTCAGATCATCAAACTGAGGGAAGGACAGAACATCTGTAACACGGTCGTTATCTCTGTAATCTCTGTTAAGCGCCCTTATTTCCTCTGCTTCAACGAAGGTGACACTTATTTCCGCGCGTTCCCGCGGGATTCCCTCAAGCTCCAGACATCTTTCCGCCGCTTTTTCCATAGTGGCTCTCATTTCATCAGATACAGCCTGTCCCTCTTCAAAGTAAATTGTCATAAAGCACCTCTATTCTTCAAGCTCGTCAGGATACTTCCTGTAATACTGGTCGTAAGCGTTGATGATCTTCTTTACAAGCTCGTGTCTTACAACGTCCACATCCTTCAGATAGCAAAAATCTATGTCTTTTACGTTTTTCAGAACCCTTTCAGCCTCAACAAGCCCGCTCTTCTTTCCTCTCGGAAGGTCAATCTGTGTTACGTCGCCTGTAACCACGACCTTAGAGCCGAATCCCATTCTTGTCAGGAACATCTTCATCTGCTCCCTCGTCGTATTCTGCGCCTCGTCTAAGATGATAAATGAATTATCCAGAGTTCTTCCTCTCATATATGCAAGAGGCACCACCTCTATTACTTCCTTCTCCTTCAGTCTGAGCGCATTATCACGTCCGAGAATATCGTAAAGAGCATCATAAAGAGGTCTCAGGTACGGATCCACCTTTTCCTGCAGGTCGCCCGGAAGAAAACCCAGTCTTTCTCCCGCTTCCACAGCAGGTCTTGCGAGAATAATTTTCTGAACCTCCTTGTTCTTAAAGGCATTGACAGCCATGGCCACTGCAATATAGGTCTTTCCCGTACCGGCAGGACCGATTCCGAACACTACGTCCTTCTTTCTTATACTGTTTACGTATTCCTTCTGTCCGATGGTCTTGGGCCTAAGCGGACGACCCTTGCAGGTGAAACAGATAATATTCTTGTCAACCCTGTGTTCGCCGTAGGACAGGCCCTGTTTCTTCAGGCTTATTACATAGTTCACCTTCTGCGTATCCAGCTTTTCACCTGACAGAATTATTCCCATCAGTTCATTCAGAATTCCTTCTGCCAGCTCAATATTCTCACCCTTCAGAACCAGGCCGTCGTCTCTCTGGAAAATTTCCACTCCTGTGTTCTCCTGAATAAGGTTCAGGTTGGCATCCAGATTTCCGAAAAGCTCGATCCTGTCAAGGCTTTCATCTATTGTTATTGTTTTCAAATATAATCTCCTTTTCTATTCCAACTTGCTGGCGTGTCTCTATCACACCATACACCTTCATTATATTTTCTTTCTGCTGAAAATTCAAACTTTTATTTAATATTTGGGCATCTTCCGGAATATTTTCTTTTATCCATTCACGCACTCTTGCTTCAGCCTGCTTCTTTCCCTCACCGTGATTCAGATAGAAGGAATAGTAATATGGAACGCGTCCAATGACCTCACCGTCTGCATGAACCTTCAGTATTTTCGTCTTGTCGGCATCCTCATCGTAGGTTGACATCTCCACCGGGATCTTCCCACTTATAAGTATGCCCCCTTTTTTCACAAAAGAGTCCGGTTCCACCATGCTCACGCCTCTGAAAGTGCGCACGGTTTCCACATAGCAGTCCTGAGCGGCAACGATGTGACAGGGTCTTCTCATCTTTGCCCGGGCTTCTGCAGACTCGGGGCTTTCCGCCTGAGCCTCGGCGATTCGTATCTCTGCATAATTGCCCTGCGTTGCAACCTTGACCCATACTATATTATCAAAACTTTCAAATATGGAGGTTTTGACCCTGGCGGCGTCAAACCCCCTCAGTGCACCCTCGTACAGTCCCGCCTCCCGGGCGCAGGCTCTGATTGCATTCTCATCTACACCCTTGCACCCGATGACACTGACTTCTCTGATAAACAGACTCTGCACACCGAAAACGATTAAGAAAACAAGGAGTCCGCAGATGAGCAGACGGTTCCTGATAAAAGAAATCATCGCAGGGCGCACTCCACCCTCATCTATCAGGGTAATTCTGAATCTGCTTCCGGCCAGCCTTCGAAAATAACCGAAGTCCTCAGCTGTAAGTGTAAGCTCCATACAGGTGTCCGATATGCACCTGATGTGCCTGAAAACGATGCCCTCGGCAATCGCTTTTGAAATAAGCTTTTCTACCCGAAAGCCTTCAATTTCCACTCTGATCCAGTGGCCTGAAAAACTCGATTGATTGAATAATCCCAGCAAGCTCCATTCGTCCTTCCATCAGTTCTCCAACCTTAAACCCCTCTCCTCTGACGGTGACATAGAATCGTCCTGCGTCAACAGTAATAGAAGTGTCGCTTATCTGTATGGCCTTTCTCACATTTTCAATTATTGCAACTCTGGTATTTGCAGTGACCTTAGGTGAAAGGATGTCGAAATCCAGAGACAGTTCATCAGAAATTCTCATGGGATAATTATATGCCGATAGCCTTAATTGTATGAAAAAACAACCTGATGATTATCACCAGGTTGTCCGATTTTTGATTATGTTATTTTTATTATCCTAGAAACTCCATAACGACATCCTTAACGTCATTTCCGTCAGCCAAGCCTTTGACTTTTCCCATTACAGGACCCATCAGCTTGCCCATATTCTGTCTGCCGCCCTCGATGCCAAGGGAAGCAGCTGTTTCCTTTACAATTTCCATAAGCTTTTCCTTAGATAACTGCTCAGGAAGATATCTGTTAAGAATCTCTATTTCCTTATTATAGGCTTCCAGCAGATCTGCTCTTCCGGCTTTTTCAAAATCAGCCAGGGCATCCTTACGCATTTTTACCTGTTTAGATAATATAGCAATTATGCCTGCGTCGTCTAGTTCTTCTCTGTTGTCTACCTCGTACTGCTTGATAGCGGCACGTGCCAGATTGATTGTATTCTTGGCTGTATCATCATGAGCCTTCATAGCCTCTTTGAAATCAGCCATCAGTTGTTCTTTCAGAGCCATTTATATCACCTCGATCCTAAATGACTTAGTATTTCTTAGCCTTTTTTCTAGCAGCTTCAGATTTTTTCTTTCTCTTTACGCTTGGTTTTTCGTAGTGCTCTCTTTTTCTAAGTTCTGACATTACGCCGTCTCTTGCGCAAGATCTCTTAAATCTCTTAAGAGCGCTTTCTAAACTTTCGTTTTCTCTTACGATAACTTGTGCCATATTCCAATTCACCTCCTGACCATGTCTAATCATAAGCCTGTGAACAGTCTTCTTAAAATAACAGAAAAATTATACTACTTATG
>JBJESZ010000070.1:0-1648 GCA_051883055.1 Emergencia sp.
GGACAGATCCCGCGTATGGATACATTTGCATTCCCTGCCGATGAGAGACTGGTACAGCTTGCTGTTCAGGCGAATGAGGAGGCGAATCCGGATATTCATACATTTACCGGAAGAGTAGTGAGCGGAGATCAGTTTGTATCGGACGGGGCTGTTAAAGAACGGCTTGTGACACAGTTTCAGGCAAAATGTACGGAGATGGAAGGAGCTGCGATTGCGCAGGCGGCTTACCTCAACAAAATTTCGTGTGTCATTATTCGGGCTATTTCGGACAAAGCTGACAACAGTTCGACGATGGATTATGCTGCATTTGAAAAGCAGGCGATCACCCATACGGTAAGGCTTGTGCGGAATTTGATGGGTAAAGTTTAACAGATGAAGAGGCAGATTCTGACATCTCGGCATTTAGGAATGTCGGAATATGAAGAACGATTATAGAGTCCAATTCCTGAGATTTACGCTATAATGGTGGCAAATCAAAGAAGGAGGACTCTTTTTATGTTAGAGAGGATCGTAACACAGCAAGTGTTTTTCTACTTTGTCGGCGCTGTGATTGCTATTGGAGTTCTTGCAAAGATTATCGCCGGCATTTCGTTAAAACGCCTGGTTAAGGCGGCAAGCAACATGGGAAAGAGTAATCATGCATTGATGAAGCTTGTGAGAGCAAAATTTGAGCATGCATGTATGATCAGTGATAAAGTGCAGAATGTGCGGGCATTTGTGGACAAGTATGTATATGAGTACAAAGTGCTAGGACTCAGACTGCATTCATGGCGTCAGCTTGAGAGAACAGCAATCTGGCTCTGTGGTCTTTTGAGTCTTGCCGGTGCAGGTATGGTATATTATGTGAAAGGACCTGATACGATCATGTATCAGTACATGATTCTTGGCTCTGTCGGTATGCTGGCGTTATTCTTGCTCCATATCACTTCAGATGAACGCTATCAGCTCGAGGCGGCAAAAACTTATATGGTAGATTTCCTGGAAAATACATATGCTCATCGTTATACAAAAGGTCCCCGGAAAGAATTTCAGGTTACCGTACAGCGTGCAATGGAGGAACGGGAAAATGTTCCGCCGCAGAGAGAACCGATTTCAGATCCGGGAAATATGCCCGGACAGATGCCGCGGCAGCCGATACCCGGAGGTGAACCGCGTCCGCAGCCTGTGCCCGTAGTTGATCCGCAGCCTGCTCCATACGTCACGCCACAGCCTCAGCAGGTTCCGGTGACGGAGCCGCAGGCATATACCATGACCGGGCAGCAGTCACCGAATGCATCAGAAGAAAATGCAGAAAAGGGGAAGAAAGGGAAAGCACCGTTCGGGCACGGATTAAAGAAGAAAAAGGAAAAAGCAGAGACGGTGGCGGCTTCAGGAAATGCGTACGCGGCGGAGAACTACCCACAGCCGGAATCGCAAAATACAAGGTATGATTACGAACAGTATGGAATGCAGAGTATGAGGAGAGAATATATGCCGGAGCAGGAGCGTGGGTATGCGAAAGCACCGGTGACAAATGAAACAGGAGAGTTGGAGAAGGAGGCGAGAATCCGGGAAATCCTGGAAGAATTCCTCGCTTAATAATAGATTGAAAAAGAGCTGATTGTTCATAAAAAACGATCAGCTCTCTTTGCGTAAACTCAAAGATATT
>JBJESZ010000071.1:0-7618 GCA_051883055.1 Emergencia sp.
GGGCTATGCCCGTATAATGAAAACCCCGCGTTTGACGCGGGGATGGTTTTTTTCTCTGTGTTTACTTTTCTCTTTTAAGATGCTCCTCCATGTGCTGGGATTTCCAGGCTTTAGGTGTGACGCCTTTGACCTTCTTGAAAACTTTGGTGAAATAGCTCTGGTCATCAAAACCGGCAGAAAGTGAAACATCTATAATGCTCAGATTAGTGTTTTCCAGCAGCGAGCATGCGTACTGTATCTTCAGTGAGTTCAGGTAGTCGGTGAAGGTCATGCCCATTTCCTGTTTGAACAGTGTGGAAAAATATGAAGCATTAATATGAAGGTTTGACTCGATATCCTTCAGAGTAATCTTATCCTTGTAGTTCCTGTTTATGTACCTGAGCGCACGTGTGATAACCTGTGAGCTGCCGTTATATATAGAAGAAAGCATGTTCTTGGTTATCGTCTCTACAAGAGATTTTGACAGCTCCAGCATTTCCGGCAGTGTATCTATATTGTGCAGCCGGTTGATTATGTCGAAATCGGTATCCAGTATCTGCTCAATGTTATTGTCGCTCTCTGTAGCGGAACGTATGATGATGGCAAGCAGCCATATGATATTGTTCTTTATTCCGTCTATATCACCGGCCTCCATAATGGAAAATGCGTTTATCAGCTTGGCCGTATTCTCTACAGCGAGCTCTGTCTGCCCGGATATGACAGAATCAATCAGGTCCTTTTCAAGTTCGTAAGGATACTCGATTGGAAGATTGGCTCTCTTTCTGCTCTGTATTGCAAGATTGATACTGTTCTGGTCACTGTTGCTGGAGCGTAGAGCCTGGTATTCATTGTTGCGTGAAATACTGGTTACTATGCTGTTGTAAAGAAGTATGGAAAGTCTGGTTACACTTGTTGGATCATAGGCTTTCATTTTGCTTGCATACATCCTTGCAAAGGCTTCAGCGGGGCTGTTCAGATGATTCAGCTCTGAAAAGTTTTCGATAACGGAATTCTTAAGCTTTCCCATGACAATAGGCCCGGCAACAAAATATCCGGCAAACTTGCCGTCAATCATCAGCGCAACGGAAATATTGGTCAGTCTTGACTTGCAGAGAAAAATATACGGCTCGCCGAGGCGGGACGCAAACTCACCTGCAGATGCGATTTTCTGTCTGCACGGACCGCAGCTGTCGCAGTATACGTTGAAAATACTGCAGATTTTTTCAGCCTCCTTATATTCGTGAACTATTTCATGATTAGCGTTGAAAAAGGTGACCGGAATGTCACACAATTCTGAAAAGGCTTCTACGGACTGGTCAAGATAATCCGACAGGCCATCGTTGTCCGGTGTACTGCTGCTTGGAATGATGAAATTCTTCATTTACTGCACTCCTTACCTTCAATTTGTCAGATTTAGAAATTTATTTATATCTATGCGTAAATTATACCAAACAGATTATAGCATAAAGGTGTCTAAAATACAACATTCAAGGAACAAAACCTGCATTGAGGATGAAAAATAAGTATTATTTTTAGCATTACAAAAATAATGCTAAAATTTCCAAAATGTTCAATATACCGGCCAATTATCTGCTAGTACAATTAAAATAGAAAAAGATGAAAAGTAAATCTAATCGTAAGGATTTAAAACGGAGGAATTGAAAATGACTAAAGACGCAATCTTAGAAATGGCAAAGCAGTCAATCATCGAAGCTGATGAAGACATGGCAATGGAAGCATTAGAAAATGCTGAAGCTGAAGGAGTAGATCTGGTAGAACTGTTAAGCCAGGGCTACAGTGCAGGCATGAAGGAACTGGGAGATCTTTTCGGAATGGGAGAAATCTTCCTACCTGAGCTTATCTTCGCAACAGAAGTAATGAAGGCTGCAAGCGCAGAAATCGAAAGCAAGATGGATATGTCTGATGTAAAGGCTGCAGGAACTCTTGTAATCGGAACAGTAGAAGGTGACGTACACGATATCGGTAAGGGAATCGTTGCTTCTCTGGTTAAGACAAACGGAATCGAAGTTATCGACCTTGGAAGAGAAGTACCTGCTCAGAACTTCGTAGACGCTGCTATCGAACACAATGCTGAATTCGTTGGAAGCTCCGCATTACTTACTACTACAATGACTGTTCAGAAGGACATCGAGGATGCTCTTGTTGAAGCAGGAATCAGAGACAAGGTTAAGACTATGGTAGGAGGCGCTCCTGTAACTAACCGCTGGGCTGAAAAAATCGGTGCAGACGCTTATTGTGAAGATGCTTCCGATACAGTAAACTTCATCCTTGACTGGATTGAAAAGCTATAAATATAACACTGATTTTGACTTTTATTTCGGAGGAAAGAAATGGGCAAAAAATTCATACATGAGACAGATATTACAGGATATAACATCCTGTCAAACTCTGATCTTGATGCCCTTCACGAAGCCACTTTACAGCTGATGGAAGACTACGGTCTTCAGATGCACGGTAAAGAAGCGCTTGATATTCTGGCTGGAGCCGGATGTGAAGTTGACTATGAAAATGACAGAGTTAAATTCCCAAGAAATCTAGTAAACGAAGCTATTGAACTTTGTCCTGCTGAGTTTACATTATGTGGTAGAGATCCTAAGAATGATACACTTATCGGAGGCAAGAAGGTTGCTTACAAGAACTTCGGTACAGGCGTATTCATCTTTGACCCTTATACAGGAGAACTGAGAGAATCCACTAAGGAAGACCTGGGAAACGTAGCAAGATTTATCGATGCAATCCCTGAAATCGACGTATTCTCAATTGCTGTAACAGCCGGTGATGTTAACCAGAAGGTAAGATCACTTCATGAAGCTGAAGTCGTTTTCAACAACCTGACAAAGAACTTCGCTCATGACCTGGAAGGCGTTAAGAACACACAGAGATTTATTGATATGGCTGCTATTATCCAGGGCGGATATGACAAGCTGAGAGAAAGACCAATCGTTGCTATGGGTGCATGTCCTAACAGTCCGTTGGAAATCAATGAGAACGAGACAAGCATTATTATCCTGTCAGCAAGACACGGTCTTCCTATCGATATCCTGTCAATGGGTCTTTGCGGAGCAACAACTCCTGCTACAATTGCAGGTACTCTGGTTTGCACAAACGCAGAAATCCTTGGCGGCATCGTTCTTGCACAGCTGGTAAATCCAGGCAACCCTATCCTTTATGGTTCATCAACAACCATCATGGATATGAAGACAGCACAGTCTCCTGTAGGTGCTCCTGAACATGCTATGTGTTCAGCAGCTGTTGGTCAGCTGGGACACTACTACGGAATTCCTACTAATGTAGGCGGCACTTAGGCAGACAGTAAGTGTTTCGACGTCCAGCTTGGTCATGAAAAGACAATGACCAATATGTTACCTGCTTTAACAGGAAGCAACGTAATATACGGAATGGGCATGATGGAAATGGGTATGACAATGAGCTACGAGCAGCTGCTGGCTGATGCGGAAATCGTGAGAATGACGAGGAGAATTCTTCAGGGTATTCCGGTTAATCAGGATACAATGGCACTCGACGTAATTAAAGCAGTAGGACCTGCTAACAATTACCTGGCACAGAAGCATACAAGAAAATATATGAGACAGGAACTGTCTACTACTCAGTTCATCGACCGTACTCAGAGAGAGACATGGGAGAAGAAGGGCGCAATGACAATGACAGAAGCTACAAGAGCTAAAGCCATTGACATCCTGGAGAACTACGAGGTTACTCCACTTCCTGATGATGTTAAGAAGAGGATTCATGACATCGTTGTGGAAGGTGAAGAGGAAGCTGAAGAGTTAGCTAAGTTTGAAGCCAAGAAAAGATAAAGTAACTGAGAGAAAGGATAAATCGAAATGAGTGAAGCAAAGAAATTCTTTACTCGTATGGGTGATGGCTCTCCGGTTTATATGACTGAAGAGGAAATCAGAGCTGACATTCTTGAAGGAATGCAGGACGCAGTAAAGAGAGGAAAAATTGATCCGCTTCCAGACGAAGATGTTGAAAAGCTTTATGAAATTGTTACTATGAGCGGCAACATCGTAGGTGTGGAACCGGGTATGGAAATTGTTACTTCCAACGACTCCGGATCAGATAAAATCAGCACTAAGTGCGGAATCTCAACATCAAGAGATCTGAATGCACTTATTCATGAGAGAGTGCTGGGAGCTGACTCGGTGGATATCGGATACAGTGACTACAACTACAAGACAGTTAAGGGTGTAGCAAAGAGAGAGGCTACAGTTCTCAAGCAGGCTCTTTCCAAGGCTACAATGCCATTGTTCTACGGAGCAATGCCTAACCTGGGCTTCTACACTAAACCTGACGGTCCTGTAGACAACTGGGCAGTATTACTTCCAGAAGGAAAAATCAAGGAAGCAATGGCAGCTCAGGAAGAGGCTGTTGATCATGCAGTAAGAGACATCGTTTACGTTGCAGAACAGATGAACGATGTTGGTGCTGACGGATTTATGCTTGACACTTCCGGAGCAGCAGGAGATGCAGACCTTCTTGTAGCCCTGAAATCATGTGAAATAATCAGAGAAAAATTCCCTGATATGCCTGTAGAAATCGGTATGGCAGGAGAATTCGTACTGGGAATGCATGGCAAACTGAAATACAACGGAACCAGACTTGCAGGTCTGTACCCTCACAAGCAGGTTAAGGTCGTTGAAGAAGCAGGTGCAAGCATCTTCGGTGCAGTAGTTAATACAAACTGCAACAAGTCATTCCCTTGGAACATCGCTCGTGTATGTACATTTATCAAAGCTTGTACAGACGTTGCAAATATCCCGGTTCATGCTAACGCAGGCATGGGTGTTTGCGGTATTCCTATGGTAGAGAATCTTCCTTCCGACGTAGTGTCAAGAGCAGACAAGGCTCTTATCGAGGTCGGTAAGGTTGACGGATTGTAGATAGGCGTAGGTGACCCTCTAGGTGCAGAAGCTACTCACGGTTTAGCTGCAAGTATGGGCGGTATGCGCACTGCAGGAGATCTTGTAATGCGTTTACAGCTAGCTAAGAAGATGAAGATCAACGAAGCGAAGGCATACGTAGCTGAAAAGCTTGGTGTTACTTTAGAGGAATTAAGAGACGTTGTTATCATGAGCGAAAAGAGAGAAGAACTTGGATTAGGTCTTGCACATGTAGAGCCATGTGCAGAAGCTAATGCCGGCATGGAAGCAAAGTTCAGAATCCAGGAACTTTTAGATATCAAGGTCAACTCAGTAGAACGCTTCAAAGAAAGAGCTGGAATCAAATAAGATAAAACAGAACGATTAAATTTTTTCAGACAGGGCTGCAAGGAGTAGTCCTGTCTGGAAAAAAATAACGCTAAGAATTTATCTATTAACTGAAATAATCCATAGCCAACAAGATGCATTTTGTGTTAAAATATTTGACATTGACATGTTTGGGAGGGTATATGGAGAAAAAAGATTTGTATGATAGAGCAAGAGAGGCTATTATCGAGGCTGACGAGGAGCTGGCCATGGAAATAGTCGACCAGGCAAAACAGGCAAATATTGACCTCTTCGATTTACTTCTGACAGGGTTCAGCAGCGGAAATGAAGAAATCGGAGAGCGATTTGAAAGCGGGGAGCTTTCCCTGCCGGAACTGATTTATGCTGCTGAGGTAATGAAGAATGTAACTGACTATGTCCTTAACCAGCTGGGCATGGACAAGTCAGATGTAAAGCTGTATGCACCAAAGGGAAGAATTCTTCTTGCCACTGTAAAGGGTGACATACACGATATAGGCAAGGGCATAGTAGCATCTGCACTTAAGGCCGCGGGCTTTGAAGTGATAGATATAGGCTGTGAGGTGCCTGTTGAAACTATCGTTGAGGAAGCAATCAGAAATGATGTCGACATCATCGGTACCAGTGCCCTGTTAACATCCACTATGACTGAGCAGCGTCTTCTTGAGAAGTGCCTTGCAGAAAGAGGCCTGAAGGGACGTTTCATGACCATGGTAGGAGGTGCGCCATGCACCCCGAGATGGGCAAAGAAAATCGGTGCGAGTGGTTACAGTGAGGATGCCAATGAGGCAGTAAATGTTGCTTTAGACTTAATGAGAGGTAAGAAAGATGAGTAAAGAATTAATTTTTCAGACTTTAAGACACGAAGAGACAAATGAAATTCCTTGGGTTCCTTTTGCAGGTGTTCATGTAGGTAAATTAAAGGGATATACTGCAGAAGAAGTATTAAGAGACGAAGATAAGCTGGTTGAATGCTTAATCGAAGCTAATAAGCTGTACACACCTGACGGACTTCCTGTTCTGTTTGACCTGCAGGTTGAAGCAGAAATACTAGGATGTGACCTGATGTGGGCAACTAACAACCCTCCTTCAGTAAAGAGCCATCCACTGGAAAACGAAAAGACTCTTCCTTGCAGCTGCAAGATTCCTACTGAAGAATCAGGAAGACTTCCAATGATTCTGTCAGCAATGAGAAGAGTTAAGGAAGCAATCGGTGAAGACACTGCATTATACGGTTTAATCTGCGGTCCTTTCACTTTAGCATCCCACTTAAGAGGAACTAATATCTTCATGGATATGGCAACAGATTCAGCGTACGTTAAGGATCTTGTAAACTACTGTGCACAGGTTGCTATCGCAATGGCAAAGATGTACATAGATGCAGGCATGGACGTAATCGCTGTAGTTGACCCTCTTGTATCACAGGTATCTCCTAAGCACATCGAAAAGATGTTAAGTGAAGGATTCAAGGCTGTATTTGATTACATCAGATCAAGAGGCGCATTCTCTTCATTCTTCGTATGCGGTAATGCAAGCAAGCAGATTGAAGTAATGTGCAAGATGGGACCTGACGGTGTTTCTGTAGACGAAAACGTTGACCTTAAGAAGGCTAAGGAAATCACTGACCAGTACAACATCACTATCGGAGGAAACATTCCTCTTACAACTACTATGCTGTATGGTAACCAGATGGACAACATGAAGGACGTAGTTGAACTTATCGATTCACTGGATCACCACAACCTGATTATCAGCCCGGGCTGCGATATGCCTTATGATACTCCTATTGAAAACACAATCGCTTGTGCTCAGGCAGTTAAGAACACAGACAGCACAAGAGAAATGGTTGCTAACTATGAGACAGTTATCGATGACTCCAATGTAGAAATCCCTGATTACGCAAGTCTGGACAAACCGCTGGTAGAGCTTTGTCTGCTTGACCCAGAACAGTGCGCAGCATGTACATATATGCTTGCTCTGGTTGAGGATAACTGGGATGAATTAAAGGACATCTGCGATTACAAGGTATACAAGTACTGCATTAAGGACGATATCGCAAGAATCAGAAAGATGGGAATCGCTAATCTTCCTACAATGTGCATCAACGGAGATCAGAGATTTATCTCAATCATTCCTTCAAAGGAAGAATTCATTGCAACATTAAAGGAATATGTTAAATAAGCATATCAATATTTAAGAAGGTATAAGGTGGTAGGCAGAGTCTATCACCTTATTTGCATAATATAAAAAAGTCGGTGTTTGGAGAGTTAGATGAAGAACAAGGTTGTTAGTTTAGACGAAAAAAAAGTATTTCCTTCTGCCCTGGAACGGTTTATCCAGACCTGTGGATTCGATCTGGACAGAAAGAA
>JBJESZ010000072.1:0-1630 GCA_051883055.1 Emergencia sp.
GCGGATAAAGAATTGTATAAGGTGAAGTTCAGTAATAAGGGAAGTTATTCTATTGCGGAATCTGCTTCTGTTAAAGAGGAGGAATAGCGATGAGCAGAAGGAGAAAATACTGTCGGGCTGCGATCATGGTACTGAGCAGCATAATGTTGTTTCTATGTTGTTATTTTGTGCCTGTCTGTGCTCAGGATGAGGCAGGACTTCACAGAGTCTTATTTATCAGCTCCTATTCTTATACCTGGCCTACGGTACCTTTGCAGGTGGAGGGAATCCGCTCTGCACTGGATCATAATGTAGAGCTGGATATAGAATTTATGGATACCAAGACCCTGTCGATGGAGATTGCCCAAAGTGAACTGCTGGAACGTCTCCGGTTTAAGAAAGAGCATACGGGAGCTTATCAGGCAGTAATCGTGGGGGATGATGCTGCGCTGGGATTTGTTATGGAATATCGGGAAGAACTGTTTCCCGGACTTCCTGTGGTGTTTGAAGGAATCAATAATATTGAGTATGCACAGGAAGTCAGTCAGGATCCCCTGATGACGGGTGTAATCGAAAGTTTTTCTTATCAGGAGAATATTGATTTTGCTTTGAGTATTCAGCCGAAGGCAGATAAAATCCTTGCAATTGTGGATAATACGGTAACCGGTGAGGGGGAGCAGCAGCAGTTTTATGCACAGCAGGATCTATATCCGCAGCTTACCTTTGATGTGATTAATGGTTCGCAGCTTACCTGGAAGGAACTACAGACAGCAGTCTCAGAAGTGGATAACCACACGATTTTGCTGTATCTGATTTTGTCAGAAGATAAAGATGGAAACCTTTATACCAATGCGCAGGTATGCGGTATGCTTCAGCAATATGCAAAAGTTCCTGTATTTCGATTTGTGCAGGCAGGAATCGGTGAAGGGGTTCTGGGAGGAAATATTGTTCTGCATGAAGAATCGGGTGCTGTTGCAGGCCGCATGGTTATGGAGATTTTGAATGGAGCTGATCCGGCATCCATTGCCATGCAAAGTGAAAGTCCTAATGGATTTTATCTGGATCAGAATGTGATTGACCGATTTGGAATATCCCGGAAGCTGATACCGGAGGATGCGGTTATTATCAATCGTCAGCCCGGATTCTGGGAGAAACATGGGAAAGTAGTAGCTGTGGTAAGTCTTTTGGCAGCGGCTTTTATGGCAGTTGTTTTGATGATCATGCGGGCGGTTTATGAACGGCGCAGAAGTGTGGAACTGGAGGAGAAGAATCAGCAGCTTGTCAAGGCGGTGCAGGCGGCACAAACGGCAAGTGGGGCGAAGTCACAATTTCTTGCACAGATGAGCCATGAGATTCGCACGCCGATGAATGCGATTATCGGATTGACAGCCATAGCAAAGACAGAGACAGATAATCCGGAAAAAATGAAAGAATACTTGACCAAGATTGATAACAGTTCTCGTCTGCTTCTGGGAATTATCAATGATATTCTCGATATGTCGGCAATTGAACGAGGAAAACTGAAGATAGGAAAAGAAATCTTTAACTTTCGGAAACAGCTTTCCGGTATTGTTTCTGTTTTTTATCAGCAGGCGAAAAATAAACAGATTACGTTTCGGGTTCATATGAACGGAGTGACAGAGGAGACTTT
>JBJESZ010000073.1:0-7517 GCA_051883055.1 Emergencia sp.
TAAAGGACGTTGAATTTTCAACGTCCTTGCTCATCTAGGTGTAAAACTTGGGATTTTAAACTCGCTTTGTTTTAATTTCAAGAGCTTTAGACGATAATCCAAATTCTCATAAAATGTGATAAAATATCGAATATTGCCTCATAAAATGTGAGAGAACGTCAAAATATGCCTCATAAAATGTGATAAAGTGTAATTAGCTCATAAATACTTGAAAAACTGGGACTAGAGGTCGCGCGCCTTGTTTTAATTTCAAGAGCTTTAGTGTATAATAAATTCATATGAAATTCGAGGGATAATTCGGAGGTAGAAATGGATATTAGAAACAAGAAACTGGCAGATTTGCTGACTGACTACTCCTGCGAGCTGGAGCAGGGCGAGAGGGTTTTGATAGATTATGAAGGGAACGAGTGCAAGGACCTGGTGAAGGAAATTGTGAAGAACGCCTACGCGAAGGGCGCGAAACCGTACGTGAACATTCGCGACGCGGAGGTTACCCGGGAAATCATGATGGGCTGCGACGAGGAACAGCTGAAGTTCATGGAGGAATGCCAGCTGCAGCAGATGAAGAGCATGGACGCGTACATTGCAATCCGCGGCGGCGACAACAGCACTGAGCTGGCCGATGTGCCGTCTGAGAAAATGTCCATGTACAACCGCGTGCTCAGCCCGGTTCTTGACTACAGAGTTAACGAGACAAAGTGGTGCGTGCTGCGCTATCCAACCGCATCCATGGCACAGCTTGCAAACACCAGCCGCGACGCCTTTGCGGAGTTTTACTACAACGTGTGCACCCTGGATTATGAGAAAATGAGCAGGGCAATGGACCCGCTGGTTGATTTGATGAACCGCACGGACAAGGTTCGTCTGGTTGGTCCCGACACTGACCTGACTTTCTCTATTAAGGGAATCGGCGCCGTGAAGTGTGACGGCAAGATGAACATTCCTGACGGCGAGGTTTACACTGCGCCTGTAAAGGACAGCATGAACGGCTACATCACCTACAACACAGTGAGCCTTGAAGAGGGCTTCACTTATCAGAACATCCGCTTCGAGGTCGAGAACGGCAAGATTATCAAAGCTACCGCAAACGATACTGACCGCATAAACAAGCTTCTTGACACAGACGAGGGCGCCCGCTACTTCGGTGAGTTCGCAATCGGCGTGAACCCATACATCCTGGAACCGATGAAGGACACCCTTTTCGACGAAAAAATCGCCGGCAGCTTCCACCTGACTCCGGGCATGTGCTACGAGGATGCACCTAACGGTAACAAGTCAGCCGTCCACTGGGACCTTGTAATGATTCAGCGTCCTGAATACGGCGGCGGAGAAATCTGGTTCGACGATGTTCTTATTCGCAAGGATGGCCTGTTCGTTGTGCCTGAGCTGGAAGGCCTGAATCCGGAGAACCTGAAGTAGCAGTAAAGTAATATGTAGAGCAGTAATCAAGCGGGGTCGCATCATTATGCCCCGCATGCATTACTGCTCTTTTGGTGTTCTGATATTGTATGGTGTGATGTGAATCTATCAGATATGGCACAATTTCTGTTTTTCAGAGCTGTAGTTCCAAAATCAGATGCTTCACAATTAGGGCTGGCCTGTCTCCAGCCCTTTTTTCGATCAAAACTCATAGAATCTGAGCAGACTTTGCCCACATATCATCCGTAACCATGCTGATATGGGTAAACCACGAAGCATTCCATGGCATACCTCAGCACCAACCAGTCTAATTTCACATATTATAACAGCACGTTTGGAATTATTTCATAAAAAAAATCCAAATGTGCCAGATTTGATAGATCTGAGAATTTTGCGTGTGCGGCCGCTGGCTCCGGCTGCTCAGGGATTGCAGTCAGCAGCTTTAAGCAGCTAGTTTTATCTTGACATTATTACAGAATACTATCATAATATAGATAAAATTATGATAGTATTTACTGGGAGGTTGCCATGATACAAATAAGACCGGTTTCTGATTTGAGAAACAAGTTTACTGAAATAGAAAGTATTGTTAAGGAAGGAGCCCCTGTTTATCTCACCAAAAACGGTTATGGATCAATGGTTGTAATGAGCCTTGAAACATATTCAAAGCTTACAGACAGTATCGAATTTGCCTTAGATGAGGCTGACGTTTATGCAGAAACGAATCCGAAACGCATGAATCATGAAGAAGTTTTTGGCAGCATAAGGGAGCACTTAGATGCAAAATAGCCAAGATATTGAACTAAACATTTGGTAATAAAAAAAACAGTTGTCAATTCGACAGCTGTTTTTTCGCACTCATGTAATTTTACACCTCAACCTCAACCTGCATAACTTCCCCATACTCTATAGTACCTTCAATATACACGGCTTCCAGCTTGCCCGCGCTTACAGAAATCGTAGCCGTGATTGAGCCGGCAGGCTGATGAAACTCGTAGCTCTTATCGCCGGAAACAGTAGAAGGAAGATCCATGTACTTCGCAACTGCCACCGCAGTAGAACCTGAACCACAGCTTCCCTCGAAGTATGTAGAGTCCACATCTTTTACATAAACAACCGGTGTCAGGAATCCGGATTTCGTATCGTAGAACATAACCCCTGTAGCCGGTGCCGGAATGATGCTGTCCGCAAAGTTCTTGGCTATCTTGAAATTCTCCATGGAAGGCTCCTTATCGTACAGAACCAGATGTACTATTCCCCCCAGGTCTACAAGCACTGAATTTTCAACGAGAGGAATGCCTGTGTTAGAAAGAGTCGACACAGAAACAGGCATAGGCATCTTAACCTTGGTGTAGTTGGTTGCCGTATTGATTTCAACGGTCAGAGGATAGTCCACACCGCTAACGTTGACCACCGCCGATCCGGTGCCCTCCATGCCCTTGGCTCTTGCGCTCAGCAGAGCAAATGCCCTCGATGCGTTCCCGCAAAACTCAAGGCCACACATCTCCATGGTGTTCTCATCAAGAACAAAACCCACCTGTTCCGCATTAAACTCCTTATGAGCGAGCAGCTGTGTAGCGATCTTCTGATACTGAGAACGCTCAAATTTATCTAACACGAAAATTGTAATATTTCCAGCCGGATTTACAACCCTGATAGAAATATCCTGCTTCATCTGAATTCCTCCCTAACCGTATACTTATACATTCAATATACCACAAAAATCCTTGTATTACAAAATAATTATACATATTAATTGTGTATGTCTGATTTTGGTAGTATAATGTATAAAAGTGAATATTATGGCAAGACACATAAACGTATGGGACTAACTTGTGGAGACTGATAATGTCGGCCAGATATCGCATGGATTACTAGAGACAGTCTTATTAAGGGCTGTGTTTTTTTATTATAGGAGATGATGGGATGGAGAAGAGAAAGAACATAATAATCGTAATATTGATTGCAATCAGTGTTATCTCTATATGGATTAATATAAACCTGTCCATGAAATTAGGGCAGTCCTTTAAAGAAAATGAACAATACTTAATAGAACAGTTTCTTGACATAAGCCATGAGATGAGTGAAATAAAAGAGCTCCTCGAAGAAAAGCAGGATAACATAAATCAAAAAGATTTGGAAGAAATATCGAAGCGATTATTTGATAATTGTTATCCTAAAACTAATCAAATCCATGAAATCTGTCAGTTGAATCAAGAGTATTCTCCCCTTGATTTATACAGTTTTCAGAATTTTATGACAGATATGGTCTGCTTGCCTGAAAAAATGAATAAAGGCGAAATCATGGAAAAAAGTAATGATCTTCTTAGTGTTTGCAATTTGTGGGAAGAGTGTAATTCTTCAGTCAATTTGAATAAACTTACTGAAATTGTTGAAGCTATTCAAGGCTTTTGCGATGAGTTTGATAATGAATCTGCAACGTATTGCAATCGAGCTTGAAATAAAATCTTATTATTGATTCCTAACATTTCATTATGTTAAGTTTATGAACGGCAGGCATTTCGAGTGCATAAACGTTACAATTTATGCATCCGCCATATTTTCTATTATTCGGAATTAATGTGGCGGATTTTGGCATGATTTAAATGGTTTTGATAAAAATATGGCGGGTATGCTGGCCATAATCAATGGGAAATCTCAGCTAATATGGCGTTTGAAGATAAGATTAGAAATCAGCTGTCTGAGCTTGCAAGCAGTGGGTGATAGCGGACATCATGACTTTTGTGAAATCGTAAAATCGTAGAATATTTATAAATTTACAATGAATATTTATGTAAGGGCTGCCGTAAAGCTTCCGGCAAAAATGTTTTTCCGCCATAATTAGCTTATTTCCCATAGAATCATGCCAAAATGCGCCTTGAAAGTCCTATAAATTGCTCAGATATGGCGGGCGGAGCGTGGGCCCTGCAAAAGCTACATACAAGCAATTGAAATGGGTGCTGCCTTACATGAATCAATTGTTAATTCGCAGTCGTCAGCCCGCACCCCCGCACCCCGCAGGAGGGCTGCTACAAAAATCCTTGTTTTACAAAGTATTTAATGATATAATTAAACAGCTGTGGAGAGTTGTCAGAGTGGTCGATCGTGCGGCACTCGAAATGCCGTGCCCTTTACCGGGCCCCGGGTTCGAATCCCGGACTCTCCGCCATTTTTATATGTAGGAAATATCCCACAAGGTGATATTTCCGGAATATCGGGAAAAGCACATTGCGAAGTGTCGCATTTTATGTGCGGCATGTGTGCACTGGAATTGAACTTCCGCCTTGCACACATTTCTTATTTTTTGCAGACAACAGAAAGGAGACCATACCTATGAGTACACATATCAGTGCAAAGCCGGGTGAGATAGCACCTAACGTTTTATTACCGGGAGACCCTTTGAGAGCAAAATATATTGCAGAAAAGTTTCTGGAGGATGCGGTGTGCATCAATGAAATTCGCGGAATGTACGGCTACACAGGAACATACAGGGGACAGAAGATTACTGTAATGGCAACAGGTATGGGCATTCCTTCAATAATGATATATGTAACCGAGCTTTGCAGAGAATACGGCTGCAGGAAGCTGATCCGAATCGGAACAGCAGGAAATGTGTCAGAGAAGCTGCAGGTGGGAGATTTGGTAATGGCATCTGCAATCAGCACAACGTCAGGAATCAATCTTTACAATCTGCCGGGAACCTTTGCTCCTACAGCAGACTTTGAACTTCTTCACAAAGCCTACCACTGCGCACTTGAAAGAGGTATAACTCCTTACGTTGGAAATACGCTGAGCAACGATTATTTCTACGTGGATAACAAGCCCGAGTATCTGAGACAGTGGGAAGCTTACGGAGTTTTGATCTGCGAACAGGAAGGAGCAGGGCTGTACTCAGTTGCGGCAAAAGAGGGCGTGCAGGCTTTGATGCTGGCAAACGTTGTGGCTGACATGTACCACCCTGAGCGCGACAGCATGACTGCAGAAGAGAAGGAAAGAGGTCTGGACGATATGATTCTCATAGGTCTGGAAACGCTTTTAGAGGATTAACGATGAGAAACTTCATTCTAAAAGGCGACATCGCCTACAGTGAAAACAAAGATAAAATTGAAACATTTGAACAGGGTTACCTGGTTTGTGAAGAGGGCATCTGCAGGGGTGCCTTTTCTCAGCTGCCCGCGGAATATGGGGATTTTCCGGTCATCGACTGCAGCGACAGCCTGGTGATACCGGGGATGACGGATCTGCATACACATGCGCCGCAGTACGCGTGCAGGGGTTTTGCCATGGATCTGGAGCTGCTGGAGTGGCTGAACACCTACACCTTCCCCCAGGAGGCCAGATACGCCGACGTGGAGTACGCAAAGAGGGCCTACGGGAAGCTGGTCGAGGATTTGAGGAATTCATTCACCACAAGGGCTGTTTTCTTCGGCACGCTGCACACCGAGGGCACCATCGTGCTGATGGACATGCTGGAGGAGTCGGGTCTGGTGACATTTGCCGGCAGGGTGAACATGGACAGAAACGGCGGTCAAAACCTCCAGGAGCCGAGCCCTCAGGCTGCTCTTGAAGACACCGCAAAATGGCTGGATGCCATCGAGGGAAGGTACGAGCGAACAAAACCCATTCTGACTCCGCGCTTTATCCCGTCCTGCAGCGACGAGCTGATGAGAGGACTGGGCAGGCTTGCAGAGGAACGCGGTCTGAGAATCCAGTCGCACCTGTCTGAGAATCCGCTGGAGATTCAGTGGGTGAAGGAACTGGTTCCCGCATCCTCCTGTTACGCCAACGCCTACGAGCTGTTCGGCTGCATGGGAACACCCGAAAATCCTGCAATTATGGCTCACTGCGTCTACAGCGACGATAGGGAGCTTGAGATCATGAAACAGCACGGGGCCTTCGTCGCCCATTGCGCTGACTCCAATATGAACCTGTCCAGCGGCATCGCGCCGGCAGCCAGGTTCCTCGAGTCCGGGATAAACATGGGTCTGGGCAGCGACATTGCCGGGGGCACATCACTGGATATGATGGCTGCGCTGGTTTCTTCTATCAAAGCTTCCAAAATGTACTGGCGTCTTGTGGATCAGGACAGCCCTGTACTGACCTTTGAGCAGGCCTTCTGGCTTGCAACGGCAGGTGGAGGAAAGTACTTCGGCGATGTGGGAACCTTCAAGCCGGGATATGAATTTGATGCTCTTGTTCTTGACGACTCCGGCGTAAAATCTCCGGCCGGCCTGTCAGTCCGCGACAGACTGGAAAGACTCTGCTACGACAGCGGTAAATCGCGCCTGGTTAAAAAGTTTGTCGCCGGACGCGAAATTGGGTTTTCGTCCAAATAATGACCGAGACCGACTAACTCGATAACACGCGTGTAACCACTCAGGTATCAGCTGCATAGGATAATACAAAAGGAGCTGATATTAGAAAATGAATGGAATTACATGGGCACTGCTTGGCACCCTGTTTACTTTTTCTATAAGTACCCTGGGTGCCATGAATGTTTTTTTGATAAAGAAAGAAATCAGCAGGACGTTATCATGTCTCTTCCTGGGGTTTGCCGGAGGGGTTATGATTGCGGCTTCAGTATGGTCACTGATTCTGCCTGCTATCACGAGGGCTGAGGACCTGAATCAGATTGCACCTCTTATAGTTTCAGTTGGATTTATTCTGGGGGTTTTGCTGCTGCTTTTTGCAGACGGCAGGTTCAAAGCTTACTATACAAAGCGTCTGAGAAAGGGTGAGATAAGAAATATAAAAGAGAGCACCATGATGCTCATCGCCGCTATTACTATACACAACATTCCGGAGGGAATGGCGGTGGGACTGAGTTTTGCTCTTGCGCTCTCTCAGCCGGATAACCCTGCGCTGTTCTCCGGAGCCGTTGCAATGGCCGTAGGTATCGGAATTCAAAACTATCCGGAGGGTACAGCCGTTGCACTGCCTCTTCTCACAGACGGAGTGGCAAAACGTAAAGCTTTTCTCATAGGAAGCGCGTCTGCAATCGTTGAACCAATTTCAGGAGTATCTGCGGCATTTCTTGCGACATTTATTACTCCGGTCATGCCGCTGCTGCTGTCATTTGCGGCCGGCACAATGATCTA
>JBJESZ010000074.1:0-4686 GCA_051883055.1 Emergencia sp.
TTATTGAATCAGAGGCAGAAGGAATTGTAAGAAAAATATTGGTCGGGGAAGAAGAGTGGGTACCTTGTCAAACCCCTTTATGTATCATTGCTGATGCAGATGAAGATATTTCAGAGTATCTGTAAGTGTATAGTCATTAAACATTAAAAAGAATGAAAAGAGAGCATGATATGAAAAAGATATTAAGTCAAACAGAAAGAGAATATATTTCTAGCCTTATTCCTAAGGATATCCCTGATTGGAAGAAATCCTGGGAAGAGGGATATAAAATCGGTGAAAAAATTGTTATTAAAGAAACTCCATTTAAGAAAAAATATGGGGTAAAAAGTGACGTTGAATACAGAATGCGTCTAAAAGAAGAAGGCAAAATGTGTTGGAAAATCAATACAGGTCTTGCAAGTGTCCATGATCAGGCTGAAGCTATGAGACAGGCTGAGAAGTTCAATGAAGAAACAGGGCTGTGCATTAGCTATGCTCATCAGCTCCCTCAGAATATTACAGGAGTACCTAAGGATAAGAGAGAAGGCCTTCCTATTTCTTTGGGTTTTATGCTGAATGAGCCTGAGGATTGGGAAGAGATTACAATGGCGTCAACAGTTCAGCCAATTTTCGGAGACAATCATATCGGATGGCCTAATGCTGTTGAAACGACTATCAACTCTATACAGGCAGGAAGTGGATATACTGGGTTGTTCAGTATGTATACACAGGTTGCACCAGGCTGCCCTGACGAAGTGTGGAATATGAATGAAAATGTTAAGGCACTTGGTATATGTGCAGCTAAATATGACGATAAAATTGTTGTAAATGACCAGTCTGACGATGGATATGGGGCATATTTTTCAGATTTGGCTACATCATTGGCAATGACAAGACTTGACCACTACATTGTAAATACATTGTGTAAAGCTCGTTTCTCCTATAGCTTCGGAAACTTTACACAGAATATACAGCATAAGGTTGCTTTGTGGATTGCTGCAAGCAGAATTTTCAGTACTGAGGATCAGCCTGGTATCGGATTTCTTTATCCAGATACAATTAGTCACTGGGATCACCACTTACATGCAAACTACGGATTCCAGATTCCGGAAGTACTTTTACTTGTACTGGCTGAAAAGCATTACAAGACGGGTGCAGCATTCCTATCAGTGCCTATCACTGAAAAGGTTGCCATTCCAACTGTTCCTGAAATGCTGGATATGACCGCTGCTTGCCAGATTACAGAAACAGTAACATATTATTGGGAAGATCTGATGAATTGGAAACCTATTGACGACCTTATTGACAAGGTTATCGATTTTTCGGACAAGATGTTCCACAATATGCTGGATGGACTGGCAGAGGCAGGAGTAGATATTACAAATCCTATTGAAATCATGGTTGTAATGAAATTAATGGATCCAACTATGATTGAAAAGCTTTTCCACCCATCAGTAGTGAATGATGGAAATGAGGAAATGATTCCATTAATCCCTGCAGCTTTATATAACGCAACTCAGAAGGAACTGAGAAATCAGATTGCGGCACTGAAGAATTCAAAATACCCAGAACTTCTTAAGGGCAGACGAATCTGCATTGCTTCAGCAGATATCCATTTTGCGGGGGCAACTGTTGTTGGTGGTGTCCTAAAGGAATTCGGTGTAGAACTGGTTGATGGTGGAAACCAGCTAGAAGCGATGGATGTTCTGGACTTAGCTGATGAGCACGGTATTACGGATGTTTGCGTAAGCGTTCACAACGGACAGGCATTACCTTATGCAAGACTGCTGGTATCCTTAGCAAAAGAAAGAAATAAGGAATACAATTTCTATATGGGTGGAGTATTACAGAGCTTCTTAAATGAGGACGACGATGTTCCTTCAGATGTTACTGAAGAAATCAGAAAGCTTGGAATAACTCCTACTACAACAGTAGAAGACCTACTTGAAAAATTAACAAAATAAATCGACGCATTTAATATGTAATGGAATGGAGAACGAAATGAATTTACTAATAGGTTTGGATCTCGGTACAACTGCATTAAAAATTGCTCTGTTTGATAAACACGGCAAGCTTCTTGCAGTTTCTACTCAGGAATACAGCCTTATGACACCTAAGGTTAATTATGTAGAAGAAGATGTAGAAGTATACTGGCAGTCGTTCTGCAAAGGTCTGGATGATCTGAAACAGCAGTATCCTATTTCAAAGGATGATACCATTGCACTTGCGATTTCTGCTCAGGGAGAAACCATGATCTGTATAGATGAAAACGGCAGACCTCTGAGAAACGCGATCGTCTGGATGGACAACAGAGCAGAGGCCGAGGCTGAAGAACTTGCTGCTCACTTCGGAAATGACACCTGCTATAAGGTGACAGGTCAGGTCAGCTTTGAACCTTGCTGGCCGGCTGCAAAAATTCTATGGATAAGAAAAAATGAACCTGAGGTTTTTGAAAAGGTTAGTAAATACTTGTTAATTGAAGATTACTTCATCTATAGGATGACCGGAAAGTACGCAACTGAAGGTTCACTTGTATGTTCATCAACATACTGGAATATCACGACAAAAGAATACTGGCCTGAAATGCTGGGATATCTTGGAATTACCGAAAGTCAGCTTGCTCCGGTTATGGAGTCCGGAGAGGTTGTAGGAAAGATGAAGGAATCCGTAGCAGCAGAGCTGGGATTGGGAGAAGATGTTACCGTATGCACAGGTGCCCTGGATCAGGCTGCCGGAGCAATCGGTGTGGGCAATGTGAGAGAAGGTATGTTCTCAGAAAACATTGGATCAGCTCTCGCAATCTGTGTACCTGTATCAAAACCGACTTTTGACCCGAACCAGAAGATGCCGCTGCACTATTTCCCTATTCCGGACACATATATGATGCACACATTTACAACAGGAGGGATGGCGCTCAGATGGTTCAGAGACAAATTCTGTCAGGAAGAAATGACTCTTGCTACATTGACTGATGATGACGCATATAACTTTATGAGCAGAGAGGCTGATACCATTCCGGCAGGCTGTGAAGGACTGTCTATGCTTCCACATCTTTCCGGATCACTTGCACCTGATGTAAATGCAAAGGCAAAAGGCGTATGGGTCGGTTGTACTATGAAGCACACAAAAGCACATTTCATCAGAGCAATCATGGAATCTCTGGGATATATTCTACAGCGCAATATCGATACACTGGCTGATATGGGAATTGTTGTAGATGAAATAAGATCCCTGGGAGGCGGCTCTAAGAGTGCTGTATGGAGTCAGATTAAATCCGACATAACAGGCAAGAAAATGATAACAATGAAATCTAAAGAAGCAGCCTGTCTGGGTGCTGCAATCCTTGCAGGTAAAGCAACGGGCTTGTTCGAAGATATAGACAGTGCCGTAGAGAGCATGTTGGAGGTAAAGCAGACTTTTGAACCAAATGAAGACAACAGAGAAGTATATGACGATGGTTACAGAATGTACTGCAAGCTTTTCAATGACTTATCAGAGTGTTTCGAACTGATTAAATAATGAGATGACAGAAATGGAGAATTAATCATGATTGAGAAATTAATAGTAATGCTAACATGTAACGACGTAACAGTAAAGAATGCAAAAGAGGTTTTCGAATCATGCAAGGATCTGCCTGTTACAAACTGGGGATTTAAGGATGTAGGTCTTCCTCCTGAAGAAATGAAGGAATTAACCAAGCTGATGAAGGATGCCGGCAAGACAACATTCCTGGAAGTTGTTACATATTCCGAGGAAGAATGCATGAGAGGCGCAAAGCTTGCAGTTGAATGTGGTTTTGATGTTCTTTGCGGCACTATTTTCTATGACAGCGTTGCAGAATACATCAAGACAACAAATCTAAAATATTGTCCGTTTGTAGGTAAAGTGTCTCAGAGTCCAAGTATTCTTGAAGGAACTGTTGAGTATGCACTGGAACAGCAGAAGGAATATGCGGAAAAAGGTGCATTCGGAATTGACCTGTTAGGTTACAGATATGTAGACGGAGATCCTGAAGAATATTCAGCGGAATACATCAGGAAAGCAGGTCTTCCAACTATTCTTGCGGGAAGTATCGGCTCACCGGAAAGAATTGAAAAGGTTAGAGCAATGAATCCATGGACATTCACAATGGGAAGTGCTTTATTCAATAAGAATTTCGTTAAAGACGGAACATTCAGAGAGAATCTGGAGAAGGTTATTGAGCTTTGCGAACAGAAATAGTATAAGAGGTAATCTATGAATGGAATAAAGGACTCTTTAGAGCTGCTTACACTAGGAACATATATCATTGGGGTTAACAGTAACGGCAGGAATAATGTTATGACAGCAGCGTGGGTCAGTCAGGTTTCATCTAATCCGCCTCTGGTGTCTGTTGCAGTCAGTAAGAGGCATTATACAACTGAATTATTAAGAGAGTGCCGAAGCTTTTCCTTAAGCATTCTATCTGAAAACCAGAAAGACATAGCTTTAAGATGCGGGACCGTATCCGGCAGAGATGTAGATAAACTGGAGCGCGAAAACATAAGGAAATGTGAGTTTGGTAATCCGATTATAGAAGGGGCATCAGGATATATGAGCTGTGTAATCACTGACAGTTTTGAAGTAGGAGATCACGTTCTGTTTATCGGCGAGGTGAAGGACGGGATTGCCTTATCTGACAGTGGATTACGCTATAAAAAGACGGAGTTTTTCAAAAAAAAATAAACG
>JBJESZ010000074.1:4786-7511 GCA_051883055.1 Emergencia sp.
AACGAAAATACATTAGTAAATCCTAACAAAAAACAGTGGATACAGTTAGTTTTCTGCGTTATCGCCGGTGCAATGGCTCCATTCTTTATGTATTGCTATGGTACATTCGGAGACAGTTTAATTGATAAGTATGGTCTTACATATTCTCAGTATTCAAGCTTAGGTTCTGTATATGCGATTGCGATGGGAATCGGCTTGTTCATTGTAGGTGCATTGGTAAACAAGCTTGGATGTAAGACATGGACGCTGATAGGTATTGTGATGATGATTGCCGGTCACGGAATATTCTTCTTTGCACCAAATTATGTGGTGCTGCTTATTTCAAGAATTATAAGTGGTCTTGGAAACTCATGCATTTATAATGCTGCATACACTTTGGCAGTTAGATGGTTTACCGGAACAAACAAGATGGGTATTGCGACTGCAGGCATGACAGGAGCTGATGGAATCGGTACATTCTTTGCGCTGTTCCTGTTTGCGATGATGATGAGCGCATTGGGAAATACGAATGGCACAATTGCTACTCTTGTCATTACAACAGTATTATTCATTATTCTTTGTGTTGTTCTTAAGGAACGCAGTATTGAGGAAGAGGATGTTGCTGCAAATGACCAGGATTGGATGTATGAGAAAACATGGAATTCCAATACAATTGCACATTCACTTATTGTTTCCGGAGTTTTAGGCGGCCTGGCAATAGCAAACTACTATGGACCTCTTATGATGAAGGATATGGGTATGGCTGAAAGTGCATCAGGCTTCTGGTCAAGCATGTTTACTGCAATCGGTATTTTCTCTGGTTTTATCTTCGGCGGCATTTCCGACAAGATGGGAAAAAGAAAGCCGACTTTAGCAATCGCCGGTATAGGAATGGTTATAGGGTACATTATTATGGTAGTTGCTAACATGATGGGTAGCCTGGTAATCTTCGTTGCAGCACTTCTGCTTATCGGTTTCATGGGATATGTAGCATACCCAATCGGATTCGCGCTTATATCTGATACTTGCAAGGGAAAGGTAGTAGGACCTGCTAATGGTGTTATACAGGGCGTATCAAGCTTAGTAGGACTGTTTATATTCCAGCAGATTGTCGGTATTGTAAAAGATATGACAGATTCATATTATGCAGGATTAGGTGTTTGCGCAGTGCTGACAGCATTATTCAATATAGTTGCAGTATATGTGTTTGTTAAAGACAGCGCAGATTTAAAGAAGAAAGCACAGCTTTAATTCTTTATTTTAAGAATAGCCTTTAAAAGGAGAATATGACATGAAAGTAATAAGAAAAAGTGATGCAAGAGTGTTTCTAGATGGACCTGAAGTATGTAGAGAATACGCTGTAACAGGAAGAATTACATTTGGTTCGTCAACACTTCAACCTGGACAGACGGGAGCAATAGATCCGGGTCATCCTGAATCAGATGAGATATTTTATGTAAGCCGCGGCACATTTATCATGAGAAATCCTGATACAAATGAATGCTATGAGCTGCATGAGGGAGATATTATTATTGTTCCACAAGGTGCACCACATGAACTTACTAATATAGGGACTGATATCGCAGTTGCAACATGGAGCTGCGCACCTAGTCATATTGTTGAATAAAGAGGATGTTTTATTCCGCCCTGCCATTGCACAGACCTTTATACTGAACATGATTAATGCGTCGCAAAATGTGGCAGGGCTTTTTTAGAGGAGGTTAAACTCAAATATGGCGAAATTAGTGTATTCCTTCAGTGAAGGATCCAAGGACATGAGAGAGCTGCTGGGAGGCAAGGGAGCTAACCTTGCTGAGATGACCAAAATCGGTCTGCCTGTACCATTCGGATTTACAGTTACAACAGAAGCATGTAACAAGTACTATGAAGACGGTGCCAAGCTTGATGAGGGTCTGATTGAGGATATCTACAAGAAGATGGAAGAACTTGAAAACGTAACAGGAAAGAAATTCGGAGATCCCGAAAATCCGCTTCTTGTATCAGTAAGATCAGGAGCTGTGTTCTCCATGCCGGGAATGATGGATACAATTCTTAACCTTGGCTTAAACGATGAAACAGCAGCAGGTCTTGCTAAGCTTACAGAAAACGAAAGATTTGCTTACGACAGCTACAGAAGATTTATTCAGATGTTCGGAGATGTTGTAATGGAAATCTCCAAGTCAAAGTTTGACAAAATCTTTGACGGTCAGAAGGAAAAGGTTGGAGCAGAGTTTGACGTAGACCTGAGCACTGAAGACCTTAAGGAAATCATCGTAGGATACAAGGCTCTTGTAAAAGAAGAGATGGGACGTGAATTCCCTCAGGAACCTGCAGATCAGCTGCTGGAGGCAGTAAAGGCAGTATTCCGTTCATGGAACAACGAGAGAGCAATTCTTTACAGAAAGCTTAACGGAATTTCAGACAGCCTTGGAACAGCAGTAAACGTGCAGTCAATGGTATTCGGAAACATGGGTAACACATCAGGAACAGGTGTAGCGTTTACACGTAACCCATCCAACGGAGAAAACAAGCTGTACGGAGAGTTCCTTGTAAATGCACAGGGAGAAGACGTAGTAGCAGGTATCAGAACACCGAAGCCAATCGCAGAGATGGCAGAAAGCTTCCCGGAAGTTTACAAGGACTTCGAAAGAATTGCAAACGTTCTTGAGACACACTACAAGGATCTTCAGGACATGGAATTCACAGTAGAAAGAAACAAGCTTTACATGCTGCAGACAAGATCAGC
>JBJESZ010000075.1:0-1598 GCA_051883055.1 Emergencia sp.
CATATACAGGAGAATTGTCCAGAATGACTCAGTTCAAGTCGAAGAGTCAGAACAAAGAATCTGCACCTACCGGACTATTCACTTACCCCGTTCTGATGGCTGCCGATATACTTCTGTATGACACGGACATTGTCCCTGTAGGAAATGACCAGAAGCAGCATATAGAGCTCTGCAGAGACATTGCAAATCGTGTTAACAATACAAGGAAGAAGACATTCGTAGTTCCGGACGGAAGATTTCTTAAGGAGGGAGCAAGAATTATGGCTCTGGATGACCCTACTCAGAAAATGAGTAAGTCTGCAGAAAATATTCATAGCAGAATCTCTCTGTTAGATGAACCGTCTAAGATTAAGAAATCAATTATGAAGGCGACTACTGACTCTGAAGGTGTAATCAGATTTGATATTGAAAATAAGCCGGGAATCAGCAATCTGATGAACATATACAGTGTTCTTGCAGGCGTATCCATCGAACAGATTGAAAAGGATTACGCCGGCAAGGGATATGGTGATTTCAAAAAGGATCTTGTTGAAATCGTAGTTGACGCGCTTGCTCCTATCAAAGCGAGATATGAAGAAATCAGACATTCAGATGAGCTGATTGATATCCTTAAAGACGGAGCTGTACGTGCAAATGCAATTGCAGAAAAGACAATGGCAAGAGTAAAGAAAAATTTCGGGCTTGGATTGGAATAAAGGATAATACACAAAAAATGGACCATGATGAAGTGTACTGTTCACAGTCTCACTCATGGTCCTTTATTTTTATGTCATTTATTTCTGGAGATATTTTATGATTTCATCAAGTCTGCTTTCTGCGACCTTTCTGCCGGCTTCATAGACTTCCTGAAGTTTGTCCGGGTTCTTTTCCACCTTTCCTATGTTCAGGCTTTCTTCAGGACGGATTACGAGCAGTTCTCCCTGTCTTTCCCTTTCAGCAATGTATGCGGTGGTCTGATTATATACGATATGACGGTTCTCCATTGCCTCCACGAGCTTTGGGTATTTCCTGTATTTTACTTTTATGAGAGGCATCAGGCTGTTTCTTTTTTTTACATAATCTTTTGGCTGCGTAAGAATGACGACATTTCTGTCGTAACCTGTTTCTTCAAAAAATCTAACCGGAACAGAGTCAGACATGCCTCCATCCAGCAGCTTCAATCCATCTATCTCAACTATCTGAGATACTATAGGCATAGATGCTGAAGCCCGCACCCAGTCAAGTCCATGATCCTTCAGTCCTTCGTACTTGTGATATACAGGCTTACCCGTCTCTATATCGGTACAGACCACATAGAAATCCATTGGATTTTTCTCATATGTATCGAAATCAAATACGTCGTATTTCATTGGCACTTCACCGTAAGCGAAATCAGTGCTGAATATATTTCCTGTCTTTATCAGACTGCCAAAACCGGAAAATCTCTTATCTCTGCAATACTTCTTGTTATATCTGATCACACGTCCAATCTGACGTGATTTAAAGTTGCAGCCAAACGCCGCACCTGCAGATACACCCACAGCTCCGTCGAATTCAATCCCGTTTTCCATCATTACATCTATTACTCCGGCGGTAAACATACCTCTCATGGCACCGCC
>JBJESZ010000076.1:0-1593 GCA_051883055.1 Emergencia sp.
TTCTCATCAGGCACTATAAAGTCTATCTCTTTATCTGCATTCAAATAATACACATTCTCCTTGCCGTATCGTCTGAATAGTTCCACCGCTACCATGTTCTCCAGCAGCGACGTTTCTGAGTTCATTAGAAACAGGTTCAACAACCCATTGTCGATAAAGTAGTACTTCTTTTGCGTCTCCTTTTCAGTCAGCTTACCCACCTCGTTCTCCATGGGCAGTATCAGCCAACTGTCAGTGGCATAACCCGCATAGTCTATTGTAGTAGGTACACTGATGGGCGCCCCCGTTGACACAATCACATTCTTCAGCCTGTTATACGACAACGGCTGCTTCACGCTCTCTGCCATCTTCTTAATCAGGATGTTCAATACCCTGTCGTTCTTAATATTGTTTCGAGCACAGATGTCACCAAGGTAAATCTTCTGATACAAACTCGAAAGCATAGCTCGCTTGTTCTTAAACGACAGAATCTCTGGCAGACCACCGTAATAGAAATACTCATTAAGATGTCGTTTCACTTCGCTTCTCTGAATCGTATCATACTCCCAATGCTCCTTCAGTTCCACCTGCTGCGCTGCCAGATACTCTTTAAATGAATATGGATATGCATCATAGATAAAGAACCGTCCGCCCAATGTAGTTGCCACTTCCTTGCTCAGCATCTTCGCATTGCTTCCCGTTACATACACTCTGTATTTCGCATCAGCCAATCTCCGTACGAACTTATCCCAGTGGGGAATGTTCTGTACTTCATCCAGGAACACCACTGGTTTCTTACCATACAGTTCCAGATGGGCTTCCAGCAGACTGTTGAAGTCTTCCGCCTGGAATTCCGCCAGACGCTCATCCTCAAAGTCCACAAACAGAATCTCGTCCCATCCCTTTCCAGCAGCCTGCAACTGACGCACACGCTGATACAGCAGGTACGACTTACCCGAATGTCTCACGCCAACTATCACATAGTTGCCGTTCTCTTCGAATTCTACGGGACGGTTCACAATCACCGCCTCATCTACCTCGCGTTGCTTATTAATCAGGCACTGTTTAATGACATCCTTACTGACACTCATATAAATTGTATTTTATAAGAATTACGCTATTTTGTTAAGCTTGGTTTACAAAGTTAAGCGTTTTCTATAAAACAGAATTAATAAATCCTGATTTTTTTGCAGTATTTTCACCTTTTTTATCACAATCCATGAGTTTTTTTACATTTACCATTTAGTAACATTGAATTCAGAGGGAGATTGCAGGACGATATGGCAGCGATAGCTTGCTGAACAAAATTGATTAATGTGCAGTGAATGAATTTACAAACTCACAACATCATACGTGTTCACTCTAAATGCCAAAATCGGAAAATTGTCGTTGTTTATCGTGTTAAGATTTGTTAAGCAGATGTTTTCATTTAGGGGTTTTTGAAATTTTTGTTTCTAGTTTGTTTCTTTTGTTGGTTTTGGCTTTCTGTGAGTATTGATAATCAGTCTATTACAAATAATCAGCAGATTCTCAAGAAGAAGATCATGATGGTCGTTTGCGCAGGCTCTTTCTCTTGAGCCACAATTCTCTCGTTGTTTTCATGGCATGAAGTAG
>JBJESZ010000077.1:0-37343 GCA_051883055.1 Emergencia sp.
TTGTTCCGATATTAATATGCGGTTTTGTTCTTTCAAATTTCTGTTTTGCCATTTTGATCCTTCTCCTTTAAAATTTTCAATTATATGGTTTGGAGCTGTTGAGCAGGCTTGAACTGCCGAACCTCTTCCTTACCAAGGAAGTGCTCTACCTACTGAGCTACAACAGCGCATCTACAATCACCTTAAATATACTCTTTTTTCGGTGACTTGTCAACACAATTACCACTGTAAATATGCACGTACTTTCTTCTTGATTCTCTGCACTGCATTATCTATTATCTTCGGTTCCTTATCCAGATTTGCAGCTATTTCCCGGTAGTTTTTTCCGTTCATAAGCTCGTACCAGACCTCAACCTCCATAGGACTGAAAATCTCAGATTCGTTTTCTCTTATATAGTTAAAGATTTCCTTCATGAGAAGAGTATCCTCCGGATCCATATCCGGACTGATAATATCATACTGCCGCTCCTTTGCATTCAGCGATTCCGAGTTCATGTCATCTGTATCTCCCAATGGATTAAGCGATACGGATTCATTCAGAATCTGATGCTTCTGCCTGTTTGCACGCTGTATTGCAGTTACAATCTGACGTGTGATGCACAGCTCTGCAAAGGTTTTAAAGGAAGCCCTCTTGGATGCGTCATAATCTCTGATAGCCTTAAATATACCTATCATGCCCTCCTGGATGACATCCTGATGATCAGCTCCTATGATAAAATAAGTCTGAGATTTCACCTTGGCTATGGATTTGTACTTGTCTATGAGGAACTCATAAGCAAGCTTGTCGCCTGACTGAGCCAGAGCTACAATTTCCTCGTCAGCCAGAAATTTTAAATCTTTATTTTCCATCTCTCTGCCTTCTGATTTCATACATCAAAACAGCCGCTGCGTTGCTGGCATTCAGCGAAGTTATCTTTCCTACCATAGGCATGGAAACAACAAAGTCGCATTTTTTCTTAACGAGCGGACTAATGCCGTTACCTTCACTTCCGATTACGACCGCAAGTTTTCCCGTCAGATCCTGCTGATAATACAGAGTGTCGCCCATGTCGCATGCACAGACCCAGAAACCGTCTTCTTTAAGTTCATCAATAGTTCTTGCTATATTTCCAACCCTTACACACGGCATGTACTCAATTGCTCCAGCCGATGATTTTGCAACAGTTTCTGTCAGTCCACAGGAACGGCGTTTGGGAATAACAACACCGTGAGCAC
The DNA here is from genome assembly GCA_051883055.1 of Emergencia sp. Classification (GTDB taxonomy): domain Bacteria; phylum Bacillota; class Clostridia; order Peptostreptococcales; family Anaerovoracaceae; genus Senimuribacter. Next base: position 1,216 of record JBJESZ010000077.1, read on the forward strand.
CGGCACATTCAGCAGTTCTCATAATAGCTCCCAGATTGTGAGGATCCTCAAGGTTATCAAGTATAATTACAAGCGGCGGTTCATTTTTTTCTTCAGCCTTGGCATATACGTCAGCCATTTCACTGTAACTGTATGCTGAAGCATATGCAGCAACCCCCTGATGAGGCCTTCCGCCTGCAACTCTGTCCAATGCTGCCTTATCGCTCTGGTAAACAGGGATTTTTCGTTCCCTCGCCACTCCGGTTATTTTATTTATTGAACCCTCGGCACCCTTAAGAACCAGAAGCTTGTCAATATCTCTTCCACTCTTCAAGGCTTCCATTACAGGGTTTCTGCCTATGATTACATTAGAGTTTTCCTTTGCCATCGCTATTTTCTCCTATATTCAAGGAAACGGTACTGAATTCCGTTCTCCTCCTGAAGCTCACTCTGCCATACAACTTCAAATTCCGGCATTTCGTCCAGGTTAACAAACCATGTATCCGCATCAAAGCTCTCATATATCCTGGTAATGTAACAGGTGTCACAATAAGGAAGCAGCTCCTTGTAAACTCTTCCTCCTCCCATTACCATCACCTCGTCACTGTCCTTATCCTTTATATAGTCGAACAGTTCCTCATGAGAATGAAGCACAACTGCGCCCGGAACAGCGTAGTCCGGGTTGCCCGAAATAACTATATTCTCTCTTTTCGGCAGTGGCTTTTTTCCGGGAAGACTTTCCAGCGTGCCTCTGCCCATTATTACAGTCTTTCCCACAGTCTTCTCTTTAAAGTACTTCAAATCTCCGGAAAGATGACACAGCAGGTCTCCATCCTTTCCTATTGCCCAGTTTCTGTCTGCCGCCAGAATAAGTTTCATATTGTCTGATTCTCCTTTGTATTATATAGCAATCGGTATGTTCAGAATCTGCGGATTCTTCTGATAATCCTCGATAATAACATCCGCAGTTGTAAAATCATAGAAATCCTTAACATCAGGATTAAGCCTGAACTTAGGTGCAGGATACTGCGGTCTCTTAATCAGTTCCTCAATTACAGGAACATGTCTGTCGTAAATGTGCGCATCAGAAATAACATGCACCAGTTCTCCCGCTTTCAGACCCGTAACCTGAGCAAGCATGTGTACAAGTACGGAATACTGCACCACGTTCCAGTTGTTTGCCGCCAGCACATCCTGAGAGCGCTGGTTAAGAATAGCATTCAGTCTGTCACCTGTAACGTTGAAGGTCATGCTGTATGCGCACGGCTCCAGCCCCATCTCAGACAGATCCTGAAAGTTGTATATATTGGTCATAATTCTTCTGGAATAAGGGGTATTCTTCAGCTGCCATATTACGTTGTCAACCTGGTCCATTTCCCCCTGGGCGAACTTGTACTTCACTCCCATCTGGTATCCGTATGCCTTTCCTATGGAGCCGTTCTCATCAGCCCATTCATCCCATATATGCCCGTTTAGATCTTTAATATTGTTCGATTTCCTCTGCCAGATCCACAGCATCTCATCTACCGCAGTCTTAATTGCAGTAGGTCTGAGTGTCAGGGCAGGAAATTCCTCCTGAAGGTCGTATCTGTTTACCACTCCGAAGGTTTTGATAGTGTGGGCCGGAGTGCCGTCCTCCCACCTTGCCCTTACCGTCTGACCCTCCGAAGAGAACCCGTTGGCAAGAATCTCGTTACACATGTTAACGAACAGCTGGTCCGCTCTACTCATTTCTTCTTTCCGCCTTCCTGTCTTCGATTATTCTGAACGCTTCATCCACTATTGCGTCAAGGCGTTCCCTCTCACCTGCCATGTGAAGGTAACCTATCAAAGCTTCAAAAGCTGTCGCCATCTTGTATGTAACCGCGTCAGCACTTCTGGCTTTACTTGCGGTTTTACGGTTTCGTGCCCTCTTCACGAGAGCAGTTTCCTCATCGGTCAGGAAGCCGTCCATCAAAACTCTCACAGCCTTATCCTGCCCGGCTGCGCATACATATCTGATTGCACGCTTATGCAGCCTGTCTGCGTTCTGGTCTCCGTTTTCCATCAGATGATTTCTCACATATACCTCATAGACGGCATCGCCTAAAAAAGCCAATGCCGTCGTATTAATTTCCCTTGGATTCAGTTTACTCATTATTATTCCTTAATAATCTGAACGCCCTGCGGAGTATCCTTCAGAGTAATTCCCTTTTCCTTGAGAATATCTCTGATCTCGTCAGCTCTCGCAAAGTTCTTTGCCTTTCTCGCTTCCTGTCTTTCGTCAACCAGCTTCTGGATTTCAGGGTCGATTCCGTCCTCATCCTTTGTCTGAAGCAGGCCTACCACGTCCGCGAATTCCATCAGAGTATCCAGAGAAGCCTTTGCAAATTCCTTCGTTGCCCCATCCTTGACCGCTGTATTGATTGAGGTTACCAGCTCAAAGATTGCGCTGATTCCGTCAGCAGTGTTCAGGTCATCATCCATCGCCTCAATGAACGCCTGTCTGTGTTTGTCATATCCTGCAAGAGCTTCCTTTTCTGTGTCTGTCATTGAACCCTCTGTTCCTTCCTTGGCCAGGAACTCCAGATTCTGCTTGCAGTTTGCCAGTCTGGCCAGACCGTTCTTTGACTGCTCGATAATTTCCTCACCGAAGTCGATAGGATTTCTGTAATGACCGCTCAGAATCAGGAATCTGAGAACCTCTCCGTCATACACACTTAACAGATCTCTTACAGTTTTGAAATTGCCAAGCGACTTGGACATCTTGATTCCGTTGATATTGATATATTCATTGTGCATCCAGTAGTGCGCGAAAGGTACTCCGTTGCAGCACTCTGACTGTGCAATTTCGTTTTCATGATGAGGGAACTGCAGATCCTGTCCGCCTGCATGAATATCAATTGTCTCACCAAGGTGTTTCTTGGACATGGCTGAGCACTCGATATGCCAGCCCGGTCTTCCCATTCCCCATGGTGATTCCCATGCTATCTCATCTTCTGTCTTTCTCGCTTTCCACAGAGCAAAATCAAGCGGATCCTTCTTAACCTCACCGATTGCGATTCTCGCACCTGCCTCAAGATCATCGATATTCTGTCTGGAAAGCTTTCCGTATTCGTCAAATTTTCTCGTGGCAAAGTAAACATCACCGTCTGCTTCATAAGCATATCCCTTATCGATCAGTGTTTTTACAAAATCGATAATATCAGGAATATGTTCTGATACCTTGGGATGAACATCAGCCTTTCTAACGTTAAGAGCAGCAGCATCCTTATAGTATTCTTCAATATATTTTTCGGAAACTTCAGTAGCAGTTATTCCCTCTTCCCTTGCTCTGTTTATAATCTTGTCATCCACATCAGTGAAGTTCTGTACAAACTTCACCTTGTAGCCCCTGTATTCCATATACTTTCTCAAAGTATCGAATACAACGAAAGGTCTGGCGTTTCCTATATGAAAGTAGTTATATACTGTTGGACCGCATACATAGATAGAAACTTCGCCCTCTTTAATAGGTACAAACTCCTCTTTCTTTCTGGTCAGAGTATTATAGATTTTCATTCTCGGTTCCTCTTTCTTTTTCTTGCATTTCCTGTATCTGCCGGTTCTGGTCGTTCAGCTTCTTCTCCAGCATTACTATTCTTCTGCGCAGGCATTCAAGTTCAGTTGCGACAGGGTCAGGCAGATGTACCTGATCCAGATCTTCGGTGCTCTCCCCGTATCTTCTCACAATCCTTCCCGGTATACCCACTACTGTGCATCCCGGCGGAATAGCGTTCAGAACTATCGAACCCGCACCGATTTTAACATCGTCACCCACAGTAAACGGGCCAAGGACCCTCGCTCCGGAGCTTACCACAACCCTGTTTCCGATGGTTGGATGTCTCTTTCCGGTGTCCTTTCCTGTACCTCCCAGGGTTACCCCCTGATACAGAGTGACATCATCGCCTATTTCTGTGGTTTCACCTATGACTACAGCCATACCATGGTCAATAAAACATCTTCGGCCGATGGTTGCACCGGGGTGAATCTCAATCCCCGTACAGAATCTGGCGAACTGGGATATCATTCTCGCCAGGAGTTTCATATTGTGCTTGTAAAGTGCATGCGCAGGCTTGTGGAATATCAAAGCCCATATACCCGGATAGCACAGCAGAACCTCCAGTCCGTTTCGCGCTGCAGGGTCCTTCTTCAGGACAGCCTGTATGTCCTCATGTACGTCCCTGAAAAATGCCATATTATTCTACCGTAATAGTTTTGATCACTACAGGAGTAAGCGGGCAGTCAGCCATATTTCTCGGTGACTGAACGATTTCCTGAGCAACCTCCATACCTTCCGTAATTTTTCCGAATGAAGCGTACTGTCCGTCAAGATGAGGAGCATCTGCAACCATAATGAAAAACTGAGAGCCTGCAGTATTCGGCATCATCGTTCTTGCCATTGACATAACGCCTGTTGTATGCTTAAGGTCATTTTTCCATCCGTTCATTGTGAATTCACCCTTGATTTCATATCCGGGACCGCCTGTTCCGTTTCCGTTAGGGCATCCTCCCTGAATCATGAAGCCGGGAATAACTCTGTGGAAAGTAAGGCCGTTATAAAAGCCTGAGTTAGCCAGCTTTTCAAAGTTTTCTACTGTAATTGGCGCAATATCCTCGTAAAGTTCACCTTTCATTACGCCGCCGTTTTCCATTTCGATTACTACTTTTTTCATTTTTATCTCTCCTATCGTAATTTATAGTATGTCATTCCATTTGGCTCTTCGTCCAGAATATTCCATATCTCATCCCTGAAGAAATCAGGGAATACATTTTCCAGTTTGTCAATTTCTTCTTTACTCATAAAGGCGACTTCCCGCAGAACCTGCTTGTCATCGTCAAGCTCGGGATCCCTGCCCAGATTCAGCTGGCCGCCTTCCACCTTACCGACCATATAGTTTACAAATCTCTGACCCCTGGCGTCTGAAACCTCTTCCATATGCCAGGCCATTCCTGTAACTGTAATGTCCAGTCCGGTCTCCTCCTTAACTTCTCTTACCGATGCCTGAATTGAGTTTTCACCCTCCTCAATTCCACCGCCTGGAACCATCCAGATGTCACGGTTCTCATGGTGCTGTTTTACCATAAGAATCTCTTTTTTGTCATTTACTACAATGACTCGTACTCCACCTACCCACATAACAATGCTCCTATTACTCCGGCTCCGATTACAATCGTTATCGGACTAACCTTAAATTTACATATCAAAACCAGTGTTGCCACTAAAATCAGCACCGGTATCAAACTGATGTCTACGAATACGCTCTGTCCCATGTAAATAACGGCAGCTGCAATAAGACCTACTGTCACTGGTCTTATACCAACAAAGGCCCCTTTTATAACAGTACTTTCCTTAAATTTATTGATAAAGTAGCAGGCCAGGGTAACCAGGATAAATGACGGCACAGCAACCCCCATTGTGGCTGCTATGGCACCTCCATATCCGGCAGTACAGAACCCTACATATGTAGCGGCATTTACCGCTATAGGACCGGGTGTAACCTGAGAAATCCCTACAAGATTGGAAAACTCGTCTGATGAGATGTTTCCAAACTGCTGTGCGCTCTGATAGATCATCGGCAGCATAGCCATGCCGCCTCCGAATCCGAATACGCCTATTTTCGCAAAGGCAAGAAAGAGTCTGATATATATCATTTTTCCTCACCTCCGTCTTTATTTTCAGGTCTGAACTTAGTGTAAATCAGACCAAGGATAATTCCTCCAACGATGGGCCATACTGCATTCACATCGAGCAGTATGATTGCCGCAAAAGCGCATAACGCAAGTACTGCCTGAAACCAGCCCTTTAATACCTGTTTTCCAAGCTTGTAGGCCGAAAACATTATCAGTCCGGTCGCGGCAGCTTTGATACCTGTCAGTGCACCGTTAACATACCTGTTGTCGCCGATGCCCGAAAGAATTTTGATTATTAGAATTATAATTATGAAACTCGGGAGAATGACGCCAAGTGTGGCTGTCACAGCCCCCGGTATTCCTTTTTTCTGATGACCTATATAGGTGGCCATATTTATTGCAATCACACCGGGTAGTCCCTGGCTTACCGCAATGCAGTCCACAGCCTCCTCGTCTGTCATCCAGTGCTTTTCATCCACAACTATCCCCTGAATAAGCGGAACCATCGCCATGCCCCCGCCTATTGTAAACAGTCCAAGTTTAAAGAATGAAAGAAAAAGCTGCACATACATATTTTCTTTTAGTCTTTTCAACTTATCGGTCATGTTTCTTTACTTTCCCCAAATGTAAATCTTTAAATATTGCGTACAGTCTGACTGCCAGAGTTACGGCAAATGCACATATCATAGCCACTGTAAGACCGGCATAGTTGTACGACATATAGAACGCTATGGCTCCGATTATTGAAGCCACAGCATATACCTCTCTTCTGAAGCAGTACGGCACTTCCTGAACGAACACGTCTCTCAGAACGCCTCCGAAGGTTCCCGTCAGCACTCCCATGGTGATTATAACAAACATTTTGGGGTGCTGGGTTATTACCGCAACTCTGCATCCCACAGCAGTAAATGCCGCAAGTCCGATGGCATCGGCAATTGATACCAGGTGACCTATTCTCTGTATCTTCCTGTATGAGAATATTACTACTGCGGCGGTAACGATGCTGGCTATTGCATATGTCGGATCAGCGAGACTTGCAGGCAGATTTCTGTTAACGAGCACGTCTCTGACGATACCTCCGCCAACAGCAGTTATTATCGCCAGAAAACCTATGCCGTAATAGTCCAGATCGTGTCTGATTGCGACAACAGCCCCGGACACAGCAAACGCTATGGTGCCTATCCACTCCATAATCGTCATGAACAGGTCAAAGTCAAGATTCATCGCCTGTACCATTACTTCTCCTGATTAACAATCTCCACTGCCCTGGCAATCGCCTCTTCAACTGTGACTTCCTGCTTTTCCGCTTCTCTTCTAAGCTTGTATTCCACCTTGCCTTCTCCTGCAAGCTTTCCTACAGTAATTCTTACCGGAATACCCAGAAGGTCAGCATCCTTAAACTTAACTCCTGGTCTTTCCTTCCTGTCGTCCAGAAGAACTTCAACTCCTGCTTTCAGCAGCTCGCTGTAAATCCGCTCAGCGACATCCTTCTGTTCCTCATCATCAGGCTTAACCAGAGTGATGATAACATGGTATGGTGCAACCGACATAGGCCAGATTATTCCGTTTTCATCGTGATGCTGTTCAACTACTGCTGCAAGTGTTCTCGTAACACCGATTCCGTAGCATCCCATAACAATCGGCTGATCCTTCTGATTCTCATCCTTGTATGTTGCTCCCATTGATTCAGAGTACTTTGTTCCAAGCTTGAATACCTGTCCTACCTCTATTCCTCTCGCATGCTTAACAGGTGCACCGCAGACAGGACATGGATCACCCTCCTTTAGTACCTTCAGATCAGTGATAATATCCGCAGTATAATCTCTTCCGTAGTTCACGTTTATTGCGTGGTAGTCTTCTCTGTTGGCGCCTGCACACAGATTCTTAAGTCCCGGAAGCTCACTGTCTACAACAATTGTGCAGTCGTGAAGACCGCATGGACCTGTAAAGCCTCCTACACATCCTGTCGCCTCGCTCATCTTTGCCTCATCAGCAAATTCGATTGAGTGCTCAGGTATATTTAATGCATTAACAAGCTTAATCATATTAAGCTCTCTGTCTCCTCTTACAAATGCCGCAACATATCCGTTCTCGTTTCCGTCACTGTCATAGGTAACGAACAGAAGTGCCTTGATAGTCTGAGTCTTGTCCAGGTTAAGGAAATTTGCAACCTCTTCAATTGTCTTGGTCCCCGGAGTATTTACAATTTCCATTGGGAGCTCGGCAACGTCAGTCTGAGGCTTAGCATCCACACATTCAGCTCTCTCAGTAGTTGCAGCCATAGAACAGCTTTCACAATATGCGATTTCACTTTCGCCGACTTCCGAAATGGCAGTGAACTCATGAGAGTTGCTTCCTCCGATAGCACCTGTATCGGCCTCTACAGGTCTGCACTCCAGTCCGCATCTCTTAAAGATTCTGTCGTACGCATCGTACATAGTCTTATAGCTTTCATCCAGTCCGGCATAGTCCTTGTCAAATGAATATGCGTCCTTCATGATGAACTCTCTGCTTCTCATAAGTCCAAATCTCGGTCTTGCCTCATCCCTGTACTTTGTCTGAATCTGATACAGGTTCATAGGCAGCTGTCTGTATGAAGAAACATCATTTCTGATAATGTCTGTAAAAATTTCCTCGTGTGTAGGTCCCAGGCAGAAATCTCTTCCGTTTCTGTCCTTAAGTCTCCAAAGCTCAGGCCCGTATGCAAACCATCTGCCTGATTCCTGCCAGAGCTCTGCAGGCTGTACCGCTGACATGTGAATTTCCTGAGCACCGCTTCCGTCCATTTCCTGTCTGATGATATCCTCTATCTTTCTGACTGATCTCCAGCCAAGAGGCATGAATCCATATACTCCTGACACCAGCTTCCTGATCATTCCTGTTCTAAGCAACAGAATATGGCTGGGAATTTCCGCCTCATTTGGAACTTCTCTCAGCGTTTTAATGTGCATCTTAGATAATCTCATTTATGCTAAATCTCCTTTTAAAATTATTTGTTCAAAATACATACTGCTTCTGCAGCTATTCCCTCACCTCTGCCGGTGAAGCCGAGCTTCTCGGTTGTGGTGGCTTTGATGCTGATGCGGTCTGTCTCCACATGCAACACCTCGGCGATGCGTATGCGCATCTCTTCAATGTATCCGGCAAGCTTAGGCTTCTGACATATGACCGTCACGTCAGCATTACCCAGAGTGTAGCCCTTTTCGGTCAAAACTCCCTGAACCTGTTCCAGCAGCTTCATGCTGGAAATATCCCTAAAGCTGTCATCATTGTCCGGAAACAGCTTTCCAATATCGCCCAGTGCTGCTGCACCAAGCATCGCGTCCATCAGTGCGTGCACAAGCACGTCCGCATCCGAATGTCCAAGGAGCCCTTTTTCATAAGGTATCTCAACTCCTCCAAGTATCAGCTTTCTGTTCTCAACGAGCCGGTGTACATCGTAGCCCGTTCCGATTCTATTCTCCACAGTCAGATCCTCCGGCGTTGTAATTTTAATATTTCCGGTTTCCCCGGGAACTATCTCGACGCTCTCTCCCAGATGTTCCACCAGGCTGGCATCGTCTGTCCCATAGAAGCCATCTTCAAATGCCCTTTCAAAGGCCTTCTTTATCAGGCCAAAGCTGAAACCCTGTGGCGTCTGAACACACCACAGCCTGCTTCTGTCAAGGGTTCCCTCTGTATCGTGCCTGATAGTATCCTTTGGGGGAACTGCAGGAATGGCAGCCCCGGATCTCAGTGCGCTGCTGCACACAGACTCAATAAGCTGCAGACTCACATAGGGACGGACGCCGTCGTGTATGAGCACAAGATCTTCTTCCGAAGCCTTCTCCTGTTCGACTTCAATCAATGCCTGATAGACAGAATCCTGTCGCTCCGCTCCTCCTTCAACAATGGTGAGCCGTCCTGCATAAAGCATTTCAGCAAAAAGCTTCTCGCAGTAATCACGCCAGGAGCCTGAAACTACGAGAATCACTTTGTCTACCATATCGGCCTCAGCAAACTTTTCGACTGTCTGCTCCAATATGGTTTTTCCTCTATTAACAATAAACTGTTTCGGTATCGGTGCTCCCATTCTCTTTCCGGATCCGGCAGCACTGATAACCGCAAATACTTTTCTGTTTCCTATCATTTTAGTGATTTGTTAGTAATTTGTCTTAAGTCGTCCAAATATCATTCTGCCGGCCGATGTCTGTAAAACACTGGTAACTCTGATGTCCGTTGTCTTACCGATCATTCTTCGGCCATCCTCGACAACAATCATCGTACCGTCATCCAGATAAGCTACAGCCTGGTTGTCGTCCTTTCCCTGTTTAACAAGACTTACCGTCATCTCTTCACCCGGAATTACAACAGGTTTAAGCGTGTTGGCAAGCTCATTGATGTTGAGAACGTTAACTCCGTTAATAGCTGCAACCTTGTTAAGGTTGAAATCATTGGTTACAACCTTCCCGTTCATAAGCTGTGCCAGCTTCAGCAGCTTGACATCTACCTCAGGAATTTCCTTAAGTGCTTTCTCATTATCAGTATTGTATATTTCAAGACCGTAATCGTCCTGCATTTTCTTAAGGATATCCAGACCGCGTCGTCCTCTGGTTCGTTTCAGTGAATCAGAAGAATCTGCAATGTGTCTCAGTTCTACCAGAACAAACTCGGGTATCACTATAGGGCCTTCCAGAAAACCGGTTCTGAGGATCTCTGAAATGCGTCCATCGATGATTACACTTGTGTCCAGTATCTTAGGGATTGAATCACCTTTCTTCTTTCCCTTGATAATATGCGTTTCCTGAGACTGCGTAAACTTCCTTCCTGAAGTCAGCAGACCGATAATTTCCTTTCCCTTCTTGGATGCAACCACAACGCCAAGATACCCCAGTATCAGATAAGTCATAATTGTAGCAAAGGTATACAGGTACGGATTCTTAATTGCGGCATAAATCTGTGATATAAGCAGTGCAATAAGCAGACCCGTTATCAGTCCTGCCACGCCGCTTATGAGCTCGTTTGCCGACACCCCCCTCAAATCGTTGTCGATATCCTCTGCCACCTTTATTCCCTGTTTACCGATTACGGGCAGCAATCTAAAAAATATAATTCCGAAAATAATAGCAAATATAGCTGCGGTTCCAATTTCCCCCCATGGAGTCAGAACAGCACTTAGTTCATGTCCGCTCTTGGTCAGTACGAAGTCAATCCCCTTGTATACTCCGTAGCCCATAAAAGCACCCAAACAGGTGAATATAGCTCTTACAAATTTTTTTAACATTTTACAATCTCCTCCTTTCTCCCCCAAATTGCTTTTGTATGATGATTTATGACTCGCCCCTTAAAGGGAAAATTATACAGCCTCCTCTACAAGGCGCTTCACTTCTTCGGGGTCAAGCTCGCCGGCCATAACCAGTTCGCTCTCTAATATCTGTCTCGCATTTGTAAGAATTTTCTTTTCTCCTGCGGATAATGGTTTCTCACGGTTCGCTCTCATAAGGTTACGTACCACCTCAGCAACATCCAAAATGTCGCCGCCCTTGAGCTTTTCTGCGTTTTCTCTCTGTCTCCTGTTCCAGTTAGAGGCCATAGCTGTGCTTTCCCCTTTAAGTACATCAAATACCGGTGGAATGGCATCTCTTTCTATGATCGGTCTGATTCCAATATCGTCACATTTATCTACAGGAATCATAACCTCCATATCGCCGAAAGGCATTTTTAGAACAAAGTACTTTTTCCTCTCTCCCAGGATGTCTTTTTCGCAGGTTGCTGCAATGATTCCAGCGCCATGCATCGGATATAAAATCTTATCACCATTCGAAAACATTATAAAATCCCCCACTTTATCATCATTCTATAAGTATAATTCAATAAAATGGCTTCGTCAAGAGACGTGAGGGTATGAAATCACTTTAAAGCAGGGATTTTATGTGGTAGAATTATATACATCAAATTCATACAAATGACACATACAGATAATACAATATTACTATGTAGATAATATGGTGAAGGAGACAAAATTTATGTACAAATTGTTAATAGTTGATGACGAACCCAAAATCAGAGAGGTTATTAAAGAATACGCCGAATTCAACGGCTATGAAGTAGAGGAATGCGATAACGGCATGAGTGCAGTCGGACTGTGCAAGCTGAACAAGTACGATCTCGTCGTACTTGATATTATGATGCCCAAACTGGACGGATTCTCCGCCTGCAAGGAAATCAAGAAGATTCAGGACGTTCCTATCATTATGCTTTCCGCCCGCGGAGAAGAATATGACAAGCTTTTCGGTTTCGAACTGGGAATAGACGACTATATCGTTAAACCATTCAGCCCAAAGGAGCTTATGGCTCGTATCAATGCCATTCTTACCCGCCGAAATGCCGGAAAACAGGAAAGCAGTGATGTTCTGACCTTTGGCGGACTGGAAATCAATATTCCTGCAAGAACCGTCACTGTTGATGGTGTGAGAACAGAACTTACGCCAAAGGAATATGATCTTCTGTTCTATCTGATCAAAAACAAGAATATTGCGCTGTCCAGAGAAAAGCTTCTTTCTGACATCTGGGGTTTTGATTTCCTTGGCGACGACAGAACCATAGACACTCATATAAAGAATCTTCGAAATAATCTTGGTCCATACAGAGACTATATCGTTACACTCAGAGGGGTAGGTTATAAATTTGAATGCGAAGACTAAGTCAAAACTTAAAAGTATAAGGTTCAAGCTCTTTGCCTATTTCTGCCTGTTTTCCATGCTGATTCTTCTTTTGGTTTACGGCCTTCAGGCTCTTTTTCTGAACTATTATTTTGCGCAGATGAAGGTATCGGAAACAACCAAGATTGCACAGCAGATTGTCAGAACCTTTGAAAGAGATCATCAGGATCTGACCAGACTCGCAAAAACTATGGATGTCCTCGCAACGACAAACGACGACATCTACATGCGTGTGGAGACTCTTGCAGGCAAAACAGTGATTGCCCCTTATGGCGACAGCTTCTTTGTTCCGAAATACAGTATCGACATTTCAAAAGTCAGAGATATGCTTTCCGGTGGAACAAGCAAATATGTCTCCACTGTCTCGACCTCATTAGACAAGTCCTCAGACGATGACAGAATCCTTGTCTATGCATGTTTTCTGGATGATGACCTGGTTTCACCTGAAGTGGCAGATGCATTTGGATCAAGCAATCTCGAGTGCTGGAACTCGTCAAGTTATGTCCTCTACATACTGACACCACTGCATCTGGCAAAGACGACAACCTCCATTTTGAGCGATCAGTTTATTTACGCTTCAGTCATTGCACTGATTCTGTCTTTTGCGATTGCCATATACTTTTCGAAGCGAATTTCCAAGCCTCTGAAGTCAATTACCCGTTCCGCAGCTGAAATGGGTAAGGGAAACTATGGCGTTCAGTTTCCTCGAAGCGACTACACCGAAATAAACGAACTTGCGGATACGCTTACCCACGCTTCCCGGGAGCTTGAAAAGACTGAAATGTACCAGAAAGACCTTATTGCCAATGTGTCTCATGACCTGAGAACACCTCTTACCATGATTAAATCATACGCAGAGATGATCAGAGATCTTTCCGGTGATATACCGGAAAAGAGGGATGCCCATCTGGCTGTTATTATTGACGAGACGGATCGTCTGAATACCCTGGTTAATGATCTTCTGAATCTCCGTCATATGCAGAACAAAACCATTACTATAGAGAAGAATTATTTTGACATCAAGGCGGCTGCTGAATCCATTCTTGCATCCTATGACATACGCTGTCAGAAAGAGGGATACAACCTGATTTTCAACTGTCGTGACTCAATTACAGTATACGGCGATGAATCCAAGATCAAGCAGGTTATAGCCAACCTGGTCGGCAATGCATTCAAATTCTGCGGTGATGATAAGACAGTTATTGTCAACATCAAGCGTGTGGGCAAAAAGATGCGCTGCGAAGTCCGGGACAACGGGGCCGGTATCGCTCCTGACGAAATCGATCACATCTGGGAGCGTTACTACAAGTCGAGTTCCAATCTGGTGCGGCCTGTAGAAGGCAGCGGTTTGGGACTTTCCATTGTAAAGGAAATACTGATCCTGCATAAGGCTCAGTACGGTGTTACCAGCAAGGTAGGCAAGGGAACAACCTTCTGGTTTGAAATGGATGCAGTAAAGAGCAAGAATACTCTTATGATTCGCTCTTAAAAGCGTCAATTGCATCGTATATATTTCTTGCCGCAATAATCCTGCAGCTTCCGCTGCGCAGATTTCCTTCCAGCTTATCAGCACTTTTCTTAGGCATGATTATCTGTTCGTAGCCCAGGCGTTCAGCCTCGGCTACGATTTTTTCTGCATTCTGAACAGACCTCAGTTCACCGGTCAGACCCACTTCGCCTATTGCAATGCTTCTCTTTGAGCAAACCAGTCCTCTTATGGATGAATATACAGCAAGAATCACTCCTAAATCCACCGATGTACTGTCAGGTTTCATTCCGCCCACCACGTTAACATACACATCCTGATTTATCATTGTGACTCCTACTTTCTTTTCAAGCACAGCAAGTATCATATTCAGGCGCTGATTATCTATACCAACAGCTGTTCGTCTTGCAAAGCCTGCATTTGCAGGAGCGGTTAAAGCCTGGATTTCAAAAAAGACAGGTCTGCTTCCCTCATACACGGCTGTAATAACCGAGCCCTCTTCACTAGCTGAGCCGCTCTCCAGAAAGGTTTCAGAGAGATTCTTTATCCCCCTCAGGCCATCTTCGCACATCTGAAACGCACCGATTTCGCTTGTCGTTCCAAATCGGTTCTTATATGCTCGCAGTATCCTCAGATCATGTTCTCTTTCTCCCGTAAAGCTGAGCACGCAGTCAACCAGATGTTCTACAATTTTCGGACCCGCCAGTTCACCGTTCTTGGTAACATGTGCAACGATGAAAACAGGTATATTTCTTGTCTTTCCAAGCTTCATGAGCTGATTGCCTATGTCTCTTACCTGAGATACGCTTCCCGCAACGGAATCCAGGGTTTGACTATACATAGTCTGAATCGAGTCAATTATAAGAAACCTCGGTTTCAGATTGTCACATACGTTTACTATATTCTCTATATTGGTTTCCGATAAAATATACAGATTATCGCTGATTCCGCCGCAGACCCTGTCCGCTCTCATCTTAACCTGCTCCTCAGACTCCTCACCTGATACATAAAGCACTGTGCCCAGTGTTTTCGCAAGATTGGCGGCAGCCTGAATTATTATAGTGGATTTTCCTATGCCCGGCTCTCCGGAAATGAGCGTCAGCGACCCCTGAACCAGTCCGCCGCCAAGAACCCGGTTAAGTTCACTTATTCCCGTGTCTATTCTCGCATAATCGGCAGATCCCACCTCTTTGAGCTTTGATGGCTTTGCCCCTGCGGAAGCCCTCCGGCGGCTGTCATTTTCCGGCACGTCGATCACCTTTTCCTCTACGAATGTATTCCATGCACCGCACACGCACTGCCCCTGCCAGCGAGGTGTCTCATATCCGCATTCCTGACACACAAAAACCGTTTTTGCCTTCTTTGCCATCGCCAATCCTCCTCAAACATTTGTTCTTTTTTCAAGTATAACAGAGTTCTGACGGTATGTCTATGAGGAAATCAGAAATAATAGAATTATAGAAGAATATTGCATTTGCTCGATTATTGTTATAAAATATTTTGCCGTAGGTGTATTTTTACAGTTTTTAGTATGAAAGGAATTTCTATGTCGAATGCTGATAAGATAAATTCAAGAAGAATATTCGGAATCATTTCCCATCCGGACGCAGGTAAGACAACCCTGACGGAAAAGCTGCTTCTTCACGGAGGAGCAATCAGAGAAGCCGGTACAGTTAAGGCGAGAAGGAATGCCAAGTTTGCCACATCTGACTGGATGGAAATCGAGAAACAGAGAGGCATTTCCGTTACCTCCTCTGTTATGCAGTTTGAATATAAAGATAAGGTTATTTCTATTATGGATACTCCGGGTCATAACGACTTCGGAGAAGACACATACAGAATTCTGACGTCGGTGGACAGTGCCGTTATGGTTATCGACGGAGCGAAAGGTATAGAGGCTCAGACCAGAAAGCTTTTTGCTGTCTGCAGCATGAGAGGAATTCCGGTTTTCACCTTTATTAACAAGCTTGACAGGGAGACTAAAGATGCCTTCGAGCTCGTGGAGGAGCTGGAAAATGTTCTGGGACTGCCTTCAGTGCCTGTTACATGGCCTATCGGAAGCGGTCTTAATTTCCAGGGAGTGTATGATCTTCTGAAAAATGAGGTTATTCTGTACAAGGCGGGCAAACCTTCCGAAACTATTGAGCTATCTGATGAAGGTGTATTCGGACCTGAACTTGAAGATATTATCGCAGGTTACAACCTTTCCACTCTCAGAGATGAGATTGAGCTGATTCAGGGTGCAGGCAACGAGTTCGATATGGACGCCATTTCCCACGGAAAACTTTCACCGGTTTTCTTCGGTTCGGCTCTTGCCGACTTTGGTGTGACCGCGTTCCTGGAACACTTCCTTGACATGTCACCTGCTCCGGGACCAAGGAAGACAACTGAGGGATATGTTAACCCTACTGATGAGGAATTCAGTGGATTTATCTTTAAGATTCAGGCAAATATGAACCCTGCCCACAGAGACAGGCTTGCCTTCTTCAGAATCTGTTCCGGAACCTTCCAGCGCGGAATGACGGTTACACTTTCAAGGACAGGAAAGCAGATGAAGATTGCTCAGGCAACTGAGCTCATGGCAAATGCAAGAGAAAATGTGGAAACAGCAATCGCAGGAGACATCATAGGTATTTACGATACGGGCAACTATCAGATAGGCGACACACTGACCACAAGCAAACAGCCACTCTTCTTTGAGCCGCTTCCAACCTTCCCTCCTGAACTGTTCTGTCTGGTTACACCTAAGAACACAATGAAGGCGAAGCACTTCCAGAAGGGAGTGGATCAGCTGGCTCAGGAAGGAGCAATTCAGGTATATCGCAACGAATATAATGAGGTTGTAATCGGTGCAGTAGGTCAGCTGCAGTTTGAGGTTTTCGAATACAGACTGAAGAACGAGTACAACTCTGATATAAGAATGGATTATCTTGACTTCAGCGTCGCAAGATGGGTCGCAACCGACGACCTTGAGGCAGTTAAGCGTACTCTGGACTCCAGAAGCATGCTGGTTTTCGACCACTTCCAGAGACCGATTATTCTGTTTGCCAACCAGTTCACTCTTAACTACTATATGGAACGCCATCAGGACATCAGGCTGCTTGAAGCCCTGGATGTCAACAGTACACTGGGTTAGACGATACAAAAGCCGGAGCAGCAATGGATTTGTGCATTCATTGCTGCTCCGTTTTTTGGTTCAGATCTCATATTCGGGCTTGCTCTTTTCTTTCAATGCTTAAAATCCTTTTCCGTGATTGAACCAGACGCTAACAGTGATGCCCTCTGATAAGTTATTTTCATGATCAGGTGCACTTTTTCCCCTGAAATTGGATTTATTCAAATAAAGGTGCGCAAACCATCAGCAATAGGATGCTCCTATTAACTGCCAGTGTTCAGCTGGTGAGTCAGGAATGCCCTGATTCTGATTATATTCTTTTAACAGTCCACTTTTTCACCCCAAAGCCCATTTACATAAGATTGTTCAACTACTGAGGCCCTATATCATCTGCGCATTTTTCCATTTTCATCTGTTTGCTTAGCCATATTAGGCAAAACCTGCACCTAATTCGAATTTTTTTAAAATCCAGGGGAAAACCTGCACCTATGGATTTAAAGATTAAAAAATAGGGCGTCCACGGTAAAGAGCATATCATAAATCAGATAGTTAAAGTTCGAGTCTTTCCGTTACCATACGCACACATATCAAAAGGGTTGTCGCCCTGACGGTTAAATTCCGTCAGGGCGACAACCCTTTCCCGCACCGGCGCACTCCGCACCATATTATTCAATTACTATTTATCCTGGCTTGCCTGATATTCAGCCATGATCTTTTCAGCGATTGCCTTAGGAACTTCTACGTACTTTTCGAACTCAAGATCGAATGTTCCTCTGCCCTGAGTCATTGAGCGCAGACCCAGTGAGTAATCGAACAGTTCAGCCTGAGGAGCTACAGCAACAAGCTTCTGTCCACCGTTAAGCTGAGGTTCCATACCCAAGATCTTGCCTCTTCTCTTGTTCATGTCGCCCATTACGTCTCCCATGTAATCATCAGGAACGTAGATGTTCATTCTCATATACGGTTCAAGCAGACAAGGCTGTGCCTCAACAATACCTTTCTTGAATGCCAGTGATGCTGCAATCTTGAAGGATACTTCGTTGGAGTCTACATCGTGGTATGAACCATCATAAAGAACTGCCTTAACATTTACTACCTTGCATCCGGCAAGAGGACCCTTCTGCATGCTTTCAATCAGTCCCTTTTCAACTGCAGGAACGTAGTTCTTTGGAATTGATCCGCCGAACAGCTCTTCTGAGAATTCGAATTCCTTTTCTGATGGTGAGAATCTGATATGAACGTCACCGTACTGACCGGCTCCACCTGACTGCTTCTTGTGTTTACCCTGAACGTCGGATGTGCCCTTGATTGTTTCTCTGTACGCAATCTTCTGAGGAACAGTTCTAACTGAAACGCCAAATCTGTCCTTAAGCTTTGCCATGATAATTCCAAGCTGAATGTCTCCCTGACCGCCTAACAGTGTCTGATGAGTTTCAGCATTTCTTTCTACTACGAATGATGGGTCTTCTTCTCTCAGTCTTGCAAGGCCTGTTCCCATCTTTTCTTCATCGTTCTTATCTTCAGGTTCGATAGCGATGAAGTAGTTTGGTGATGGATAATCTAATGGAAGATAGATTACAGGATCATCCTTGTCGCAAAGAGTATCTCCGGACTGAGTGTACTGAAGCTTAGCAACAGCAACGATGTCTCCTGCTTCTGCATAGTTCAGTTCAAGCTGATTCTTTCCTCTTAAGAAGAACAGTTTTCCAAGCTTTTCAGTCTTTCCTGCTCTTTCATTGTAAACTTCCGCACCGGATGTAAGCTTACCTGTAACAACCTTCATGATTGAAATCTTACCTACGAACGGGTCAACGATTGTCTTGAATACAAACGCGGATGGAGTTGCATCAGTAACTGACAGTCTTTCAACAGGTTCGTTCTTATCGTTGAATCCCTTGTAAGGACCATGCTGTAACGGAGTAGGCACATATGTAACCAGAACGTCCAGCAGACCTTCAATTCCGTGTCCAAGGCTGAATGCGGATGAACATACAGGAACGATATTACCATCAGCGATACCCTTAACCAGACCTGATTTAATTTCTTCATCTGTGAAGTCTTCACCTTCAAAGTATTTTTCCATCAGGGCATCGTCTGCCATAGCGATAGCTTCCTTCAGTTCTTCATCTATTTCAGCGGTAAGCGGCCAGCTGAAAGGAATAAGTGTCTCTCCGAATCTTTCCTTCAGTTCACCGAAAGTCTTGTAGAAGTCAAATTCGTCCTTGTCTCTCTTGTTGATTACGATGAATCTTGGAGTCTTGAATTTTTCACATTCGTTCCATGCAGCTTCAGTACCTACCTGAATTCCTGCACCTGCGTCAACCAGGATTACAGCAGCTTCTGCGGCTCTCAGTGCAGCATGTACTTCACCTACGAAGTCAAAATATCCCGGAGTATCTATGAAGTTTATCTTGCTGTCTTTCCATTCTACAGGAACTACAGAAGTGTTGATTGAATATCCTTTTTCGATTTCCATCTTGTCATAGTCGGAAACAGTGTTACCGTCCTCAACTCTTCCCAGCTTAGTGATAGCGCCTGTTGCCAGCAAAGCGGACTCAAGCAGTGTAGTCTTACCGCATCCACCATGACCCAATAAAGCAACGTTTCTAATAGTTTCGCTCGTATATCCTTTCATTTGATAGGACCTCCTAATTTATTTGCATACTTTACCAAAGTATAACATAAATATTACGCACAGCACAACAGGTTTTTGAACGCGTCAGCTGATTATGTCTGTTCCGGCTGCCTGCCGGAAATAAAACACCCCGCACCAACGGGCACGGGGCGAATCAACCTTAAACGGTATGTATCTTATTTTGTATAGTCGTAGAAGCCTACGCCTGTCTTTCTTCCTAACTTGCCTGCTCTTACCATCTTTCTCAGAAGTACGTGCGGTCTGTACTTAGAATCACCGTATTCTTTGTAAAGAACTTCCATGATAGCAAGACAAACGTCAAGTCCAATCAGGTCACCTAATTCAAGAGGTCCCATTGGGTGGTTAGCACCAAGCTTCATAGCTGTGTCGATTCCCTTTGCATCAGCAACTCCGTCAGCAAGGATTCCGATACCTTCGTTGATCATTGGAATTAAGATTCTGTTTACAACGAATCCCGGCGCTTCAGCAACCTCTACAGGAGTCTTTCCTAATTTTTCTGATAATTCTACGATTGTAGCCTTAGTTTCTTCTGAAGTTGTAAGACCTTTGATGATTTCTACAAGCTTCATAGCAGGAACCGGATTGAAGAAGTGCATTCCGATAACCTTGTCAGGTCTGTTAGTTGCAGCTGCAATCTCAGTGATTGATAGTGAAGAAGTGTTAGTTGCGATGATTGCTTCAGGCTTTACCAGCTGGTCAAGCTCTGCGAAAAGAGCCTTCTTAGCTTCCATATCTTCAGTAGCAGCTTCGATGATAAGATCTGCATCCTTAACGATTTCGATATCAGTTGAACCGTGGATTCTTCCCATGATTTCAGCCTTGTCAGCTTCAGTAATCTTTTCCTTCTTGATCAGTCTGTCAAGGTTCTTTTCTACTGTTGCAATTCCTTTTTCAACAGAGGATTCTCTTCTTGCTCTCAGTACAACTTCATAACCGTTCTGTGCAAGTACCTGAATGATTCCGGCACCCATTGTGCCTGTTCCTAATACTCCAATTTTCTTCATTTGAAAACCTCCTACATTGTGTACGCCTTGGCGTAAAATATCATTTGTTAATTTTGTTAAATAATTAACTTTCGTCCTAGGCTAATTATAACACACGAAAAAATAAAGTAAACCCTATCGACCAATTTTTTCTAGGAGTTGTAGCAGTTATTATTTCATTATTGTCCGGCAGATATCATCCAGCCTTTCCTCTACCTGATGAATGTCACTCTGTCTGCATAACAGCGTCAGACTGTCCCCGCCTGCAATAACGGTATTCCCTCCTGGCACAATTTCCTGTCCCCTTCTCTCCACAGCTACAATCAGGCAACCCTTCGGAAGTCCCATCTTGTCTATGGTCTGTCCGTCCATAATGCTTCCTATATATACCTCGCAGTGAAGCAGCACCTTCTTCGCTTTATGTACTGTTGCCATTCCATAGGACTTTCTCTCTCCGATCATTCTTTCAAGCAGCTGATCGTAAAGAGGCTCTCCCTTCAGAACATCCGCTGTCACATAGGCGATCAAAGCCACCAGAGCCAGAGGCAGGAAATTGGTAAAGTCCCCGGTCATCTCCGTTATCAGAATCGTTCCCGTAATCGGCGCGCGAGCGATAGACGAAAAAATCCCCGTCATTCCAAGGACTACAAATGTAGCCACATATATCTCATCATATCCCAGCAGTTCACCGGATGCCATTGCAAAGATACCACCGGACAGAGCCCCCAGCACCAGCATCGGCAGGAAAGTTCCTCCGGGTACACCCGAGGAAAAACAGAATACGGAAAAAACAAACTTAATCACAAAAAGCACTGCAAGGAAGGTCAGCATATACTCTTCAGCCGCGACCTGTCCAACCAGCCCGTGCCCGCTTCCCAGCGCAACAGGACAGACTGCCGCCAGAGGAAGAACCATCACATAAGGCAGCGCAACCTTAATCGATGTATGGGAAACCCAGGCATAAAAATTCTGAGTCTTGTCGATACAGAAGTTAAAAAGCACCCCAACGATGCCCAGAATCACACCCATGATGATTATCAGCCAGTAACGGCTTAGCGGCAGCGGTGTAATTTCAGGCAGGTGAAATACAGGTTCAAGTCCGAAAAGTGATGATGAGACAAAGTCTGATGCCACAGATGCCGCCATTGTCGCAAGAAGTATTTCTGTAGAAAAGTTCTTATGCAGTTCCTCCAGGGCAAAAACAACCCCTGCAAGCGGAGCGCAGAATGCTCCTGCAAGACCTGCACCTGCTCCGCAGGTCATAAGCATTTTCTCTTCGTTGAGAACCTTTCCCCGAAGCCTTGCATAGCCCTTTCCCACCATGGAACCCATCTGAATGCTGGGACCCTCACGTCCCAGAGACATTCCCGTTCCAATTGCGCAGACACCTCCGATGAATTTTGCCGGAACGAGCCTCAGCCAGGGCTGCTCCACTTTTCCGATAAGTTCCCCCTTCACCTGAGGAATGCCTGAGCCGCCACACAGCGGGACCTTTTTACAACAGACATAGAGAACCGCAACAGACACAAGGACTCCAATCACGTATATCAGCATCCATCGGTCAAACCCGTGTATATTGGAAAGGACAGAGCCTCTTAGAGACTCTGCCTTCTGCAAACTTAATCTGAAGAGAGATACCAGCAGTCCGGCCGCAGCCCCTACCATTGCTCCCTCGACAATCATTCTGTATTTATTTGATTCAACTGTCTTAATTATTGTATCAACTCTTGTATTCATTATGTTTCAAAAAATATTAGTTATTGTACAGGTTAGTGGTTACGTATTCCGGATCGCAGGTTGCGTCTATGCCAAGAGCTCTCAGCGTCTGCTCGTCGTGATCGCTCAGAATAGCGGTACAGTGTGCCCTGCAGCCATTCAGACAGCCAAGCTTTTCCGCTGCCATCTGAGCGGTGGGGTTATGGGTTCCGGATACTGTAAGTGCTATCAGAGCTTCCTCAAGATTCAGACTTGCTCTGTCATATTTAAGCACATCTGACTTCAGATTCTGAGTGGATTCCAGAACCTGAGGTGAAATCAGAAGAACCTCGTCAGGCAGACCTGCCAGCTGTTTAATTGCGTTAAGAACCGCTGCCGCAGATGCAGCCATTCTTCTGGAGCTTCTTCCTGTTACAATCGAGCCGTCCGGCATCTCAATAGCCATGGCAACGACGTTCATATATCGTTCATTCTGTCTCTTCTTTTCAACATAATCCCTTGCAGGCTGAACTACCTTTCTGTCGCTCACCTCTTTGCCCACATCCTTCATCAGAAGCTGGGCTCTCTCCAGGGAAGTCTCTGAAATCAGACCCTTCTTGTAGTCACACTCCGCAATAAGATACCTTCTGATAATTTCCTGATATGCCGCCTCTCTGCATACCTCATCATCAGTGATAGCAAAGCCTACACGATTTACACCCATATCTGTAGGTGACTGATACTCTGTATTTCCCGTAATCTTTTCAATGATTCTCTTAACAACAGGGAACACTTCCATATCTCTGTTATAGTTTACGGCACTTTCACCATAAGCCTCCAGATGGAAGGAATCCAGCATATTTACGTCACGAAGGTCTGCAGTTGCAGCCTCATAGGCAATATTTACAGGATGCTTAAGAGGCAGGTTCCAGATTGGGAAAGTCTCAAACTTTGCATATCTTGCCTTTGTTCCTCTTTTGAAATCATGATACAGCTGAGAAAGACTTGTAGCAAGCTTTCCGCTTCCTCCTCCCGGGCCTGTTACTACGACAACCGGTTTAGTCACCTCAATGTACGGATTGGCTCCATATCCCTCATCGCTTACAATTGTATCCACATCAGTCGGATAACCCTTGGTGAATTTATGTTTGTAGGTTTTGATACCGCGACGTTCCAGCTTGTCGATAAACATGTTTACCGATGGAGCGTCCTCATATCTTGTTACAACAACACTGTTAATCTTCAGGTCGTGTTTTCTGAAGATGTCAATCAGACGCATTACCTCCAGATCGTATGTAATGCCGAAATCATGTCTGGTCTTGCTTGTTGTAATGTCTCCTGCATATATGCAGATGATAATTTCCGTCTGGTCCTTCATCTGCTTCAGCAATTTTATCTTCGCATTCTCATCGTAGCCCGGCAGAACTCTCATCGCGTGCTTGTCATGAACAAGCTTTCCCCCGAACTCCAGGTACAGTCTGTCTGCATCTCCGTTTTCAATTCTCTCAAGAATGAACTTTGACTGCTCCCTCAGATATTTCTCTGCGTCAAAACCTACTTTAAACATTTACTTCCCACCTTCCTGTATATCTTTCCATGGATAATATTTTACAGTGCAAGCTGCACCGCCCAAAGCAATGATGTGAATACCATTGATGCAATTACGAGACACACCAGTATTCTTCCTATCAGTTTGTTTTTCTTTTTCATTCTATGTACCCCTCTGTTTACTGCTCATTTACTGCAGTACTTCTATGCTCAGCTGATTTCTTCCTTCAGCCATTCCTCCCAGGCTTACATGATAGTCGATTCCAATTGTGCCGAAACCCTCTTCAGACAGATTATTCACTACATCATTTGTAAGGATTTCAAGATCCATTTCACCATATGGGGTTTTGTATCTGCTGTTATATCTCTTTCCCTTCTCGAATATCATCTCATGTCCGAAATCAGCATGATCGCCTATTCTTTTCAGGCGGATGCTGGTATCGGTAAGCTTAAGCGTTGTCTTGCATCCGGGCATACCTGAGAATTCACTTTCCTCATACATAAGGTATTTGGCGCCGCCGCGTTCAAAAAGCTTTCCTTCAGTGATGAATTCCATCTTTTCTTCAGCTTCCTCGCCTACAAGCTGCTTACCTGTTATTTTTAGCATTATATCTTTCATATCCGTAATCTATTATCCTTTCAATCAATTCACTGAACGATACTCCGACCTCGGCCCACATCAGCGGAAACATGCTGTACTTTGTAAAGCCGGGAATCGTGTTAATTTCATTAATATATACTTCTCCCGTTTCCTTCTCCACGAAAAAATCCACCCTGGCAAATCCGCTGCAGTCCAGAGCAGAATATGCTCTCTTGGCATATTCCCTTATTTTCTCACTTGTGTACTTCGGAATATCAGCCGGAATATTAATTCTTGTTCCTGCATCATCTGTATACTTGGCATCGTAATCGTAAAAGTCCTTGGAAGCCAGGATTTCTCCCACGCAGGCAGCTTCAATATATCTGTTTCCAATTACACCGGTTTCCACCTCGCGGCAGTTGACTCCTTCTTCTACCAGGATTCGTCTGTCGTATTTCGATGCAAGGATAAGAGCCTTTTTCAGTTCCTCCCTGTCGCGTACCTTGGAAATCCCAACGCTTGAGCCCATGTTGGAAGGCTTCACATACATAACATATGAGAGATCATCCTCTATTTCATTCGCAACTGCTTCAATGTTCTCTTCCACATCCTCGGAATAAACCAGGTGGAAGTTGCTTGTCGGAATACCGGCCTCTTCAAACAGCTTCTTTGCCGTAGCCTTATCCATGCAGGCTGACGATGCCAGAACTCCACATCCTCCATAAGGAATATCCATCATTTCAAACAGACCCTGAATAGTTCCGTCCTCTCCAAAAGGTCCATGTAAAACAGGCAGTGCAAAATCTATAAGCTGTGACAGCTCACCTATATTAAGGAGAGTACTTTCAGCTTCCCATGTGCCGTCTTCTATGTGCTCAGTGGAGCCCTCGAAGTGCCTCCATTGTCCGTCTCTGGTAATTCCAATCTGGACGACCTTGTATTTTCTCTTATCAATGGCGTTGATTACTGCCGCCGCCGACATAAGCGAAACCTCATGCTCTCCGGATTTTCCTCCGAAAAAAACTCCAATTCTCTTCATGTTCCAAACCTCTCTGTTTACATTTGATCGTATAACTTCTCCAGATGCTCCCTGTCAAACAGATATTTAGTCTCACAGAAATGGCAGATAAGTTCAGCCTGCCCGTCTTCATCGATGATTTCTCGCAGATCCTTTTTCCCGATGGTCATAATCGCCTGTTCGAGTCTCTCCTCAGAGCAGTCACATTCCCAGTGCATATCCTTCGTCTCCAGTTTTTCCAGTGCGAATTCCTCAGGCATATCCTTGAATATTTCATCCATCAGCTCAGACACGATTCCTTCTTCACTCTTTCCTGCAGATCTCAGGACCACTCTCTCAATAATAGTTGTCAGAGGCTCCATCTTATCCAGCATGGCCTCCAGTGCATCAACTGCCTCGTCTGGGGCAAATGGAAGCATCTGGATAATCATCCCGCCTGAGCACAGTACAGAACAGTCTCTGGCAATTTTCACACCGAGAGCAACCGATGAATTCTGCTGTTCTGATATATAATAGTATGCTGTCAGATCATCAGCAATTTCTCCTGTAACAAGTGAAATCTTTCCGATGTATGGTTCCTTCAACCCAAGATCCTTGATTACCGTAAGTTCACCTATTCCAAGAGAACCTCCGACATTAAGGTGTCCGTCTTCTCTCAGCGGAAGATCCACATTCGGGTTAGAGATGTAGCCCTTTACTCTTCCATCACTGTATGCTGTCGCAAGAATTTCTCTCGCAGGACCGTCACCCTTGAACTGGACCGTAAGCTTGTCACTTTCATTTTTCAGCATCAAAGCCATCAGACCCGCGCCTGTCAGAACTCTTCCAAGGCCTGCAGTCGCAAGCGGTGTAGTGTTATGAATCTTTCTTGCCTCTTCAACCATATCCGTGGAAACAGTCAGATAAACTCTGAATGATTTACTTCTATCCATTGCTGTAATAACTTTACTCATATATAATCCATCCTTTTCCTTACAAGTGGTATTTCTCTTTTCAATAATCATATATTTTATCACAAATCACACAAATTTAATACAAAAAAAACATAAAAGAGGGTTATAATTTATTTACAGAATAAAACAATATTAAAGGTGAAGGGGGAACCAATATGGACGAATGGACTAACAACGGCGAAAGCACTCACAGCGAGAACACTTTTGGCGAAGGCTCCGGCATCGAAAACACTTTTGACGAAGGCTCCGTCAGCGATGGTTTTGATAACAGACAATACTTCGATAACAAACAGTATTATGGATCTGATTTCCGAAACATGTCCGGTGCGGCGGTTAAGGAACCGAAATACGTAACAAGAAAAGCTTTTGTACTCACTGTTATCATCTGCATGATTCTGTCCTCTGCACTTTCCGCAGGCGCAGTAGTTTTGCTTTCCAGAACAGGCGTCGTATCCACAGGTAAATCAGTATCTGCAACAAACTACACACTTCAGGAGGCTACAGGAAGCGAGAAATCTATTCAGGAAATAATCGCTATGAACGAAAACGCAGTCGTGGAAATCAGGACCGAATCCACTGCGTATGACATGTGGCTGAGGAACTATGTTACGGAAGGTGCAGGAAGCGGTGTAATCATAGATACCAAAGGATATATCATGACAAACAACCATGTGGTTGAAGGCTCAAACAAGATAACAGTTACACTGAAAGACGGCACAGAATATGATGCAAAAATCGTTGGAACAGATTCAAGCAACGACATCGCCGTCCTGAAGATCAAGGCCGGCAACCTTACAGCTGCAGCATACGGTGACAGCGACAGTATATCTGTAGGCGATCTTGCTGTAGCCATAGGTAATCCTTTAGGACAGCTGGGCGGAACCGCATCTCAGGGTATTGTCAGTGCAACAGACAGAAATATTACTATAGACAACAATGAGCTTACACTCATTCAGACTGATGCATCCATCAATCCGGGCAACTCCGGCGGGGGACTGTTTAACGAATATGGTCAACTGATAGGTATCGTAGTTGCAAAATCCTCAGGTTCTGATGTAGAGGGTCTGGGCTTTGCAATTCCAATTAACACTGCTGCTCCGATTGCAAAGGAAATCATCGAAAACGGATCTGCGAATTCCTCAAATGACGATCATCCTATGATTGGAATCAGTGTTGTAGACATTCAGGATGCACAGACAGCTATGCAATACAACGTAAAAATAACCGGCGTTTACGTTCAGGCGGTAAACTCCAGCGAGGCAAAATCAGCCGGTTTTGAAAAAGGGGATTTACTATACTATGTGGAAGATAGTAGAATAGAAAATGCAGATGAGCTTTCTGCCGAACTGTCTAAGCATAAGGCAGGCGACAAGATAACAGTAACAGTAATACGAGGCAACAACACAGTTAAACTGGAGGTTGTTCTTCAGGAGGCATAGGAAAATGTTAACAGTAAATAACGCAGATATAGGTTTCATCGGATTTGGCAATATGGCTTCCGCGATTGCGCAGGGTTTTCTAAAGTCGGGTGAGGTAAAAGGTTCTCAGATTTTCGCCTGTGCACGCGACTATGAGAAGCTTTGCGCCAGAACCGACGGGCTGGGAATCAGCCCTTGTGAATCTGCGACTGAGGTTGTGAACAATTCAGATATAATATTTGTGGCGGTAAAGCCTTATCAGGTCGAATCCGTTCTGGCACCACTCAGAGAGTCCCTTGAGGATAAGATAATAATTTCAGTTGCAGTAAATGTCACCTGCAGCGATTACGAAAGGATAATTCCGGGAACAGCGCATATCAGCACACTTCCAAACACCCCGGTATCAGTTTGTCAGGGCATATTCATATGTGAGGAGACTCATACCCTGAACGAGGATCAGAAGTCACTGGTCAGCAGTCTTCTTTCACTGATTTCTATGGTTAAGTGGGTCTCTCCTGAGTATCTTGGCATAGCCGGGACAATAAGCGGCTGCGGGCCGGCTCTCACTTCAATGTTCATAGAGGCTCTGGCAGATGCTGCTGTTAAACATGGCCTGCCCCGTCAGCTCTCATATGAACTTGCAGGTCAGATGGTTGCAGGTACCGGTGCCCTTCTGGTTGAATCAGGAGAACATCCTGCGGTTATGAAGGATCAGGTGTGCTCCCCCGGCGGAACTACCATCAGAGGCGTGGCCTCCCTGGAGAAAAGCGGATTCCGCGGAGCGGTCATCAAGGCAATTGACAAGATCCAGGATTAACTGTATAAATTTTTCAGGCACTGCCTATACTCCATTTCGAATGGAGGAATGACAGAAATGAAACGAATTAAATTAGACACAGTGCAAAAGGAAATCATTCTTCTGATGGTTTCCTTTTTTATTTGCCTTGTTATTTTCTTTGGGGGAAAGGCAGTCCCCGAACAGGTCCATGCTGATTCTCCCGTAAACGGGCATGAGGGAATTATCCGGCTTCACGTAATTGCAAACAGTGATTCAGAGGCTGATCAGAGTCTGAAGCTGAAGGTGAGAGACGAGATAATAAAGTACATGGAGGGTCAGGACGACCTGGAAGAATGCAGGAAATACATCATATCGCATTTAGACGATATCGCTCGAAAGGCCGATAAAGTCATCGAAGCTGAGGGCTTCGACTACAAATCCACCGCAGAACTCGGCGTCTTCTATATTCCAAGGAAAAGCTATGAGGATCTCACTCTGCCTGCAGGGAATTACGAAGCCCTTCGCATCGTACTCGGAGAAGGGCAGGGGCAGAACTGGTGGTGCGTTATCTTTCCTAACCTGTGCCTCATTGACGGGGATTCTGAAAATGACACCTCATCTGACAGACTTATCATCAAGTCAAAGATAAAGGAGAAAATCAGAAATATTTCCTGTTCTCATCACATATATTAAAGAAGTATATTGTGAGGGGGTAAAGATAACTTATGGCACAAAAGGTTGGAATTCCTGATTATGCGATGCAGCCCGCAAAAGCCACAAGAACCATAGAAGCAAAGGCCTGCTACGATAAAACAGAGTTTGTGTGTATGGGAAAACAGCAGCAGGTGTCCTTCCGCGTAGAAGAAGACATCCTGGTTCCCGACATCAAACCCGATATGGAGGATATACTTTCTATCAAAGCTGACTGCGACATTAATCCCAGAGAGCGTTCTGTCGTATGCGGAGAGGATCTGGTAAACTGGACCGGAAACATATACATCCAGGTTGTGTATAAGGGAGCTTCCGGTAAAATAGTTCCCCTTGAAGCACAGCTTCCGTACAAACACCAGTGGAAAAACATTCATGAGAATGAAGCGGATGCTGCTTTCACCTGTGCAGTGAGGGAAATAGAACCATCAATCGTAAATGAAAGAAAGCTTCGGGTTAACGTGACTCTGGAAGTCAGAATCACATATTGCCGAAAGGAAAATATATCCGTTCTTACCGGTCTCAGCGATTGTGAAACCGGAAGTCTCCAGGTTAAAAGTCAGCCGGTTTTGCTGAACTGTCTAGCCACTGTCTGCAAGGATGAGATGGAGATAGTGGAAAGCTTTCCTCGAAGAGACGGTGTGGTTCCTAAGGCTATTCTTCGTCAGGATTATGCTGTAACAGAAAACTACAAGCAGATTACCGGCGACAAAATTGTGCTTAACGGTTTCGTGAACGTTACTGTTCTCTATGTCGGTTTTGACAGACAGAGCGCCGAAGAGAAAGAAGTTATCTGTCAGCAGTGTCAGCGCATTGAATTCACTCAGTTCATACCTATACCCAGAAGTGCTCGCGGCCGTGAATTCTCATCGGACTGCGTAGAACTGCGAGGAAGAGATTTTCATACGGATATCGTGTCACCGCTCAGGGGCGAACAGGGTGAGGAAATCTCGTCCCAGAAGGAGTTTCAGTGCAGCGGCACAGTGGAAACCAGGATTTCTCTGTTTGAAAAGTGCCGGAAGGATATCGTAACCGATGCCTTCCACACAGAAAAAGAGTTTGGGTTTGTTCTGCAGCCGAGAGGCTTTGAAACGCTGTATTCATCCTCGGTATCGGAAATTAATACTCGTGACATTATCAGCATAATGAATCCGCCTGTCTCAACCAGAAACTACGAGGCCGATCTTTTCGGCTACTGTACGCCTGAAGACGTTAAGCTTTCCTGCGACAGCGGCCGTGCATCGGTTGAAGGCTCACTTCTCTGGCATATCGCTTATCGGGACGCAGAAGGTCTGTGCCGAACCGTAAAAGAAACGGTTCCTTTCCACAGTTCAGTTGATCTTGAAAGTGATGCTGATTCAGACAATGTTGACTGGCGGATTACACTGAAAGGCTGCGAGGTTGATTTCCTTAATGACAGTCAGATTGAAGTACGCGCACAGCTTGCCGTGAATCTGTGCAGCTATATTGAATACCAGATTGTGGAGCTGACTGAGCCGGTCTACATAGAGGGCATCCATCGCAAAACATATCCGATGATTATAACCTCTATAGGCCCCGGTGAAACCCTCTGGGATGTGGCAAAGAGACATCACATACCTGAAGATTCGATCAGAGAAACAGAGAATGGCAGACTGCTGATAATGAAATAGCATCAAAAAATCCCGGAGACTCAGTCGGTATAATCGCGGTTCAGCGATTTCAACTGTCTCCGGGATATTTTTTAATTTCAGCGAATGTAAGTGCTAAATGCGTGAAATAACATCCTCGGCATTGATAATGAATTCCTTCAGTCTTCTTGCGTGCCCCTCGGAAAGCTCTCTTGCCTTTTCCACATTTCTCTCGGCAATTGATGTTGCAATCTCTCTGTGCTCCAGAGGCATATTCTGATATCTGCCCAGCTTGTCGTAATACAGATATCTGAATCTCTGTGCACGCTCCTGAACAATTTCACTCAGCTTGAGCAGTGTATCATTTTCTGAGCACTCGAAAATGAAATTGTGGAATGCTTCGTCCATATACAGTACCTTGATAGGATCATTGGCAGTTACCGCATCGGCGTATTCGTCAGCAAGACGAAGAAGCTCCTCAATCTGTTCATCAGACATTTTTTCTGCAGCCATCGCTGCAGCAAAGCCTTCAAGGTTCTCTCTGACTTCCAGGGTGTCTACCATATCCTTTACAGAAATGCTGGATGCGTATGCACCTCTACGGGGCTCGATAATAACGAGTCCTTCCTTCTCAAGTTTTCTGATTGCCTCTCTGATAGGAGTTCTGCTTACACCCATTTCCTCAGCAAGCTCAACCTCCATCATTCTTGTTCCCGGAGCGATTCTTCCGGTAAGTATTTCTTTTTTTAGTTCCTCATAAACCAGCTCTCTCAGCGGCAAATGATTCTGCAGATCAAAATTTATCATGTTTATACCTCTCTTAAATTATGGGGTTATCTGGTACTCTTTGTCCAGTAACTTTCATATCCTCTGTTTCGCAAAATGTCACTGGCCTTTTGGGCCGATTCCATATCATCATATACTGCAAAAACTGTCGGACCGCTTCCGCTCATCAGAACGGTCTTCGGATTTCCCAGTTTTTTCATTATCTCCTTAAGCCTCATCACTTCCGGATAGGCCTTCAGCGTGTATTCTTCAAGCACATTTACAAAGTTTGCATATGCCTCATCTAAATCTCCCGTCTTCAGGGCTCCTATCAGAGCATCTGTATCCGGTCTTTTGCGAATTACACAATCATCTATTCCCTGATACACTTCTCTTGTGGAAACTCCAATTCGCGGTTTTGCAAGAACAACAGCCTTCTTAAGGCCACGAACAGGAATAAGCTCTGTCCCCGTTCCCAGCGCTCTTGCACAGGATTCAGCCATAGAATCCTTTCTAACCTTCTTAGGAAGGTATCGATTTCCCTTTGCCTGTCCCATTACGCAGAACGGCACATCCGATCCAAGCTCAGCACCCAGACTACACAGTCTGCTTAGGGAAAGCTGCAGATTCCATACCACATTAAGTCCATGCAGGACCGCAGCACCATTGCCGCTTCCTCCTGCCATTCCCGCTGCCACAGGAATTCTCTTGAAAATATCCACATACACCGTACCGCCTTTTCTTTTTCGTCCGTACTCATCTATCATAAGTCTGGCAGCCTTGTATGCTATATTTTTCTCATCTGTAGGCAGATAAGGTCGGCTTGTCGTCAGTACAATGTCTATATCTCCTCTTTCCCTGCTCTCATCCGCTTCGAATCTTACGGTTACATCATCATGAAATGACAGCTGCTGCATTATCATATCAACCTGATGCATACCATTATCCATAACTCCTGTAACGTCCAGGGAAAGGTTTATCTTCGCATAAGACGATATTTGTATTTCTTTCATCATTCTGTCCTTGGATAAAGCAAATGAGCGGTATCAACCGCTCATTTTTATTTTCTATTTCTTTTTCTTCTTGTTAGCCGCTCTTCTCTTTGCAAGTCTTTCTTCTTCTGCTTTTCTTGCTTCAGCCTCTGCCTTTCTTCCTGTGATGTATGAGCTACCACCATCAGCAATCGGTCTAGGTCTCTTTACCTTGTAGTTTCCATTGTCAGGTTCTTCTTCGATATCTTCATCATCTTCAACCTTCTCACGAGCAGCCTTCTTGGCCTCCTTGGCCTTCTTCTTTTCCATAGCCTTTTCATGCTCTGCGATAATCTGTGTTACAGGCTTACCTGTTCTCTTTGCTTCCTTATATGGGTTAAACGGCATTTCCTTTGCTTTTTCCTCAATCGCCTTTGCCGCATGTTTCTTAGCCTGAATAGTTGAGAAAGCAAACATTGCACCGAACATAACAACCATCATAATCATGTAAACAGTAGTACTCTTCCCCTGGTCCATAGTTGTAAAGGAGATGCTCGCACCATCTGTTAATGTATCACCGTTGGAATCCTGGAATGCCGGGTCAACTGTCAGAGTGTACTCTGTATTGTCTTTAATATCCAGTTCCTTTGTAGTATCTGCAAGTACCATAACCTTTTTCGAGTCGTCCGGGTCAAAGAAGACCTTGATAGGAACTTCCTTTCCATCCGGATCTGTGATTTTGAAGCAGTTTCTGTTTGCTTCTCTAATATCCTTTGCACCTACATCTTCACTGAATGTCAGCTTTACACAAAGATTCTCCTTAGTAGTATTCTTCTGTCCGTCTGTCGGGTATGTCTCCTCGATTGTCAGTGTCTGGGCAGCAAAACATGTTCCTGCTGTCATAGTTACAATTAGCGCTATAATGCAAATAATTGAACCAAGTCTCTTCATTCCGTTGTTCCTCCGATTAAAAATTGTTTTTTCTTCTAAGTTCTCTGAAGAATTCCTTCATTATGCTGCTGCATTCCTCTTCAAGAATTCCTCTTTCCACGTGTATTCTGTGATTAAGCCTGTCTTCCTCTGCAATGTTGAAGACTGACCCGCAGGCACCCGCCTTCGGATCCATTGCTCCGATATACAGATTCTCTATTCTGGCCCAGACCATTGCACCGGTGCACATACTGCAGGGCTCAACAGTCACATATAAACTGCAGCCCGGCAATCTCCATCCGCCCAAAGTCTTTGCAGCAGCCCTTATTGCAATCATTTCCGCATGAGCCGTCGGGTCCTTGGAGGTTTCCGTAAGATTATGTCCTCTGGCAATAACTTGTCCGTCCTTCACTACAACAGCTCCGATAGGAACTTCTCCAAGTTCGTAGGCCTTTCTCGCCTCTATCAAAGCTTCTTTCATAAACTTATCCATATATCAAAAGATTTTATCACACAATCCTTTTAATTTCAATATTTTTTTAATCTTCTGCCCTTTGGACATATGCCGCATATCCAGTATCCGAATATTCTGTTCTGCATATCCTCCGATATGCTCTCCAGGCTGTCGTAAAACAGCTCTCCGCCTCTTACCGGCTGCCATAACGTAAAGTAACCGTTCCCCGGTCTTTCCTCCTGAAGAAACCTTCCCGGTATGCCGATAAACCACCTGTTTTTATTTCTTCCTATTATAAAGTGACCGTACTTCTCCACGTATTCAACATAGCCCTTAGCGCAGTCCGGAAGCTTATCTGTCGGCAGTCTTCTCCATTCAGCGCCTGTTTCGTCAATTTTCCCGCTAAAAATATCCACTATATCATTCCCCCTGAATAATGATATGGCGGTTTCACTTTTCTTATTCTGCAAAAAATGCATCAGAGCCCGGGCAAATCCCCGGGCTCTGAATATATAACATTATGTAAACTGCTATGTAACTGGCTGTTCAGCTTTATGCTCCGAAACCGATAAATGAAGCGATTACCATCAGAACTGCCTGTGTGATGATGATAGCGAAGAAAATAGGGAATATGAACTTCCACCATTTTTCAAGCTTAACGCATGCAAGACCTGACATTACAGCTGCGAATGCTGTCGGCCATACGATGTTGGATAGACCGTCACCAAACTGGTATGCAAGAACTGCAGTGTCACGAGTAACTCCAAGAAGGTCAGCCATAGGTGCCATGATAGGCATTGAAACTGCAGCCTGACCTGAACCTGATGGGATGAAGAAGTTCAGCAGTGTCTGAATGATAAGCATTGCGATACCGCACAGCCATGCAGGCAGATGAGTTAATGGAAGTGATAATCCATAAACGATAGTATCTGAAATGTTACCTGCATTCAGTACCATAAGTACTGCACGAGCGATACAGATCATCATTGAAGCCATTGCAGCATCCTTGAAGCCTTCTGCAAACTGTTCACCGATCTGGTTAGGGCTGTATCTCATAATGATTGCAGCGATAATACCCATGATCAGGAATACTGCAGCCAGTTCTGTGAAGTACCATCCGTTAACTTTAACGCCCCATACTACTACAGCGATTCCAACTAACAGGTCAATAAGAACCAGAATCTGCTTAGGTCCGAATTCTCTGTCTTCAACGTTTCCGTCTCCTGCAAGAATTGCGCTGAAGTCATCTCCGTATACTAAGGACTTTGTAGGGTCTTTCTTAACCTTTGCTGCATAGCGCATTACAAAGAATGAAGCTACAACCAGCATTACGATATGGCAGATAAGACGGAAGCCTACACCTGACATATAAGGAACCTCTGCGATACCCTGAGCTACGCCTACTGTGAACGGGTTAAGAGTCGCTCCGGAGAATCCCATGCCGGCACCAAGTGCTACTACTGCAAGACCTACGATTGCGTCATAACCTAATCCGATGAAGATAGCTGCAAAGATAGGAATGAATGCAAGCCATTCTTCGAACATACCAACTGTGGATGAACCTAGACCAAATAGGGCCATAAAAATAGGAATAACGATTAATGAGCTGTTTCCCTTGAAGATCTTAAGAAGGAAAACAACAAGTCCATCGAATGCTCCACTCTTTGTGATGAAAGATACTGAAGCGAATGCGATGAATACGAATAGTGCGATTCCTGCTGCATCGCATGCTCCGTCATATATGCACTGGAACATTTTGAATAATCCAACAGGTGTTGCCTCTACTTCATGCCATGTTCCTGCTACGGCTACCATACGACCGGATTCGTTTTCGATACGGTCGAAGTTACCTGCAGGAATAATCCATGTCAGGATAGTACACAGCACAATAATTGCGAATAAAATTACATAGATATGAGGAAGAGAAAATTTCTTCTTTTCTAATGGACTGTTACTCATAATTATTCTCCTTTCGTAATAAATTTTCATTTCTTTTGAATAACGTAGTCTATTATATATCAGAAACAATTTTTTGTAAAGGTTTTGTTTGACAGCACAAATTACGGGTGATAGAATCCCAAGTTTTACACCTAGATGAGCAAGGACGTTGAAATTTCAACGTCCTTTA
>JBJESZ010000078.1:0-5749 GCA_051883055.1 Emergencia sp.
AATGTCCTCCTATTTCATAAAACATTGAAGAATTAACTTGTCAAACTCACAAATACCGTTTACAAGCTTTCGGCAGGAAATTTCAGCAGGCTTTTCAGGTGTGATAACATACTCTTTTCCTGCAATCGAAACAGTGACCGTATCTTCTGCGACAGACACGATTTCAAGCTCCATAACACCTTTCTGAAAGCCGTAACAGCCTATCATATCAAGGTAAACAGTGCCTTCATCTGCTTCAATCTCTTTCTTCTGCATATAATCATCGGAAGCAGACTGTGCACCTAAATTGCCTATTCGTAATACTTTCAAGTACGGCGCCTTCTTTTTCTCATACAATGCGGCGTTGCTTCTGATATGCTCAATATCAAGAACACAAGCCACCGACATATCATCGGCACTGCCCTGCGCCGAAAGCTCCGGCAGATAATCTGCAAGGCCCTGCACAGCCTTTTCCTCTGCTTCGGTTGCAAAGGAGCTAAGCACCGTGCGATAGAAATTGTGCAGATGTCTGTCCTTACTGAAAGAGTCATCAATGCCGTCACTGCCGACAAATACGGCGGCAGGAAGCTCCCGACTGAAAAAATAACGGAATTCACTGCCTGCGTTTGAATCGCAGATAGAGGTTGTAACATTGAGAAAGCACTGCTCATCCCACGGAATCGGCTCGCAGTCTGTTCCGTCCATACCGAAGGCAACGCACTTTCCGTCACCGATATGCACTCCGAACCAGAAGTCATCGGTAATGACTGCGCCTATGAGCGTAGCACCGTATGCCGAATGCACCTTTTCGCCCTTTTCATATCGGGCTTTGGCTTTTTCCGACACCTCGGTCATTTCTTCTTCCCCAAAGGGATCAGCGGCAATATCTTCTTCAACGAGGATATTCCAGTTTGTCACCACACTGCGCATAAACCAGCGCATCTGCTCTTCAATCTGTTTATCTGTTATGCACGCACCCAGTGCGTCGGCAAAGTTCTTTGCCTTATTTTTCAAAAACGAATCGTCTGTCAGCTCTTCCTGTGATGTATCGGCGCAAACAGCAAAAGCGTCTGCAACACAGCGACAAAATGCCTGAACTGCAAAACGGCTTCCACGGTCGGAACGGAAATAATCCGCACCGCCGTGTCCGTCTGAAATAACAGCGAGCTTATAGCTATCTGCTTCTATGCTTGCCGAATAATCCTGACAAACCGTTCCCTTTTTTATGTGTGACGCACCGATGCTCGTAAAATGAAAGCTGCGGTACATATCAATCACCAATTCCAATCTTCCTGATCGCCGGAGGAAACAGGTGTATTACCGATTTCAACTCCGTCTGTCGCATTATTTGATACGGTTGTCTTAATAGCGTCAATAGTTTCGTTCTGTTTATTTGTTGCCTGATCAACACCGCCCTTGCCTACGCCGCTGGACTTGGAGCCTATCTGAGAAGCGGTAACCGATACAAAGCGGATCATCTTAGTAAGAGCCTCGGGAGTGTGAACAGTTATAACTGCTTCTTTATTTCCTGTAAACTCAGCGAGGACATCCTTGTTAGCATCCTCTCCGATAGCGACAGCTACCTTGATTGCCTTTTTAAACCAGTTATTCTCCTTGAGCTTGCCGAGCTCCTTTTGATAATCATCGGTCGGCTCACCGTCAGAGAGCAAAAAGATTGCCGGGGCATATGAACCTGCCACATCGCTCATAAACGCTTTACGTGAGAGCTTTTCATTAAGCATTTTGCACATCTCGCCGAAATCGGTGAGACCGTCTGCATTCAGATCATTCCACTGAAAATCTTTCGCATCCATAGGAGCCGGAGTAATCCAGCGTGCACCGCTTGAAAATTCCAGCACTGCAATTTTAATAGCCGCATCGGCGTTCTCACCGGAAAGCTTGCAAATTTCGGGAAGAACCTCCTCAATTGCGGAGTTAAGTGTGCCGATTTTGCTTCCGTCCATACTTCCCGATGTATCTACCAGGAAAAAGAGTGTCATTGTTCTGCGTGCAACCTCAACCGCACCGCCGTATGGACTTTTATCATTTATTGTTGACATAATAGAATTCCTCCTGCAATTAGTATTATCTACTGTATTCTACAATTCCCATACCGTTCGGGAAATGGATAGCCTTGATTGCCATTATAGGAGCAACCTGTCCCTTTGCAATAGGCTTGAGAGCACCGTCCTGTGTTTCAACATTCCACACTATGTCGCTTAAATTTCTCAGTCCCCACATTGCAGGGTTCTGAGGATTACGGTTCACTTCTCCGATCACCTCGGTAAAATCATCACTGCTCTTATCAATATGACAGCGGTACATCTTCACGCCGGGGAATAAAGCCAGTCCGTATTTGTGGTTATGACAGTTGAGCACAGGCGGCTTTGGAATTTTCTGACCGCAGTTGACGCAGAAAGCATCTCCTGCAACATTGATAAAGGTTTCGCTGCCGCAGGGACAGGTGATTATTGTATCACGAAGTCTTGTAAAGGCAATCTGCCAATCGTTGTCGGTCAGACGAGGTGATTTTCCTGACATCGCATCCTTCGATAGCGACTCGATAAATTTATTCTGAATGAATTTCGGATACATCGGCCAGAATTTTATAGCATTTGAATGAACGCCACGCACAGGTCTGTTGCTGTCATCGGTCGGGTCGTAAATAAAAATCGGATCTATGCCGTAGTACTTAAGCTCCAGCTCCTCGGTAAGACAGGGTGCTGAAACAACACGCTTGCCCTCAAGCGGATGATCGAGAAACAAGAGGCGGAACAATACCACCGCCAGAGAGAATCGGTCGGTTTTGGCATCGGGTCGCTTTATATTGCGGACAACCTCCGGCGCCATATAACGGGCTTTTCCTGCGATGCCGAGGCTTTCACCGTAGGGTGCAACATTATCGTTGTCGCAGATGAGAACATCGCCGCTTTCGGGGTCAATAAAGAAGTTGCCGTCGTTTAAGTCCTGATAGGAAAAGCCTTTTCGGTGTAATTCACGGAATCCGTTTGTGATATTCAGCGCCGCATTAACAGCCGCAGAAAGTGATTGAAAATGCACCTTAGCCAATAGGAATTCCGAAAACTCACGGTAGTTTTTCGGTCTTAGCTCCATAACATAGCCGAAGCTTTCATCAACAGGCTTTGTAAGATACAGCGGCCACAAAAATGCCTTTGTAGGTGCGCCTGAATTTATATTGTTTTCAAGGTTCTGATAGAACTTTTTGGGATTTTGTACGGAACCCTTGTGGTACCATTTCAAGGCATATTCCCTGCCGCCTACCGACACACGGTAAACAACACCCTGACCTCCTTCTCCGAGCTTTTGAATTATTTCGGCATAAGAACCGTTGGCAAGCGGTATCTTATGGCCTTTCGGGTAATACTCTGCCATATTCTAATCTCCTTTCGGTTTTTATTACACTGTTTCTCAACCCCGCATCCAGCGGCTCAGGTCATCGGGCAGTTCTTTTCCGAATAAATTTGCCTGACATTCGGGGCACATTCCCGTTATCAGGAATTCACGCTCAAACAGGTCAAGCTGTGGCAATACGTCCTGAATGTCCTCGTCTTCCTCGGTAAATTTCCGATAGCCTTCCAACTCATCCGGCAGTAAGCCCAGACTGAAGGTCTGCTGACACATCGGGCATTTTGCGGAAATATACTGATACTGCGATTTTGTCTGTGTATCTGAAATAAGTGCTGTCTGTACTATCAAATCCAACAGTTCCTGCGTATTGTCAGATACGGAAGCCTTCTCAATATACTCTCCTGTATCAGCATCCAACTGATACAAATACTCTTTTCCGTCTTCGCCCTTTCCCACAGCAAGCAGTACCACATCCATTGTTTCTAAATCCAAAACAAAGCACATCTGCCGGAAATCCTGATCCTGCAAATTCTTCTGAGGCAACTGAGCAATATAAATTATCCCCTGATCTTCGCCGTAGACATATGCTTTCACATCGAAATCTTCAGCATAAAATCGTATATCTTTTTCCATAAGCTGTGCTACACGATTGTAAATGCAACTGAAAAAATAACCGCCCTGTGTTACAAAAGTTGCCGCAAATTCTCCCGTCTTATCTAAACACAGATACGGTATATAAATTCGCTCTGTGTATTCACGAGCTTCCCAATCTCCACATGCTTGCAGAACATCTTCACGCAGCTCAGCGGTTTCATTCAGCTCAATATAATCTTCCCATCCGAATGCCAGTTCATATACCGTCTTTTGCAGTACATCATCAGATACAGAACCGTAATTCATATGGATGCCGTCTGAATTCACTTCGCCGAGCATTGAGGTGTTTTCATCGCTGTATTCCACAGTGAAGTAACGAAGAACGGACTTCTCTTCGCTATTATCCACGATAATGAATACTTTGCGGCAGAAAGGAGCTTCAAGTCCTGACTCGGGCATATGGATAATGTAAACTGACTGTTCTTCGTTAGGCGTAAATACCGTGACACGAAAATCCGAATAGGTGTAAGGGTTTTCCATATCTTCATTTTTGCAGACATAGTCATAGATTTGCGTCATATAAGTTTCTTTTTTATCAAGGATACTGCCTATAAAATTCTCCGATTGCTCAAACAGCATTGTCGGAATCACTTTAAATTCAACTAAATACCTCAGTTTCATAATTTTCACCAGCTTTATCTGATTTTATCTAACAACGGCTGAATATAGCTCATCAGTTGTTCGTAAGAACCGATAGTGATAAACAGAAAAATACCGCCGTTAATAAGTGACAGAATAATATTGAGAATTCCGAGCCCCGATGAAGCTTCAGAGAAAGAAATAAACGTAGTAATAATAGCGCCGATTGCGAGTATAACCATAAAGCACATTGATATGATTAAATAGTTCTGTTCAAGGATTAAAAGCAACACCAGATTTGCTATTGTAAATAAAATCAAAATAACCGACAGGCTCTGGTGAGTTTCGGGTCCTATTTCATCAAGTATCAATGCTGCAAATATAGCGAGAGCACACAGCACAAGACCGCCGCCTATGCCTATAATCCACTGCCAGACAGTCCACGAGAAATCTCCCGGCCATATAAAGAATAAAATCGCACTGAACACCGCCGCTATTATATTAGGCGGCATATACTTTTCCTCAAGCTCAATATGGGTAAAGACTGCGTTTGCAACAGAGCCTGCAAAAATGAACGCCATCAGGATTCTGAAAATAATACCAACGCTTTCTTCGCCGAGAAAACACCGCAGTAAAATGTTTCCTGCAAACAATATCGGGATAATAACAGTCAGCGTCTGGCATTTATAATTGTCGATAAGATTTTCAAAAAGGAATGAAAGTCCTACAGATGCCGCTGCAAGGACAAGTCCCGAGCCTATTCCGATAAACCACTGATTGCCTGTCCACGATAAATCTCCCGGCCATATAAAGAATAAAAGCGCACTTAACACCGCCGCTATTATATTAGGCGGCATATACTTTTCCTCACGCTCAATATGGGTAAAGACTGCGTTTGCAACAGAGCCTGCAAAAATGAACGCCATCAGGATTCTGAAAATAATACCAACGCTTTCTTCGCCGAGAAAACACCGCAGTAAAATGTTTCCTGCAAACAATATCGGGATAATAACAGTCAGCGTCTGGCATTTATAATTGTCGATAAGATTTTCAAAAAGGAATGAAAGTCCTACAGATGCCGCTGCAAGGACAAGTCCCGAGCCTATTCCGATAAACCACTGATTGCCTGTCCAATCAAGATTCATAAACAAAGCGACAAGTCCGAAAA
>JBJESZ010000078.1:5849-7053 GCA_051883055.1 Emergencia sp.
GCCTTCGTCCATATCGGTGTTTGAAATCAGACGGCTGACCGATTCATTTATGTAAAGCTCTGCGCCCTTTTTGTCCTCTTTTGCTTTCAGCAGTATTTCAACAGAGCCTGCTTCGAGCGACATTTTTATTCTTCGCCGCTGTTTGGCATTTGAATCTCCCGGTGCAAGGTCAGAAAGAATTGCATAAACACGCCTTTGCTCCAGAAAAATATCTTCACCGTAGCTTTTTGCAATCTGCCCGAGCGCCTCTGCAATGCTTTTCTCGTCCTTCATCGTCTGATTAACCCCGTTCTAATCATAGTGTTTTCCTCTCTTTGGCAACAGAATATTTTAGTATTTCAAAAAAACCGCACAAGCTTTAATGTGTACTGATGACCGCCGTCCATTGAGCGTGGGCGGTAAAACTCACCGTTTTCCTTTGTAACAGTCCAGTTTTTTATCAACTCGCCGTCATGACGGATATAGGAAACCTTAACAAAATCCTTACTGACCTCATCAATATTCCAATATGAGCCGCCGTTATCCATACCCTTAATCTTTCCGACGGCAAGGGGTACACGCACGATCTTTACTTTTCTTGTCCTTTTTCCTACCGCCCAGAATTCATCAGTTATTTTCAGTTTCATATGTATCCTCGTTTTGATTCTCCAAAGCCAACAGCTCGGAATATACCGCCTCGGCGGTTTTCAGTGTTTGCATTAGTTCTTTGTAAAATGCCTCTGACCATCTATACGGGTCAATATATTCATCAGCTGTATTCTGAATATGCCCGTATTCTTCAATCTCACTGAGTGCCTGACGAATTAGCCTAAGACCGTCCTCGGTATCATCTGTGTAAAACAGAAAACCGATTTCATCATTCAGCCGTTCTTTTTGAGCGATCAGCTCTTCTTTTCTGCTCATTGTGTTTTCTCCTTATAAACTTCATAATTATCGTTTGTTCATATTGTTACCATACCCAGTTATCATCGGGTTCATCGTCTTTATCATCATTTTGATTCAGGTATTTTTGTGCTTCAAGCCGATTGGAAAAGACAGATAATCTGTATTTTCCGTCGTCAAAATCCTTCTCAAATTTGTTATTCGGGTCGAGTATTATTGTTTCTGAATACTCGCCCTTATGAAATACAGTAATAGTGATTCCCGAATCGGTTATATCATCAACCCGAAAACGATATCGTTCCTTTGTCTGCCCAAAAATCAT
>JBJESZ010000079.1:0-36333 GCA_051883055.1 Emergencia sp.
GCACTCCCATACCTGTTACAGCTTCTATTCTTCTTACGCCTGAAGCAACACCGGATTCGGATACAATCTTGAATACACCTATCTGACCGATGTTAGAAACATGCGTACCGCCGCAAAGCTCGATGCTCCATCCGCCACAGTTTACAACTCTTACCATGTCTCCATACTTTTCTCCGAACAGAGCCATAGCGCCCATTGCCTCAGCTTCCTTCATAGAAGTTTCACATGTCTCTACAGGTAAGAACTCAAGAATTTTTTCGTTTACCATTCTTTCCACTTCAGCCAGCTGTTCCCTGCTTACCGCCTCGAAGTGACTGAAGTCAAATCTCAGTGAGTTCTCGTTCACGCTTGAGCCTGCCTGTTCAACGTGACTGCCTACAACTGTCTGTAAAGCCTTCTGAAGCAGATGTGTAGCTGTGTGGTTTCTTGCTGTTGCATTTCTCTTAGCCGCGTTAACCTGACAGCTTACTTTATTTCCAACCTCCAGAGTTCCTTCCTCAATCAGAACCCTGTGAGCAAAAATTCCCTTTGTCTTTTCTACGGAAACAACCTTAGCCCTGCATGATTCGGTTGACATAATTCCGTTATCCGACGCCTGTCCGCCACCCTCTGCATAGAAAGGAGTTCTGTCAAGGTAAACGATTGCCTCCTTGCCTGCCTCCACCTTTTCCGCAGGGCTGCCTTCGTAAATTGCAAGTACTTCAGCCTCTGCTGTCAGAGTATCATATCCTACAAACAGAGTTTCCGGAACGTCTACAGCAACTGCATCCTTCCAGGCTTCGTCTGAAGTGTCCTTTCTGCCCGCTCTTGCGGCTTCCTTCTGGGCCTGCATGCATGCATCAAAACCATCAACGTCTGCATCAAAGCCTTCTTCGGCGATGATTTCCTCTGTCAGCTCTCTTGGGAATCCATATGTGTCGTACAGCTTGAACAGCTTGTCTCCCGAAAGCGTCTTTTCTCCCTTTGCCTTAAGCTCAT
The DNA here is from genome assembly GCA_051883055.1 of Emergencia sp. Classification (GTDB taxonomy): domain Bacteria; phylum Bacillota; class Clostridia; order Peptostreptococcales; family Anaerovoracaceae; genus Senimuribacter. The sequence continues at coordinate 979 of JBJESZ010000079.1, forward strand.
CCAGGTATTCATTAAGAATTGCACTTCCCTGATCAAGTGTGGCCGCAAATCTTTCTTCTTCCTTGGCAATTATTGTCTGGATGTAATCCTTTTTTTCAACCAGTTCAGGATAAGCTTCCCCTGAAACTTCGATAACCTTGTTTGACAGTTCTACAAGGAAATTGCCCTGAATTCCCAGAAGCTTTCCGTGTCTGGACGCTCTTCTGATAATTCTTCTCAGAACGTAGCCTCTTCCTTCGTTGGAAGGTGTAATCTGGTCTGCAATCATGAATACCATTGATCTCAGATGGTCAGTGATGATTCTGATAGATACGTCTGTCTTCGCAGCTCCATCCTTATATTCAACTCCGCACTTGTCAACTACTCCGTCCAGTATATGCCTGATAGTATCAATATCGAATATGGAATCTACGCCCTGCATGATGCAGGCGATTCTTTCAAGGCCCATACCTGTATCGATGTTAGGATGTTCAAGGTTGCTGTATGATCCGTCTTCTTCTCTTGAGAACTGGGTGAATACGTGGTTCCAGAACTCCAGATATCTGTCGCAGTCGCATCCGGGCTTGCAGTCAGGGCTGCCGCATCCGTACTCTTCCCCTCTGTCAAAGTATATTTCTGAACATGGTCCGCATGGTCCAAGACCGATTTCCCAGAAGTTGTCATCCTTTCCCAGTCTTACGATTCTTTCCTCAGGAAGTCCAATCTTCTTCCAGATTTCCACAGCCTCATCGTCATCCTCATATACTGTCGCCCATATCTTGTCCTTAGGCATTTTAAGGTGCTCTGTAATGAATTCCCATCCCCAGTTAAGAGACTGCTCTTTAAAATAGTCTCCAAATGAGAAATTACCCAGCATTTCAAAGAAAGTACCGTGTCTGGATGTAATACCGACATTATCAATATCACCGGTTCTGATACATTTCTGACATGTTGTCATTCTCTTTGCCGGTGGGGTCTCCACTCCTGCAAAATATGGTTTAAGTGGTGCCATACCTGAATTGATAATCAGCAGTGATTTGTCATTCTGAGGTACCAGTGAGGCACTCTTTCCGGGGTAATGCTCTTTGCTTACATAAAAGTCTCTGAACATCTGTCTGATTTGGTTTAAGCCTAGCTTCTCCATGTATTTAATCTCCTCTTGAAATTAATTATTTAAATATCTTTTATAATCCGCAATATCTATAAATTGTATCATAGAAGCCTTAATTTGTCTATGTTTTTGGGCGTTTTGACAGTATTAGAATTAAAACTTGAGATACTAAAAAAATGGATCGGCCTTTTACCGCCGGTCCACTATAAAACTCATTCCTACTTGCAGAATTCAACTGAAATATAGTAGGCATATTCATTTTCAGCAGGAGCATTTCCACTTTCATAATCCCAAATACTGCCGCTCCTGCATTGTCCATCACCATAAATCAATGCAACAAGTCCATGCTCCTGTCCATACTTCACTGCAGTCTTCTCATCAATTTGTGTTGCAGTTCTTAAGAAGTAGTCTCTGCCCTTAACTCCATCAAGAACAGGCATTTCAACAGACGATTTTGACTCATCATCTGCAGCAACAAGCTTAACTGTAAAATGCTGAAAATCAGGTACCACGAGAATCTGTCCATTCTTTGGAGAATCTGAACTATCATATGGAATTTCAAGATTACTCTTATTTGCCAGTTTTCCTTTATGATATTCTGAAAAATAGATTTTAAGCGACTTATATCTATCTGTTGTCACATATTTGTAGATGAATGCTCCGTCCGGACCAGCCAGAGTTTCAGCGGTCTTCATTTCAATGCTGTTTTCATCAACCGGTTCAATATAGTTCTGCGGTCTTACAGCCTGAAAAAACATTATGCCAACAGAAATCAAAGCCAGTAAAGCCACAACAAGCAATACGAATATTATTCTCTTTAATACCTTCTGGCGAAGTTTGTTGTCAGTTGTAACATTAATAATATTTTCTTCAGAGCGCTGAACAATATCATCTTTTACAATGTCTTCACCTGCGAGAAACTCATTGATGCTGATGCCCAGAATCATACACAGTTCAGAATATACAGAAACATCAGGCAGACATACCCCACGCTCCCACTTTGAAACAGATTTGTCACTCATGCCAAGCTTATCCGCAAGCTGACGCTGTGTCAGTCCTAATTCTTTTCTTTTTTCCGCTATGTATTTTCCTATTTTTACAAGATCCATATTTCTACCTCTTTCCACCTTCTGTATCAAGGCAATTCTATCTCATATAATCAGTTAAGAACACCCCTCAGAAGTAGAATATCAGGGTTACCATGCCAAGTCTCATTAAAGCAAAATTATTATGCACCGGTTATTAATACTATGTATAGATTTTCGGTCTCTCCCAGTAAAAGAAGTATTGTGCTCTATCATTGTTCTATCATTCTTGTCACAAATGTTGTTTTTATGCTCCTATAGTAACAAAATAATAATAAACTTCATATGGTTCAACTTATGCAGGTCAGATACTTTAGGCCGATTGCAGCTAAAGTGTGGTTTTTTTGAGTATTTTTATGCAAAACATGAATAAATAGTATGTAATAACAATTATAAATTGATACCCATTGAATGCTGGCTCCTTTTCAATATGAACTTGTACCTATTTACTCCCAAAATAGCTATTTGTGATACGATTGATAGCTAATATAAATAACGGGGCGAACTACTCGCCCCAAGTTTTCTTAAAAGGTGTCTTTGATTGTGCCAGCCATTCTGGTCATATCGTGTCTCACATCACACATGTCTTCCATAGTACGCTTGGCATCCCTGGATAGCTTGCGTTTATCATCAGGAGACATACATTTATAGGCACAAAAACCGACAGTTCCAATCGCTGCAAGCATGGCAGCGTCTTTCAAAAAGCTGTTCATCTCACACACTCCTTTCAGGATTATTATGGAGTGTTCACAGATTAAATATTCAGTCGATAAAGCCTCCGCCTATTACATAATCATCCACATAAAACACTATGGATTGTCCCGGTGTTGCTGCTCTCTGCGGTTCACTGAAACTTGTTAAGATACGTCCTCCGCCTGCAGCGGTCAAAACCGCCTCTGAAGGTTTTGATGCATAGCGAATCTTCGCCCTGACCCGCAGACTCTCACCTTCTGCGAGCACTCTGCCGTCAGCAAAAACGTTTTCAATGGAATAAACATCACGTTTGAACAGGTCATCGTTGCTGCCAAGTGTAACCTGATTATTAACAGGATCAATATTTGTTACAAACGCCGGCTTTCCAAGGGCGATACCCAGGCCCTTCCTCTGTCCGATGGTGTAATTCATAATTCCCTTATGTCTGCCCAGAACATTGCCGTCAGCATCGACGAAATCACCTTCCTTACACCTGTAACCTTTTCGAGTCAGGAATTCCTGGTAGCTCTCCTGCGTCTCATCGATAAAGCAGATTTCCTGACTGTCAGCCGTTTCTGCATTTGGAAGTCCGAAGTCTCTTGCCATTTCTCTGGTCTTCTCCTTGTCATCAAAGCCCCCAAGTGGGAAGATCAACCGGGAAAGAACGTCCTGTCCAAGCCTGTAGAGCATGTATGACTGGTCTTTACGTTCGTTTGCGCCTTTTCTGACATAGTACAAATTCTTGTCCTCATCATGGAAAATGCGGGCATAATGTCCCGTTGCAATATAATAGGCTCCCTCTCTGTCTGCAATCTCGATGAGCTTCTTAAACTTGATGTTCGGATTGCATACGACGCATGGATTCGGCGTGCGTCCGCAGCTGTATTCGTCACAGAAGTTTCCGATGACAATCTGCTCGAACTCACGGGATACGTCAGCTCTGATAAACCTTATGCCCAGGCGTTCTGCAAGATCTTCTGCAGCCTTTGCTCCTTCGGCATTGTCACCGGATACATCGAAATAAAACCCGATGACTTCCATTCCTTTTTCCTTTAACAATAAAGCAGCGGTAGAGCTGTCCACCCCACCGCTAAGACCTAAAACTACTTTATTCTTCGATAATCTCGTCATGATCGTCCTCATCTGCATTCGGGTCGAATCCTTCTAACCCTGCATAAGTCTTGCCATTCTTTTCTGCATAGTCATAGATGGCGCACTTGATTGCATGGTCAGCAAGAACTGAACAGTGTACTTTAACCGGTGGAAGACCGCCTAATTCATCGATAATCTGCTTGTTGGATATTTCAAGTGCTTCATCGATAGTCTTTCCGATAATCATTTCAGTAGCCATGCTGGATGATGCGATAGCACTTCCGCAGCCGAAAGTCTTAAACTTTGCATCTGTGATTACATCATTCTCAACCTTAATCTGGATCTGCATCATATCGCCGCATACAGGGCTGCCGTATGTACCCTGTCCATCAGGGTTTTCTATTTCTCCAACATTTCTTGGATTCATGAAATGATCCATTACTTTATCATTATATAATCCCATCGTTATTTACCAACCTTTCTCTTCGTTTACAGGTGACAGCTGTCTAAGCTTTTCAACAACTTCTTTCAGGCTGTCTACTACATAGTCTATATCTTCTCTAGTTGTAAAATCTCCAACTGTGAATCTTACTGTTCCGTGAATCATCTCCACAGGAACACCCAGTGCTTCAAGCACGTGGGAAGGCTTCAGTGACTTGGATGAACAGGCTGAACCTGTTGACACTGAAATGCCCTTGTAGTCTAACAGAAGCAGAATGGATTCTCCTTCAATATACTTAAAAGTGATGTTTGCATTTCCCGGATGTCTGTGCTCCATGCTTCCGTTTACGAAAGTATCAGGAATTTCGGATGTTACTCTTTCAACCAGATAGTTTCTCAGCTCGGAGCAGTGTTTGATATGGTTTTCAAGGTTTTCTTTTGCCATTTCAGCAGCTTTACCAAAACCGACAATACCGGCAAGGTTTTCTGTGCCGGCACGTCTGCCCATCTCCTGTGCACCACCGTGAATAAAGTTAGGAAGTCTCAGTCCCTTTCTCATAAACATTGCTCCAACACCCTTAGGGCCGTATATCTTATGAGCAGACATGGACATAAAATCAATTCCCAGGTCTTTTACATCGATAGGTACGTTAGCCAGTGCCTGAACAGCGTCTGTATGGAAAAGAATCTTGTGTTTCTTGGCAACGGCTGCAAGTTCCTTAATAGGCTCGATTGTACCCACTTCATTGTTTACGAACATAACGCTGATAAGAATTGTCTTATCTGTAATTGCCGCTTCAAGAGTCTCCGGTTTAACAGTTCCGTCGGCTTCCACATCCAGATATGTAACCTCGTAACCGTTCTTTTCCAGGAATTCACAGGTATGAAGCATTGCGTGATGCTCAATTTTAGTTGTGATAATATGGTTTCCTTTATCTTTTAAAGCATTTGCCACACCGGTAAGTGCCCAGTTGTCAGCTTCACTTCCGCAGCCTGTAAAGAATACTTCCTTTGCATCTGCATTAATCAAGCCTGCTACCTGTGCTCTCGCCTTGTCCAGAGCCTCCTTAGCCTCAAGTCCTAAAGTATATAGGCTTGAAGGATTTCCGAAGTTCTGTGTGAAGTACGGAATCATTTCCTGAAGTACTTCATCCTTAACCGGTGTAGTTGCTGAGTAGTCTAAATATACCTTTCTCATCTAAGTTATATCTCCTATGTTTAAAATTCTAACGTTTTATATTATACCATCATTTGTGTAAATTAAAACAATAAAACATAAAAAAGGGTGAATTTTTTAACAAAACCACCCTTTTCGTATATCACTCTATCTAGCTTCTTTTGTCATCGTCGACAAACTCTATATTGTCAAGCTGAGCTCTCAGGTTAGCCTTAAAGGAATCAATGTATAATCTGCGGAGCATCTGCTGCTCCTCTTTCTCCTCATCGGTCAGACCTTCTGCAGTCTTAGATTTTCTCGCAAGCTCATTGATACGTTTAATCTGTTCCTCAGTAACCATTAAACCTCCTGTTATTCGACAAGTTTGAAATCCTCTGCTCCACGCTTGCACAGCGGACATGTGAAGTCTGCAGGAAGCTCTCCCTCACACTCATATTCGTATCCGCAAATCTGGCATACATACTTGTTCTTTGAGGAATGTGCTGCAGGTTCTTCTTCGCAAACCTCCACGAAGTCAGGAACGCTTCTGTGACATACCGGACAGATATAGTCTTCCGGCAGGTATTCACCCTCGTATTCGTATCCACAAATCTGGCATACATATTTTTTCACAGGCTTTGCTTCACCGCATGCACATGCGTTTGCCTGACACTCTGCACAAAGCTCCTTAGCAAGTGCATCAATTGCAGCTGTGCTTTCATCGTTAAGAGCGGAAAGAATTGTAACTGTAGTGTCAGTATATGTAATGTCCTTGCATGGCTCTAACAATTTCTTCATTACTTTTGCAGCCATCGGACCCCATGAACCGTTTTCAATCAGACCAATTGTTCTGTTCTTGTATCCACGCTCAACAAGGCAGGCGATGAACTCTCTCATATAAGGGAATATTTCGCTGTTATATGTAGTAGTTGCAAGAACCAGCTTTCCGTATCTGAATGCATCTTCAACAGCCTCAGCCATATCACATCGAGCCAGGTCATTTACAGCAACCTTAGGGCATCCCATTGCTTCAAGCTTTGCAGCAAGCATTTCAACGGCTTCCTTAGTGTGACCGTATACTGAAGTGTAGCAGATCACAATGCCTTCTGATTCAACATCATATGTTGACCATGTCTGATAAAGTCCCAGATAATATTCAAGGTTTTCCTTAAGAACAGGTCCGTGCAGAGGACAGATTGCATTAAGCTCAGCACCGTCTAACTTCTTAAGAAGCGCCTGAACCTGATCGCCATACTTACCAACTATGCCGAAGTAGTATCTTCTTGCTTCACATGCCCAGTCTTCCTCAACGTCTAACGCACCGAATTTACCGAATCCGTCAGCTGAGAACAGAACCTTATCTGTTGAGTCGTATGTAACGATTACTTCCGGCCAGTGCACCATAGGTGCTGTGAAGAAAGTAAGCTGATGTGAACCTAAAGATAATGTATCCTTATCGCCTACAACCAGTCTGTTAGCCTCAAAAGTCTCACCGAAGAACTGACCCATCATCTTAAATGCCTTAGCTGTAGCAACAACAGTAGTATCAGGATAAACCTCCATGAAATTCATAATATTTGCTGAATGATCCGGTTCCATATGCTGAATAATCAGATAATCAGGCTTGCGTCCTTCCAGAACCGCCGCAACATTGTTCAGCCATTCATCTGTGAAATGTGCATCTACCGTGTCAAAGACTGCAATCTTTTCATCCATAATCACATATGAATTATATGCCATTCCATTCTCAACCTCGAAATGTCCCTCAAACAGATCTACCTGATGGTCATTTACACCAACATATTTTATGTCTTTTGTTACCATTGTTACCTCACCTCGTACTTAAAATATTGCAATATATTCTAACACAATATAATTTTTTCTTCAACTGCACAGTTACAATTTCAGATGTCATTTTTCATACTCTCCTCATTCAGTCGGTTTTGATATGTTACATATATGTGGCTTGCTCCGAAAAGTACGCCTGCTGCGACAAGGAGCCAGTAGCCCATAGTAATACCGCTAAGCAGGAACAGCAGAGTTGGTATGATGGCCAGCGCCATCTGTTTACTTATGGATGGTCTGATAAAGAACAAAACCCAAAAAATCCAGTATGCCAGTATAAGCAAACCATTACCTATGACATATACAATGAACAGCTCTATGGAAGAAAAACCCCGCTCACCAATTCCTATATTGAAGATTATCAGGAACATGCAGCTGTATCTGCCGATCTGTTCAAGAGTATTTACCAGACGGCTTGTGCACCTGTTTCCCTGACCTCTGTGTTTCAGTGCGTAGATTATATTTGGTATGAGCAGTAATACAACCAGAATCAGACCAAAAATATTGATCCATCCCAAACTATCCACTTTCATTGTTTTTCTCCTTTCTACCGAGTACTGTTCTGCAGAAACTCAAGTACAACTCTGTTAAATTCATCAGAGCGTTTTGCTGCAATAAAATGGTCACCTTCAATATAATGAATTTTACTTCCCGGAATACTGTTATGAATCAGCTCCGTATGTTCTTTAGTAATCATATCCCTTGTTCCTGCAATTACAAAGGTAGGAACGGTTATTCTCTTAAGTTCCTCCGGACATATATTGGGCTCGTTTACCATGAGTCCCAGCAGCTCCGCCTTTGCCCTCGCCTTAGGCGAAATGTCTGCAAACGCTGAAACTATTCTGTACCCGATTTCGATTGGCAGCTGAGCACTTCTTTTTACTCCTCCAGGATATATATTCGCACCGTTTAATATAAGCTTATTGATATATTCAGGATGCTTTAGTGCGAATTGAATGGCTATGTTTCCACCATCGGAAAATCCCAGTATGTGAGTTTTGATAATATGCTTTTCTTTCAGAAAAGCATATAGATCCTCTGCGAACTGTTCTAGGGTAAAGGATGCAGTTCCTCTGGGCGAGTCGCCGTGCCCTCTGGTATCGATGGCAATAACCCTGTAGTGCCTGCTGAAAAACTCTGTCTGATTATGAAAATAACTGAGATTTTCTCCGTTTCCATGAAGAAAAATAAGGGTCTCACCCATACCTTCTTCTATGTAGTTGAGCTTAATGTCCATATATAATCCTCGTTTATGTTCTTACCGCCATGATGTATGCCACACCCTCAGGTGCATGCATCGGATGCTTCGGATTGGCGTTATTGTAATCTGAGAAATACTGTTTTGTCATTTCCTCATCGTCCAGATGTTCATAAATCAGAAATCCACACTCCTGCAAAAGCAATTCAAGTTCCCGGTACGAATACATTGCTTTCATTTTTTCTCCTGCACCCTGAGCAAGCATCCGGTTCGTCTTTGATTCTTTACTCTCATCCTCTGACGGGTAATCGAAGCATATCGCAGACCCTTTTGCCATAATGTCGCAAACCCCAGAAAGAAGATGCTTGAACTCATCCTTGCTGAGATAGTAGCTTATTCCAAGAAGACTGCCAAAGGATTTATCATCAGATTTGAATCCGCTTTTGTCCAGCTTATCTTTCCATAAATCTGTGGCAAGGTCGCATGGGACATAATTCGCATTACTTTTAAGACCTGCTTTTTCTATCCGTTCCATCTTATCTGACAAGACGTCCGGCAGATCCAGTTCAAATATTGAAAGTTCTCCATCTTCGCTTCTAAGAGAATATGTATCATACCCTGAAGCAAATAATATATATTGTCTGCATCCTAACATTTTTTCATTGTCAAGCATCCGCTCACAGTAGGCACTTCTTGCCAGTACCGACGGAGAAAGCTGTCTGTCAGCAATCAGACGAAGTCCTTCTTCTGGTGTTCCCTTAAATTCAGGAAAAAAGAAGCTTACACCTCCGGTCATATTCTGTGCAATCTGGTCATATTCTTCGCCTAACAGCTGTTCTGCGGCATAATCATCAAAAATATGCACATCATTATGCTTATGGTGATATGCCCTTGCGAAGCAGCTTACTTTTGCAGTCATGTTTTTCATATCTCGTATTACCTCCTTCTGTATTACGTGCGTTATCGTCTAATACTTAATACACCTTGATCTGTGGTAATACAAGACTTTATTTTTTCTTTAAAATGTGGTAATATAAGACCATCGAGGAAGGAAATTTCTTCGATTTTTTTATTTACGGGAATAATTTATACCCGCCTTTTTTGCTTGGCTACATAAATCTTTTATCTGTAACCTGTACTTTTTCCCGTCTTTAATAAAATGTGTGCCGCATTGTCTGAATTCAAAGGACACATTTTGTCTTATGCACTGCTCCCTTATATCGAGTACCCAGTCATAATCAAGAGGTCTTCCATAATAATCCGACTCACCTCCGACAACGACAAGTTCAATATCATCAAGATACTTCTCAATATCTATATGTTCAATCAGCGGCTGTGCCGTTATGCATTTATGCCTGATCGGCAATGTCTGAAACAGAGAAAGCCTTCTGTCTGCATTTGCCTGATTTTCTATGGTACAGCACACAACTACATTGTCATATCCATCATTCCAGTCATCAGGAATACAGGACATAAACCGCTCTATGCGTTTTGTCAGGAAAAGAAATGTGCAGTCCTGACGTTCACGAATCATGTGCCAGCACTCATTTCTCCATTCATCCGCTTCTTCTATGAGAAAATCTGAGGAAAAGCACAGGTACACGAGACCTGATTTCATTTTGTAATTTCCGTTTTTCAGTTTCTCAACAGGTTTACGGAAATCTTTCGTCATAATAATATTGCCAGTATCCACGTTTCTTTTGGCATCACCCTTGTGTATGTAGCAATGAAGGCAGCCCTCACTGCATTTTTTACAGCCTCTCCATGGGTTCCACATTGCCATAGCTCTGCCTCCGTTAGTTTTTCTGCTTTCTTTCTGCCTTTGCCTCATTTCCGTTGCAGCTTCCGTTTCCGTTGTTGCTGCCAATCATCTGATATTTTCGTGGTGAAAACACCATTCCTAATACCGTTCCGGTGAGAAACAAAACGGCACCTGAAAGCATAATCTCACGGCCTGTATATTTTCCATCATTAATGTTATTCATAATTGTTGTGCATTTCTTAAACATAGTATTTCCTCCTGCTACGTTATCACTTTTTTTCCGGCAAAGCTGTTATGAAAAGATATATTCCGCATAATACAGCAATAGATGCAAGCATGATTATCAGCATTACATTCGGCTCAACAACCGTTCCGTTAAACTCGGGATTGCAGTCTAGAGATGTTGCGATACCATTCACAACATCCTCCGGAAAGTCTTCACTCTCCATTTCTTCGAATACCCCTCTAAGCATATGGTTCTTAAGCATAGATGTGCCGTATGTTCCCGGAAGATAACTCATTGCCTTCTGCAGCCCTTCTCCAAAGTTAGATATAGGCATATATGCTCCACATATAAAGCCGTATCCTGCACTTACAATGGTTCCCACGGCAGACATCTGCCCCTGTGTTTTCAGAGGGTAACATACTATGCTGGATAAAACTGTGCCAAAAAGTACCAGTACGACTATGTCCAGGATCAGAAGTGCTATATCCCCGGCATCCAGATACCAGCCCATATTCCATATGTATCCAAGGCAGATACCAAGCGCAAGAAAATTTACCATCAGGGAATTCAATACGGTTGAAAAGAAATATCCCATGTAGATTACAGGCTTTCCTATAGGCGCAACATCAAAATCCTTTCTGGTGCCGTTTGCCCTGTCCTGAACCATTGTCAGATTCACACAGAAGGTAACAGTCACGCAGCTTACTGCCAGAAGCGCAGCACCAAGCTGTCCCGCCACAGTTCCATTAACCAGCTTATCCGATATATCCATTACATCAGGGATATTAGACGTAAATGAATCCTTATAAACATTGGCAAGAAAGGTTGCATACAGCACAATGAGAATAATAGGTGTAATCAGTGAAGACAAAAGCATACCCTTGTCCCTGAAGAAGAGCTTTCGATTTCGGTTTATCAAAGCCATCAAAGTTTTCATTACTGATCACCCCCAAGTTTCTTACCTGTAACTGATAGAAATACATCATCCATTCCACCCTTTACCAGTTCATAATCTCTAAAAACATCAGGATTGTCCACAATGAGTTTTGTTGCAGCAAGTGGAGTATCGATTGCAATCCTGTACCCGTCTCTTATTTCACTGTATGCCATGCCAAGAGACTCTACCTCTGCCTTTGTAACTCCGTAGATTGAAAGATAGTCCTTGACATATGCATTCTTAAGTTCGTAAGGCGTACCTTCAGCCGCGATGCAGCCGTGGTCTATGATAACTACATAGCTTGCAGATGCCGCCTCCTCCATGTAGTGAGTCGTCAGGAGAACCGTAAGCCCGTCTTCTTTCCTAAGATTCTCTATAATACTCCATATGGTTTTTCTCGTCTGTGGATCAAGACCCGTGGTAGGCTCATCCAGTATCAGCAGCTTAGGTCTGTGTATCAAAGCTCGTGCAATGTCAACTCTTCTTCTCTGCCCTCCTGAAAGCTTTCCAACGGGACGGTCAATAAACTCCTTAAGCTGGAAAATATCAGTCAGCTCCTCAAGTCTCTGATTGAAATCAGCCCCTGTAATACCATACAGAGCTGCCCTGCTCTTCAGATTTTCACGCACTGTCAGCGGTTTATCCAGCACACCATCCTGAAATACAACACCGATAAGATCCTTTATCTCTCGTGCCGAATTATTTACATCATATCCATTAACGCGAATAGTTCCGCTGTCAGGATTCAGCTGTCCGCAAATCATTGAAATAGTCGTGCTTTTTCCGGCACCGTTTACGCCCAGAAATGCAAACAGTTCTCCGTTCTTTACACGAAAACTCAGATTGTTAACAGCTTTGACTTCTCCAAAGCACTTGCTCAGATTTTCGATTTCAATCATATTCGTTCCCTGATTCATTGTCTCCTCACCCTTTCAAATACTGCTTGTTATTCCGGTCTGTAAGCATAGTTTTCCGCAAAACATGCCATATGGCTTTCTATTTTAGTCATAACCTCTGCTTCCCTCTCAGGCTGCCTGTCGTATATATGAATCAGCAGTGATACAGGTGCAGTAAACTCCAGTGCAGTCAGTTCCGGATCGCAGGATTTCATTACATTATTATCAATCATAATTTTAAAAATTCTGCTGAACATATTCTGAAGTCCATCCACATGGTGCCATGAAGTCAATTGTGCAATTGTCGGGTTCCTGAACTGCTCCATAGCAAGGATTCTTCTTGTTTTCTGAAGTATTTCATCATGCATTGTAAAATTTATTTTCTCAAAGGAGATTTCTACAAGTTCCTGCATTGACTCCGGAATTTTACCCGGATTACTTCCCGAACCGAAATTGGTCTGGTAATATGCTTCTACCTTTTCAATCATGGAGTTGAGAATATCTTCTTTCCCCTTAAAATGCCTGTACAGCGACGGGCCTTTGATTCCGGCAGTCTCTGCAATCAGGTCTACTCCTACTCCGTCATAACCCTTCTGTGAAAATAAGTCTATTGCAGCCTCCAGAATTCTTTCTTTTGTTGATGTTTTACTCATGGAAATCTCCACCTTTCATACTACTTCCTGCTATAGGCTAACGACCGTTTTCGTTTATTATATCTGTTTAATTTCAATTCGTCAAGTATATACAAATGGTTTACGATTCAGTGCACACCAAAAAAACGGCAGAATCTTATCCGCCGTTCCCTTGTTCAAATCCGCAATCATGAATTGCCTTTTGTATTCTGTTCCACGCCTTCCAGCATATTCACTATGAAAATACCATATCCTCTAGTCGGATCATTAACCATCACATGAGTTACAGCGCCTACAAGCCTGCCGTTCTGAATAATTGGAGATCCGCTCATTCCCTGTACAATTCCGCCGCTTATGGCAAGAAGCCTTTCATCAGTCACCTGAAATTCCATACTTTTGCTCGTTGCACTGCGCTGATGTCTTACCCTGGTAATTTTAATATCAAAACGCTCAACTCTGGTTCCGTTCACAGTGGTCAGGATATATGCATCACCCTTTTTGACCTGACGGGGAGTTGCCGTTACCATAGGATTATTTATGTTTATATCACCATCATCGTTTGCCGTGCAGAAGACTCCAAACTCAGTGTTTTTAATTACATTACCAAGAGGATGTTCAAAATTATATATGGTTCCTCCAATCTCTCCCGGTTCACCTTTTTTACCGATTTTCACCTGATCCACATTTGTATTTAGCAGCTTTCCTTCCTCAACCTCAAGGAGAGTACCGGTTTCAGGCTCATAAATTCCGTGGCCCAGTGCCACAAAACGATCAGTTCTGGGATCATAGAAGGTCAGAGTTCCGATTCCTGCGATTTTTTCCTTTATCCAAAGCCCCAGCTTGTATTCTGAGCTTCCCTCATCATAGTATGGAGTCAAAGCATACTGGACCCGTTCGCCATCTCTCACTGCTTCCACCTTGACAGTCTGCTCAGATTCAGAAACAATTTCGGTAACCTCCTCCGGGCTGTTAACCCTCTGGCTGTTGACTCTGATAATCATGTCTCCAATCTGAGCATCACAATCTTGAGTTGTACCAACCACCAGTGCGCCTTTCACATCCATCTGGATTCCTACAGAATTACCACAGGGAACAAGAATACGTCCTGAAACGACATTTTCTGACTCTGTTGTTATCACTGTATTCTCAGGAAACAGTATCCCTGCACACACTATAAAAATAACCAGAAGTACAAAAACACTCAGACACTTTACAATTCTTCTTTTCACAGCCTTACCTAACTTTCATAATCCATAATCAGTTTGTTGAGCTGTTCCCGGGTTGAAAGACGAATGCCTTCATCAAGTCTTTTCTGATCGGATTCAGAAAGGATTTCGTACATTATGTCCGTTTCCTCAAGCTCAACTGATTGACCATGGGTATCATAAAAATATACTCTGACTACATTATTATCGTTTTTTACCAGATAATATGACTCCTGAGTTATTTTAGATGCAGGCGCAGACAGATCTTCCCCATTACCGTCATTATCGGTATTTGCATCATCTTCCTGATCAGACTGCACACTCTGCTGCGGCATATTGTTATTTTCACCTTCCTGCGGATCAGTATCATCGGTTAATGCAGCAAAAATCATCAGAAAGCCGAAGGCTGCGAGTACAATGACTATGGCAATCCATCCCCAGGGAACTCTCTTCTTTTGACTAAACATATAATTCACCTCAAGGATATTCTTGCCATTTTCAGCTGAAATATACAGTTACACAGTAATCATATCCTTAATTTTGTCAAAGGTTTTCTGGCCGATTCCACTCACATTCATCAGATCCTCCTTACTTTTGAAGCTTCCGTTGCTGTTTCTGTAAGCTATAATCTTTTCTGCTGTTGCAGGGCCGACACCTGGTATTTCCTGCAGTCCGTCGAGGTCGGCAATATTTATATTGACAAGACCGTTATCCATAAGACCTTTACTTCCCTGGTTCTGACCAGATCCGGATGTTACGAAATCGTCTTTATTTGGTACAATTATTTTCTGTCCATCTGTCACAACCTCAGCCTGGTTTATGCTTTCTATGCTTGCATTGGCAGTCAGCCCTCCGGCTTTTTCTATAACCTCAAACAGCCTTGTTCCGTCAGCAACCTGATATACTCCCTGATTCTTAACCTCACCGCTTATATCAACGTATATAATCTTTGCAGAAACAGCAGTATCCTGGCTGTCAGCTACCTGCAGAGTTTCGTCCTCCGGTGATGTTATAACCAGCTTTTCATTTTTCCCATAGTTTCCAAAAAACAAAACAGCGACTATCAGGACTACTGCTGATGCCGCTGCTATCCATATTCTTTTATCCCTCTTGCTTCTGTCAATTACTGCATTTACAGCAGCCTTCAGATTTTCCATGTTAAACTTGTCCATATTATGCCTTTCATAATAAAATAATTGTGTGGATTGCTACCATTATTTTACATCTACGTCAAGGCATCGTCAAGTCAAAAAAGGTCAAAAATGGTTAAATATGTAATTTTCTATCAAAACTGATTGTCGTTCTCTCCACCTCTACGTCGTATCTTTCAACATTGAGCTTAGCAAATTCAATAAAAGATGCTATAACCTGCTCAGGACTCAGGTTTGAAGTGCTTCCGCAATCGAGAATCATTTTCAGTGTAAGATATTCTCCATCAACAAGCTGGATATCTCTGATTTTACCCCTGATATCGACTTCGACCATCTTCTTGGTTTTTTTCTGTCTCTTGTAAGCTTTGATACTGCTCTGAGCAAGATAGTCTGCCAGCACCTGTCCAAAATCACCACTGTCGCTCTTAACCGGCAGGGTTACAGCATACTCAGCCTCATCAACGATTGCAGCAAGAGATTTCACATCGTCGTTCAGACGGCTGCAGGCTTTGATAGTCAGTCCCTGAGGCATAATTTCGCTGATCGATGCCTTAATATCAGCAGGAAGAAGATCCTCTACAGTTTCAAACTCAAGGATTTCATATGCGGCGGTATACCCCAGCGAAAGCGGCTGGGCAAAACCCATTTTCGGATGCGGATTGAATCCCTGCGAGTGTTCAAGGGAAATGCTGCATCTCTTGAACGCACGCTGGAAAAGTCTGAGCATGTCAAGGTGAGATGTGTATTTCATATAGCCTTCCTTGGCGAATCTGATAATATATTTACTCATAGATACCTCCCAGCCTACACTCTACTCTTCTGTTTATTCCGCAGCCCACGCAGCCGTAACGGCAGTCGTGTGTTGTCTTTTCTGCCGTTGCCTTCTCTGCTTCTGACATAAGGAATTTCTTTGAAACTGATGAGTCAATAATGTCCCAAGGCAGAATCTCATCAAAACTTCTTGCTCTTGTTGTGTAGAATTCAACATCTGTTTCTGATGCTTCAATTGCTCTCTTCCATTTTGCCAGGTCAAAGTGCTCTGACCAGCTGTCAAGTCGGCATCCCTGCCTGTGAGCTTCAAGAAGAAGTCTTCCAAGACGTCTGTCACCTCTTGCAAATACAGCCTCGTAAGTGCTGACTGCATCATCATGATAGTTGAAGGTTACACTCTTCATGTTTAGCTTTTTGCGGAGATAGTCGTGCTTTTTAGTGAACTCCTCAGTATTATCCTGGCCAGCCCACTGGAAAGGAGTATGTGCTTTAGGAACGAAGTTGGATACGCTTACCGTAACGTTAAATCGTCCTCCTTTACCTGACTGTCTGTGAATATTCACGATGTTTCTTGCAATTTCAGCGATTCCGTCCAAATCCTCATATGTTTCAGTAGGAAGGCCGATCATGAAGTAAAGCTTGATGTGCTTCCATCCCAGCTCAATGGCCTGTTCTACAGCATCGTATATATCCTTTTCTGTAATACCTTTATTTATAACATCTCTCAGTCTCTGCGTTCCGGCTTCCGGTGCAAAGGTCAGTCCGGACTTCTTATAACCCTGAATCTCTTCCAGAACATTGAAGGAGAAGGTGTCAAGTCTGAGCGATGGCAGTGACAGAGACACGTGGCGCTTCTTGCATTCCTGCATCAGTTCTATGGCCAGCGGTTCGAATTTGGAGTAGTCGCTTGTTGAAAGTGACAGAAGCGACAGCTCCTCGTGACCTGTATTGGCAAGCTGCTTCATGGCAAGATCCATAATCTTTTCCTTAGAACGTTCGCGAACCGGTCTGTATATCATGCCGGCCTGACAGAATCTGCAGCCTCTTGTGCAGCCTCTGAAGGTTTCAACAACTGAGCGGTCATGAACAGTCTCAATAATAGGAACGATTGGAGATGTTGGAAACTCAATATTTTCGATATCCTCTATAATGCATCTTTCCACTCTGTCCGGTGCACCCTCAAAGTTCTTCTCATATGCCTTTACAGTTCCGTCATCGTTGTAAATAACATTATAGAATGACGGAATATACACTCCTGTATCCCCTGCAATTTCCTTATAGAATTCTTCCTTTGACAATCCTTTTTCTTTAGCCTGTCCGTATTTTTTCATCAAAGCCGGAAGACTTTCCTCACCGTCTCCTATCATGAAAATATCTACAAAATCAGCCAATGGTTCAGGATTGTATGCACAAGGTCCTCCCGCTATTATAATAGGATCATCTTCACTTCTTTCCTTTGCCAGC
This sequence comes from Emergencia sp., assembly GCA_051883055.1. GTDB lineage: Bacteria > Bacillota > Clostridia > Peptostreptococcales > Anaerovoracaceae > Senimuribacter. The sequence continues at coordinate 18,623 of JBJESZ010000079.1, forward strand.
AGTGGAATCTGTGCCATATCAAGCATATTCAGAATGTTGGTAAATGACATCTCATACTGCAGTGTAAAGCCAAAGAAGTCCATTTCCTTAACCGGAGTTTTTGTCTCCAGCGTAAACAGCGGAATATCATTTTCCTTCATCAAAGCTTCCATATCCGCAGCAGGTGCAAAAACTCTCTCACAGTAAATATCATCTTCCCTGTTAAGATTGTGGTACAGAACCTGCAGCCCCATGTAGGACATGCCGATTTCATACAAATCCGGGAATGCAAAGGCAAATCTTGTCTTCACATCCTCAGGATTCTTAATAGCAATGTTATATTCCCCGCCAATGTATCTGGCTGGTTTCTCAACTTGTTTAAGAAGGTTGTTTAACCTCGATTTCATCAAAATATCCTCTCAATTCTATTTTATTTTTTTATTCCTCAAAAAGACTGTCTATGGACTGACCGATATATTCACTTATCCGGTCCAGCAGCGCTCTGGTTTTTTCCCTGGTCTTCAGAATATGCTCTCTCACTCCCGGAATATACTGTGGAGCCTTGTCCAGAATATACTTAATACGTTCATCCAGACCAACATACCTGTCCTCTTTTACAAGTCTGTCTCCGAGACAGACCATATCCGTTTCATTAAGATTCTCAAATTCATTCAGATTGTACATCATGTGAACCTTAACTATTTCTGCCTCGTCATGATATCCGTGTTCCTCCAGTATTCTGGCACCCACACTTCCATGGTCTTCATCGACTCTTGCAACATCATGTGCCAGAGCCGCTCCCTCTATCAAAGCCAGATCAAAGCATGAGCCGTGTTCGTTCATCTTTTCCGCTACGGTAAGAGCAACCCTGCATACGGCCTTGCAGTGCCTTATCACATGGGCCGGAGTATTGTTTTCTATATAAAGTTGTTCGCATTCTTCGCGACTTATTCTTCTGTTCATATGTTCACCAGCTTTCTGTTAACTAGTATATCACATATCAGGCGTTAATTCATAATAAAATTCATTGCCGCATTCAGGGTTGTAGCTTCCAATTATTTCTCCGCGCTGAACTCTTTCATCGGGTACCACGCTGACGTCCTCCAGATGTCCGTATGTAGACACAGCTTCTTCATGCTTTATGACAACAAAAAGGCCGTTTTCGGAGTTTTTTCCAACACTCTGCACCTTGCCTCCTGCTACTGAATGAACCTGTTTCACCGTTTCCGTAACACGGTTTTCATCTATGGGGACGCCGTACTGCGAGTTCTTGTTAACCTGTACCACTGTCGAAACAATTCGTGCCGGCGTGTCTTTCAGCTTTGATACAGCTTTGGAACCAGCCTCCTGAAGCTCTGATACAGTTATGTTACGGCAGACCACGCTGCACAGTTTGTCGTAATATTCGGATACTGCAGTATTGCTGCTGTTTTTCATAACCAGTGCAGATAAGGTTATCACTACACATATACAAAGTTGAATGCAAAGCTTTACTGCATATTTCTTCCGTTTCATAAAATCACCCCTATACAATACAGAGTATTATACAGAGGTGCTTTATATGACATTCTTTATTATTCAATTTATATTAGAAATCGAATTCATCCCAGTATTCAAATTCGTAGTCAAATACCTTAATCGTATCACCTTCTTCAAGACCAAGCTCAAGAAGCTTGTCGATTGCACCCTTGCTTTCTATATACTTGTACAGATAGCGCAGTGAGCCCATATCGTTGAAGTTTGTTGAATCAAAGATCTTACGCAGCTGTTTGCCGTAAATAATATAATCATTACCTGCTTTTTCGGCATAGACTTCCTTGTAGTCAGGATCCTTGTCATCGTTTTCGAAATCGAAATACTGATATTCATCTTCTTCCTCAGGATTAAGCGCAGCCTTCTGAAGTTCCTCCAGAGCAGCCGCCAGAAGTTCCTGTACGCCCAGATTGATTGGGGCACAGATCGGGAACACTCTGTAACCTTTTCCTTCAACGTATTCCTTGAATTCAATATATTGCGGATCGTCCTCATCCAGCATGTCCATCTTGTTCGCCGCAACCAGCATAGGTTTTTTGGCAACTCTTTCGCTGTACATCAGCAGCTCGTTGTTTATTTTATCAAAATCTTCTATTGGATTTCTTCCTTCGCTGCCTGAAACATCCACAACATGAATCAGAACCTTGGTTCTTTCAATGTGTTTGAGGAATTTAAATCCCAAACCCAGACCCTGATGGGCTCCTTCAATAATACCTGCGATATCAGCCATTACGAAGCTGGAATCGTAAAGCTGAACAACTCCCAGATTTGGATTTATTGTAGTGAAATGATAGTTCTCAATTTTGGGCTGTGCACTTGTTGCAGTAGCAAGAAGGCTTGATTTTCCAACATTTGGGAAACCTACCAGACCAACGTCAGCTATCATTTTCATTTCGAGAATAACATTTCTCTCTTTAGCAAAGCCGCCTGCCTCAGCAAAGTTCGGTGCCTGTCTGACAGAGTTTTTGAAATGCACATTTCCTTTTCCTCCGCGACCGCCCTTTGCAGCGACAAAGCTTTCACCGTCTTCAACAAGGTCCTTCATTACAAGACCTGTCTCTTCATCTATGACAACGGTTCCCATAGGGACTTTGATTATAAGATCTTCGCCGTTTTTGCCGAATCTCTTTTTCTTCATACCGTTCTGACCGTTCTCTGCTTCATACTTTCTCTTATATCTGAAGTCCATAAGAGTACGCAGATTTCTGTCGGCCTGGAAAATAACGTCTCCGCCCTTTCCTCCATCTCCACCGTCAGGTCCGCCTTCAGGTACATAAGGCTCTCTACGGAATGATACGCATCCGTTTCCGCCTTTTCCCGATTTTATGAATATTTTGGCTCTATCTACAAACATTAATTTAGAACCCCCTTACTGTTCTTACAATTAGATACATTAAAAGCCCCTACTCGTGTTAGGGGCTTTAAGGTTTTCTTATGCCTGTTTTGGATAAACGCTTACCTGTTTTCTAGTCTTGTCTTTTCTTTCAAACTTAACAGCACCGTCAATCTTAGCAAATAATGTGTCATCTCCGCCGATGCCTACATTGTTACCAGGATGGAACTTAGTACCTCTCTGTCTAACCAAAATGCTTCCAGCGCTAACAAACTGTCCGTCACCTGTCTTAACGCCTAAACGTTTGGACTCGGAGTCACGACCGTTCTTAGAGCTACCTACTCCTTTTTTACTTGCCATGTTCCAGACACCTCCTTACTTTCGTGGCTATTGGAATTACTTTAATGCTGCTTCGATTGTTTCGATGATTACAGCCTTTGTAGCTTTAGCATCTACTTCAATATTGTTTTCTGCAGCGAAAGCAATTAATTCATCTTTCTTCATTGAAGCTGAAACTTTCTTTTCAGTATCTTCTGTTGCTTCTGCCTTAGCAGCTGCCTTAGGAGCTTCTCCTCCTAATGATTCAATCTTAACCATTGTGTATGGCTGTCTGTGACCCTGCTTCTTTCTGTAGTCCTTCTTAGCCTTGTACTTGAAGATGATAACTTTCTTTCCCTTACCATTTTCAACTACTTCACCTGCTACTGCTGCACCTTCAACGTATGGTGCTCCAACCTTAAGGTCTCCTTCTCCAGCTAGAACCAGTACCTTGTCGAATACAACCTTTTCTCCGGCTTCAACGTTAAGCTTTTCAACTGTAATGATGTCGCCTTCCTGTACTCTGTACTGCTTTCCGCCTGTTTCAATTACTGCGTACATGTTTCTTCTTACCTCCTCTATCCAGTCTCGCCTTTTAAGGTGATTCACGGAATCGTCCGTGAATACTCCACTGCAAACCTCTTCCGTGCGGTCTAACTCGGTTATAATACCATGAATTCAAGGGTTTGTCAAACATTTTTCAGCAATTTATTCATACTATTTTTAGTCTCTATTCGTTCTATATTTTGATTTATAGACTTTTGCATAGTGTGAATTAAATACCATAGAATAATCTCAGTATATTTTAATAACACTTTCCTATTAATGAAAATCAATAAAAGCCCGTATATCCACTAAATCCAAGCATATATACTGCCATAGAAATAGACAAGTCCTCTGTTGCTCCATCGAGATGCTGTGCCCATTCTCTTAACTCAGACATAACCATATCTTCAGGAACCCTTACATCATCCATAGTATTGACAACCTTTTCGATAGCTTCCGGTAACACCATACACATTTTATAAAACGCGTCCTCTTCTCCTGTTACTAATTCATAGAACTGATCCATGCTTACACGTCTGATAAGTTTATGCCCAACCTTTTTCTTATCCACAGTAGTTTCCCACTTAATATTTTGAGATTTCTGAGCAATTGCTTCTACAAGAAAGCATGCACAGTCATCGTCATTGAGCAGCTGATTTTGCATCTTTATAAATGTTTTCCCCGCAGAAGCGGAATTCATTGTATTATGTTTATTCTTCATTTCCACATACACAGTACTAACTTTTCCTGCGTCGGGAATCTCTATACTCTTTGGATTTCTGTAGATTACATCCCATCCTCCGCTTTCGCCGTTTGGTGGAACTTCGCAATTATCAATGTACTGAAAGATTCTCTGATGAAAATATCCAATATCATTATTATTTGACTTATCCCTTTGTCGAAAGATTTCATTACTGACGATTTCTTCCCAAGTAGAACGATATACTGTCTTATCAAAGATTAGTTTAACAGGGTCAATCAGATTCTTGTTGAAACGCTTTAAGTCAAAAGAGTCTAATTTTTCACCATACTTTTCAATGGTCGCTTTAACATGAGTTTCAAAGTCTTTCTCTGTTATAAAGTTTAATGGCCACATTTCAAACACTCCAATCCTTCTTTGATTTTCAATGCAATTTCATAAGCCAAATTCACAGGAACCGCATTGCCGACTTGCTTATACTGTTGACTAATACTTCCACAAAACTCCCATTCATCAGGGAAAGTCTGGCATCTTGCATTTTCTCTAACTGTAAATGGTCTTGCCTCAAGTGGATGACATCTGTCCGTCTGCTTTTGGCTTGGTGATGTAAGCACAGTTAAAGAAGGCTCATCCAGACTTAATCTTCTCAATATGCCTGTCCTTCCACCTTCCATATCCCAGCAGCTTTTCATATATTCTTTTGCTTTATCTTCCGGAATATCTCTCCAATATCCACCTGGAGGAACTAGCTCGAATATAGATTTTTTATATTCTGAATAGCTGACACCTGGACTTTCCGGGCAATCAAGTAAAATATCTTTCAATACCGGTTTATAGTCATGCGGTTGTGGGAACTCAAAATGAATATTATTAACCAAATCGTTTCTAATTCCAATAGTAATCAATCTTTCTCTCTTCTGGGGAACTCCATAATCCCATGCATTCAATACTCTAATCTGATTTTCCGTGATTGTATATCCTTCTTGCTCGAAGATGCTTAATATTGTCTTATAAGTTCTTCCTTTATCATGGCTTCTTAAGCCTTTTACATTTTCAAAAAGAAACATCTTTGGCTGAAGTTTGTTTAAAAACTTAGCATAATGATAGAATAGTGTTCCTCTTGCATCTTCGAGTCCCAGACGATTTCCTGCATATGAAAAAGACTGGCAAGGAGCTCCGCCAGATAATAAATCTAATTCTCCCTTTTTTATGGAAAAGTATTCCTCTAAATCCAATTTTGAAATGTTCGCAATATCGTCATGGATTACACGCCAATTTGGTCTGTTTAATTTCAATGTATCGGCTGCATCTTTGTCAAACTCTATAAGTCCAAGTGTTTCAAAGCCAGCTTCTTCAACCCCTAATGCCAACCCTCCTGCACCAGCAAATAGTTCTATTGTGGTAGGTTTTCTACAATGATTTTCTGTGACAACATCCATCATTTCACCAATATTACAATCTAGGGCTGCGCAAATTTTTTCAATGCTTTCTAGTGATACTGTTTCTTCTTTTCCTAAACGTGCTAGGACATTAAAGCTGATTCCAGCTGCTTCCTTTAAATCTGTTCGCTTCATATTCTTTTTATCAAGAATATCCCATAGCTTCTCATAGCATACAGCCACTTTATTTCCTCCAAATCACATATTTTAAATCTAACGATATCGTGAGATTTATTATATTGTACCACGCATCGAACATTTGTTCAACTGATTATTTCCAGCATGCTATATTTTTTTACTCTGTGTTGACATTATACAGAGCTTTTCATCATATAAGAAAAACCCCTGCAATTGCAAGGGTCTTCGAATCTTTTTGAAAGTCGAAAGACTATTTCTTTGATAACTGCAACAATATTATCTGTAGGAAACTAAATCCTCTACGGCCTTTCTCTTAGGTGCTTCAGGTGCTTCACAGTCAGCATATCCCATTGAAATCAGGGCTGCAACTCTCAGACCTTCCGGAAGTCCCACAACTTCAGTAACCATCGCCTCATCGAATATTCCAAGGATTACTGTTCCGACACCTTTATCGTGTGCAGCCAGACAGAATGTCTGTGTAGCAATTCCTGTATCAAAGGCCTCCCATCTGTCTTCCTTGGATGTTGTGTATGAACCATCTTTCTCATAGCCTGAACGACCTGTAATGTAAGAAACTACTACAAGCTGAGGTGCACCCTTAATAGTGCTGCTGTTGTACTTGAATCCAAGCACACATTCATCAGCAATCTTAGCCTTAAGAGCCTCATCTTCGATTACAGTATATCTTGTAATCTGTGTGTTCTTCCATGACGGAGCATAAGCAGCAGCTTCAACAATTTCATTCACAACGTCTCTGCTAACTTTATCAGCCTTGAATTTTCTGATACTTCTTCTTTCCTTGATACATTTAATTGCTTCCATTTTTTTAGTCTCCCATTAATTTATTAAGTTTATTCAATAACTACACCGTCTTCGTCAACTGCAACTTCCTCTTCTGCTGCAGGTTTAAGTGTTGCCAGAAGCTCAGCCTCAACTTTTGCAAGAATATCAGGATTTTCTTCAAGGAAATTCTTAACGTTCTCACGTCCCTGTCCGATTCTGTCGCCTGCATAGCTGTACCACGAGCCGGCCTTCTCGATTATCTTTGCCTCAACTGCACAGTCAAGTACATCTCCTGATTTGGAGATTCCCTTTCCGTACATTATATCGAATTCAGCCTGCTTGAACGGTGGAGCAACCTTGTTCTTTACAATCTTTACTCTTGTTCTGTTCCCAAGCATCTGATCACCGCTCTTGATAGTTTCCACTCTTCTTACATCCATACGCATGGAAGCGTAGAACTTAAGAGCACGTCCGCCTGTAGTTGTTTCAGGATTGCCGAACATTACTCCGATTTTCTCACGAAGCTGATTTATGAAAATTACACATGTGTTCGTCTTGTTAACTGCACCCGCAATCTTTCTGAGAGCCTGAGACATAAGCCTTGCCTGAAGACCAACGTGTGAATCACCCATTTCTCCCATTATTTCAGCCTTGGGAACAAGCGCTGCAACTGAGTCGATTACTATAACATCCAGGGCTCCGCTTCGTGCGAGCATGTCACATATTTCCAGAGCCTGTTCACCTGTATCCGGCTGTGAAACAATCAGTTCCTCGACGTTTACGCCAAGGTTTCTCGCATAGATAGGATCCAGAGCATGTTCAGCATCGATGAATGCCGCCTTGCCCCCGTTCTTCTGTGCCTCTGCAACGATATGTAAGGTCAGGGTTGTCTTACCGGATGATTCCGGTCCATATATTTCAACGATTCTTCCCCTCGGAACACCGCCAACCCCTGTTGCAATGTCCAGGCTCGTCGAGCCTGTTGATATTGTATCTATATTCAGTGCAGAAGTGTCATCCATTTTCATTATGGCACCCTTACCAAACTGTTTCTGTATCTGCGCAAGCGCTGCCTCCAGGGCTTTTTCTCTTTCGTCCATTATTATTTTCCCTCCATATAGAACATTTGTTCTTACATTCATAATACCCCATCCTGCCACTATGGTCAAGACTTTTTAATTGTAAGTTTTTTACATTTATTACTATATTCTACTTTCGCGAAAATGTCAATATTTTCTAGTTAATTTACTGATTAACCGGTTATCCGATCATTCTGTCAATCAGTCTGAACATTTCATTTACTGCATACTCACGGTTATAGCTCCTGTCGGCAGACCCGGTCTGAAGCTTCTTCACATCAACTCTGCCTTCGTATGCACAGGCAATGTAAATGGTTCCGACAGGATTATCATCAGTTCCGCCACCCGGACCTGCCAGTCCTGTCACAGAAACACAGACGTCGCTCCCCGTCTTTTCCTTTAGTCCCAGAACCATTTCCTCAGCCACCTCATAGCTTTCCGCAGTATAAATTCTGAGTGTTTCCTCTTTCACACCCAGCTCCTCCATCTTTGCCCTGTAAGAATATGTCACAAGACTTCTGTCAAAAACAGCAGAAATACCGGGCATGTCTGTCAGCCTGGACGCAAACAGACCCCCGGTACAAGATTCGCATGCGGATATGGTAATACCTCTGGAAACCAGTTTTTCACAAACAGCTTTCATCATTGTAATTACTCCTTAAAAACTCCTATATTCTTAGCTACATACTCCACGCCTGAGTATACAGTCATAACAAGTGACGCCCACAGGAACACCTGTCCCGCCATGTTGAAATATGTGTAAACTCCGGTTTCTGTAAGTGCTGCAGTTAGAAGCAGCAGCGGAACAGCGATCATCTGCAGAACAGTTTTGATTTTTCCGCTCATGCCTGCCGCAATGACTATACCCTCTGATGCAGCAACAGTTCTCATGCCTGCAATAGTAAACTCCCTTGCAAGAATAACGATCAGCATCCATCCGGGAACGGTTCCGTCCTGAACCATCAGACAGAATGCTGAATAAACAAGAATCTTATCTGCAAGCGGATCCATAATCTTGCCGAAATTAGAAACAAGGTTGTACTTTCTTGCAATCTTGCCGTCAAGCATATCTGTCAGTGATGCAAGAATAAACAGGACAAAAGCAACATAATACAGTCCTGTCATATATGCCGCAATAAAAAACGGCACCGCAATTACACGTGCAATTGTCAGTTTATTTGGTAAATTCATCTCTATTCCTCTCTTCCCACTAAATCATAATCGAAAGCATCGTCGATTGTAACCATTGCAAAATCACCAATCTTATGCTCTTTTTCCGAGGTGAAGATAACAGCGTTATCGATTTCCGGTGCATCGTACTCCGTTCTTCCGATGTAGCTTCCGTCTTCATCAATATCGTCTATCAAAACCTCCAGAGTCTTACCAATCTTTTCTCTGTTAGATTCCAGTGAAATGTCAAGCTGACGGCGCATGATGCCGTCAAGTCTCTCCTGTTTGATTTCGTCGTCGATCTGATTTTCCATTTCACCAGCCTCGGTATTCTCTTCCTGAGAGTAAGCGAATACACCAAGTCTGTCAAATCTTTCTTCCTCCACGAAATCTACAAGAGTATCATAGTCATCTTCTGTTTCTCCCGGAAAGCCGACAATCAGAGTCGTTCTGATATGAATATCCGGTACAGCTTTTTTCAGCCTTGCCACAGTATTTTTTATTGAAGCTGAAGTAGATCTTCTGTTCATTGCTTTCAGGACACTGTCGCTGGCATGCTGAACAGGTATATCAATATAATTGCATATCTTTTCCTCTTCTGCAATAACCTGAATCAGTTCATCGGTAATCCGATCCTCGTAACAGTACATAAGCCTTATCCAGTGAATTCCATCTATTCTGCAGAGCTTCTTAAGCAGCTTCGGCAGTCTTAATTCTCCGTAAAGATCTTTGCCGTAATATGTGACGTCCTGAGCAATAAGAATAAGCTCCCTGCAGCCTGCTTCTGCCAGCTGCTTAGCTTCGCTGATTATGTCCTCCTCACGCTTGCTTCTGTATCTGCCCCTTATTTTAGGAATAACACAGTAAGCACAGATGTTATTACATCCTTCAGCAATTTTTACAGTTGCTGTGTAAGGATTATCAGAGAGCTTCCTTGGAACAGATTCCAGCACTTCTGAATAACAGCCTGAAGTAATCACCTGACGATGATTCAGATTCTCGATTATATCGGGAAGTCTGTCGTATTCATTTACACCTAAAAAGACATCAACCTCCGGCATTTCCTCGAAAAGCTCTTCTCCGTATCTTTCGGAAAGACATCCGGATACTATCAGCTTCCTGCCTTCAGCTTTGTACTCCGCCATTTCGAAGATGCGTGCTATTGATTCGGTTTTTGCATCGTTGATGAAACCGCAGGTATTAACGATAATTACATCGGCCTCATCAGGCTGGTTTACTAAAATATGATTTCTGTTTTCTAGTATACCGGATGCAGCTTCAGAATCGTTGAAATTCTTAGGGCATCCCAATGTGTCAATATATACTTTCATTCCTATTATTCCACCACTTCTTCCTTCATTGCAGCAAGCTCCTCCTCTGTCAGCAGCACCTGTCTCGGTCTGCTTCCGTCCTGTGGACCGACGATTCCCCTCGCCTCCATCATGTCCACTATTCTTGCAGCTCTGTTATATCCTATTCTAAATCTTCTCTGCAGCATTGAAACGGAAGCCTGTCCGGCAGAAACAACACATTCAATTGCATCTGCAAGCAGCTCGTCCCCATCATCTTCTGACTTGTCGCCGGTCATGTTACCTTTTTCGATGGATTGAAGAACATCTCCTGAATATTCAACTTCCTCTACCTGAGCCTTAACAAAGTCAATTACCTTCTGAACCTCCGAATCCGATACGAATGTACCCTGTACTCTGACAGGCTTACCCGTACCCAGAGGATTGAAAAGCATATCGCCCTTTCCAACCAGTTTTTCAGCTCCTGACATGTCCAGTATGGTTCTGGAATCAAACTGAGATGATACAGCAAAGGCAATACGTGAAGGTATGTTCGCTTTGATAACTCCGGTGATGATATCGACGGACGGTCTCTGGGTTGCGACAATAAGATGCATGCCCGCTGCTCTTGCCATCTGTGCAAGCCGGCAGATTGACTCTTCAACCTGTGACGGCGCAGCCATCATCAGATCTGCAAGCTCGTCGATGATAATAACAATCTGAGGCATCACTTCATCAGCCTCTCCCTTAGCCTTCATCGCATCGTTGTAGCTCTGGAGATCCCTCACCTGGTTTTCTGCGAACTTCTTATATCTGTCTGTCATCTCGGCAACAGCCCAGTTCAGCGCGGCCGCAGCCTTTGTCGGCTCAGTCACTACAGGAATCAGCAGGTGCGGTATTCCATTATAGTTTCCAAGTTCTACAACCTTAGGATCTATCAGAACCAGTTTGACCTCGTCAGGATCTGCTTTATACAGAATACTTGTAATAATGCTGTTAATGCAGACACTCTTTCCCGAGCCGGTTGAACCTGCGATAAGCAGGTGCGGCATTCCTTTAAGGTCAGCTACAATGGCTTTTCCCGCTATGTCCTTGCCTACCGCAAAGGTTATCTTAGACTTTGCATCCTTAAACTCCCTGGAATCTATAATTTCTCGAAGGGTAACCATATTAATGCGGTCATTCTCAACTTCTATGCCGACCGCAGCCTTGCCCGGGATAGGAGCTTCTATTCTGATACTCTTGGCCTCCAGATTCAGAGCAATATCGTCGGCAAGTCTTACAATGCTGTTAACCTTAACTCCTACATTAGGCTGAATCTCATATCTTGTCACTGCAGGTCCCTGAGTTACCTGTATCACTCTTGCATCAACATGGAAGTTCTGCAGTGTTTCTTCCAGCTTGGCAGCCTTCATCTTCAGTTCCATGTTGATATTGCCCCTGTCCGGCTGCTGAGGCTTGTTCAGGAAACTGATCGGCGGCTTCTTATACTGTTTATGTATTTTCTGTTCTGTCATTTCGGCAGGATCAAGAGTAAGTGCACTTGCTTCCTTCTTTGTCAGCTTCACGGGCTCGTCCACGGTGATTACACCCGGAACGTCAGCAGTTTTGTCCTTTATGAGAGGCTCAGAAGCTGCCGGCTCTGAGGATTTAATTGTACTGCAGACCGATTCTGCAGCAGTTTCTGCAGAAGGCTCCAGTCCCCTCCCTTTACTCCTGCCTCTCTTAGGCCTGGTATCGCTGTCCGGATTCAGACCGTATCCCTCGCCGTAATCCACCTTTTCCTCAAGGCCATAGGATGTTGTAATTTTCAGCTGATTTTCGCTGCGGAACGGATCATCATCTGTCATATATCTTAATATATTGTCTTTTTGATTTTTTTCTTTCCATTTTGATGACGGTTTGTCATATGGATTTTCCATCTGTTCAGGTGAAAAAGTCAGCTGCATAGGTGCAATGTCATGAGCCGGTGTATTTTTCTTCATTTCTGCTTCCATCTCTGCTCTTTCAATTGCCATAAGTTCTTTTTCGTGTCTTTTTTCTTCACGTCTTTCGGCAAATCTGTCCATTCCTCTGGAAACAGGTGTATTAAATACGATAAGGAAGCAGATTATTATTCCCACCGAGGAAAAAATATAAAGGCCTACACTTCCAATCATTTTAATAAGCATCGTGCCCACGGTCATACCGAATATGCCACCGCTTTTCAGCGTGATACCGCTCTCATAAAATTCCTTAAACAGGAACTCCAGCTTGCTTGCCTCTATAAATCTTGCAGAATTGATAATGCAGGCAAAGAGAAGTATAGCAAAGGTCAGGACACCCGAAAGCTTACTGATGTGTGCTGTTTTCTTTGCAAACAGCATTATTCCATAAAGAATGAGATACCATGGCAGAGCCAGTCCTACGTGACCGAAAACGCCCTTAAGAACCTCTCCTATTGTATTGCCGAGCTGACCTGCAGCCTCAAACTGAACCGCCGCAAACAGGAATATTCCAACTGCAATAAAGATTACAGCCCATATTACGTCAAGGACGCGCTTGTCAGCACGTCTTTGTTCGTTGATATCAGGTTTATTTCCTGTCTTTGTTTTTTTGGAATTTGTTGTTTTTTTATTGTTGGAATTCTTCTTAGCCTTAGCCAATTTGTAACCCCTCTCTAACATTCAGTTTTGATTAAAACTTGTCGGAAAACAAGCCTAAACAGATTGTAATTATACCTAATACCCAAACATAGTATGAGAAATAACTCAGCTTCTTATCTGATACGATTTTAATCATACTCTTAATAGCAATAATGCCGGAAACAGCTGCTATGACCATTCCTGCAATTACAGGTCCGATAGTGCCCGGATCCAGGCCTTCTCTGACTGCATCGGGAACTTCCATAACCACCGATCCAAGGATTGACGGTATAGAAATAAGAAACGCAAATTTTACAGCGAATTCTCTTTTAAGACCCGTAGTAAGGCCTCCTATAAGGGTTGAACCCGATCTTGACACTCCGGGGCAGATGGCAACTCCCTGCAGTGTACCGATAAACAGAGCATTTCTGAAGTTCATATGCTCTATTCCCCTGTTTGCTGAACCCATTCTTTCAGCAAGAAACATAAGAACGCCTGTAACAATAAACCCGATACCGATTGCGATAAAGGATGAGTACATACCCTCAAAAATATCATTAAACAGCACTCCGATTATTCCAGTAGGTATGGTTGCAACAATAATCATAACCCCAAGCTTGCGCACAGGTCTCTCTTTTAAACGCAGTCCCTTACCTGTGCATATATCCTTGACTGTAATACACAGTTCTACTATCAGCTCCCAGATATCCCTCCAGTAGCAGACAAATACAGAAACTAAGGTGCCTACATGAAGAAGAACGGCAAAAAGAAGCACACTTTCTCCTTCAATTCCAAATAATCCCTGCAGCAGAGCCAGATGTCCTGAGCTGCTGATTGGCAGAAACTCTGCGAGTCCCTGCACTAATCCCAAAATTATGGCTTCAAAATAAGTCACTTATTTCCCTCCTATTTATGATTGATGTATCCCTTTTCAACCAGACTTTCAGCACAAAGTACAGAGCCACCGGCTGCACCTCTTACTGTATTATGAGCAAGACCGATGAATTTGAAATCGTATACAGTATCTTCTCTTAATCTTCCGATTGAAATTCCAAATCCGTTTTCGAAATCTACATCAAGCTTAACCTGAGGTCTGTTATCATCCTCAAGGTACTGGATAAACTGCTTAGGTGCGTTTGGAAGACCTGCCTCCTGAGGGAATCCCTTATAATTTACGAGTCTGTCGATTAATTCCTCTCTGGTTGGTTTCTTGTTGAATCTTACAAATACAGCAGCAGTGTGTCCGTCAAGAACCGGTACTCTTACGCACTGTGATGTAATAACAGGCAATGAGGCCTTAACAATTTCACCATTTTCAATATGTCCGAAGATTCTAAGAGGTTCCTGTTCGCTCTTTTCTTCTTCTCCGCCGATGTACGGAATGATATTCTCGATCATTTCAGGCCATTCCCTGAATGTCTTTCCTGCGCCTGAAATTGCCTGGTATGTAGTTACAACAACCTCTGCAGGCTCAAATTCTTTCCATGCAGCCAGTGCCGGTGCGTATCCCTGAATTGAGCAGTTAGGTTTAACTGCTACGAATCCTCTCTCTGTTCCCAGTCTCTTCTTCTGATATTCTATTACCTCAGCATGATCCATATTGATTTCAGGGATAATCATAGGAACGTCCGGAGTCCATCTGTGAGCGCTGTTATTTGAAACAACAGGAGTCTCTGTCTTTGCATATTCATCTTCAATTGCTCTGATTTCTTCTTTTGTCATATCAACAGCACTGAATACGAAATCGACTGTATCTGCAACCTCTTTTACATCCTTAACATCCTTAACGATAATATTCTTTACAGTTTCAGGCATCGGGGTAGACATTTTCCATCTATCACCTACGGCTTCCGCATAGGTCTTACCTGCGCTTCTTGCACTTGCCGCAATGGTAACTACTTCGAACCATGGATGATTTTCAAGAAGAGATATAAATCTCTGTCCTACCATACCTGTTCCTCCCAGAATACCAACCTTAAGTTTTCTGTCTAATTGTCTCATTTATTTAATCTCCTTTACGTAATTATTTTACTCAGCTTATCATATAATTTTACCATTTTTTTATTAGTATTTCAACACGAAAAAGCATGCAGACACATATACTGTGTTATACGAAAAGTGAGGGTTCAATCATGTCAATTTTCACCGGCTCAGGTGTAGCCTTAGTAACACCTTTTAAAAATAATTCCATAGATTACACTGCTTTGAAAAAACTGATTCAGTGGCACCTGGATTCAGGCACAGATGCCATTGTATGCTGCGGAACGACCGGGGAAGCGTCAACCCTTTCTACATCTGAAAAAATTGAAATTGTCAGGTTCACCGCGGAAACCGCAGGAGGCAAAGTGCCCGTTATAGCAGGTGCGGGAACCAACAACACCTCAGCATCTGTTGAGCTTGCAAAAGAATTCTGTCAGGCCGGCGCCGATGGTCTTCTCGTCGTTACACCTTATTATAACAAGGCCACCCAGACCGGTCTTGTCAGACATTATGAAACCATAGCTGATGCAACTGATCTGCCTGTTATTCTCTATTCTGTAAAAAGCCGTACCGGTCTTAATATAGACGCAGACACGGTCATTGAGCTGAGCCGCCATCCGAACATTGCAGGAATTAAGGAAGCCAGCAGCGACATTTCACAGATAGCTGAAATTGCATCATACATTGCAAAGTGCAAAGAGTCTGAGGAAGCTTTGACCTTCGACCTTTACTCCGGAAACGATGACCAGACCATACCTGTTATGTCCCTTGGCGGCATCGGGTGTATATCTACGGTTGCAAATATAATTCCTGCCGAATACCACCTGATGACAACCCGCTGGCTCGAAGGTCGTCATTCAGATGCGGTTAAAATGCAGCTCGCTATGCTGCCGCTCATCAAAGCCCTCTTCCGCGAGGTCAATCCTATTCCTGTCAAGGCCGCCTTAAACATGATGAACAGAATACAGCGCGAATACAGAATGCCTCTGTGTGAACCGAGCAGCGAAACACTATACCTTGTATATAACGAAATGGTCAGGTACGGAATAAAGCTTTAGTCCCGTTACAAAAGCACTTGAATCATGAAAAAAGAGCAGTCAAAAGACTGCTCTTCATTACTCTCTGTTTTTCAATCCTAAGCGTTGATTGCTTCTGCAACAACTTCCTTGCCGTCATAATAGTTACAGTTAGGGCAAACTCTGTGTGGAAGCTTTGGCTCGTGGCACTGTGGACAGATTGATACTCCCGGAACTGACTTCTTCATGTTAGGGGATCTTCTCTTGTCTCTTCTAGCTTTGGATGTTTTCCTCTTAGGTACTGCCATTGTCTACACCTCCTGTTCGTGCATAATGTTTATATTCATTGATAGAATTTTCGTCAACTTCTAAATTATACACATTTAACAATGGTATGTCAACAAAAATTATAAATTCTTTGTAAGATTATAAGTGTCTCTTGCAATCATTAACTCTTCGTTAGTTGGGATCAGAAGAAGCTTAACTTTTGAATCTTCTGCAGATACATCTGTCTCCTTACCTCTAACCTTGTTTCTCATGATATCAAGCTTGATTCCCAGATTTCCAAGGTCTCTGCAGATAAGTTCTCTCATGTTAACGTCGTTTTCACCTACGCCTGCAGTGAATACGATAGCGTCTACACCGTTCATTTCAGCAATGTATGCACCGATATAGAATCTAACCTTCTGTGCGAAGATTTCAAGAGCAAGAGCAGCTCTTTCATTTCCTTCTGCAACTGCATTTTCAAGGTCTCTGAAGTCGCTGGAAACTCCGGAAATACCTAATACGCCGGATTTCTTGTTCAGAATCTCGTTAGCCTTGCCCTGTGGAAGGTTTTCCTTTTCTCTGATATAAGTAACGATAGCAGGGTCAATGTCTCCGCAGCGAGTACCCATTACAAGTCCCTGTAATGGAGTGAATCCCATTGATGTATCAATTACTCTGCCGTGCTTGATAGCTGATACGGAAGCTCCGTTACCAAGGTGGCATGTGATAATCTTAAGGTCGTTAATGTTAACATTTAACATAGCTGCTGCTCTCTGAGCAACGTACTTGTGAGAAGTTCCGTGGAATCCGTACTTTCTGATTCCGTACTTTTCATAATATTCATAAGGTAATGCGTACAAGTATGACTTAGGCGGCATTGTCTGATGGAAAGCTGTATCAAATACTGCAACCATTGGTGTGTCAGGCATAAGCTCCTTGCATGCAGCGATACCATACAGGTTAGGCGGGTTGTGAAGAGGCGCAAGCTCTACGCATTCCTCAAGTGCTGCGATTACTTTGTCGTCGATTATTACTGAGTCTGCGAATTTTTCACCTGCATGTACAACTCTGTGTCCAACCGCTCCGATTTCGTCCAGAGAAGCTACAACACCTGTTTCAGGATTCTGAATTGCCGCTAAAACCTGCGCAATAGCATCCTTATGGTCATTCATAGGAACTAAAGTTGACACCTTATCCATTCCGATTTTTTCATGGTTGATAACAGAACCATCCATTCCGATTCTTTCAACCAGACCTTTGCAAAGAAGCTTTTCGCCGGTCATGTCTAAAACCTGATATTTCAATGATGAACTACCACAGTTAATTACTAATACGTTCATTACGTTCCCTCCGTTTTTTATTTATTGATTTGCCTCATACATTATACACCTGAATATATTGTAAATCAAGGGATTACTTTCCATTAGCACCTTACAATCACAGGTTTTTTAACGTAATCCGACTCGGGAGTTTGACAGTTGAATAAGTAAAAAATCGCTGAGAGCCTTGAAAAAGCT
>JBJESZ010000080.1:0-6931 GCA_051883055.1 Emergencia sp.
CATCTATGGAGGGACGTATGTGGCGTAATAGCTACGAAGATCCTTCGACTGATATTACTGGGCTGGACAATACGGTATGGCCGGGTGCTTTTGAACGTATGGAGCAGTTTATCAAGGATACAAAAATCGTCCCGGAGGATCTGGAGCTTTCCTATGACCCTGTTATAAATATGTTTACCGAGGGTAAGGCAGCTATTATCCGTTCAGGCGGATCGAATGTCGTTGCGTTTCAGAACAATAACGTCGACGCTGTATTTCTTCCATATTTCGGACAGGACGGGGAACAGTGGTTACTTACATATCCTGCATTCCAGGTGGCGCTGAACAAGAATCTGGAGCAGGACAAAACACGACAGGAAAAAGCTCTGCAGGTGCTTGGTGTTATGCTTTCCGAGGAAGGGCAGAATGCGCTGGCAAAAGGAGAAGATGTTATTTCATACAGCCAGAATGTTGATCTTAAATTGTCTCCTCACCTTGAGAATCTTATGCCTCTGATTCAACAAAACCATATGTATATACGTATTGCTTCCAACGACTTTTTTTCTGTGTCCCAGGACGTTATTTCAAAGATGATACAAGGCGAATATGATGCCAAGCAAGCTTATGAGGCATTTGATACACAGTTAAAACAGACCAAGGAGGATTCGAATGAAACAGTACTGTCCATGGATCGTGGATACTCCAATAGATTCCGTAAAAAGGGCGGTAATGAATCCTATTCTACTATGGCCAATACACTGCGTGGAGTCTACGGCAGTGATGTGCTTATTGCGCCCGCATACAGCTTTACAGGTTCTGTATTCAAGGCTGATTATACCGAGAAGATGGTTGGTAACATGATTATGCCGAATCCGCTGGAAGCCTGGCAGTGTGAAATGAATGGTGCAGAGCTGAAAGAATATATCAGATTTTCCGTAGAAGGCATTGAAAATGGCTTTACACCGTTTAACCATGGTTCGTTGCCGACTGTCAGCGGAATATCAATTGAAGTGCAGGAGACAGACGGAAAGTATACTCTGAGTCGTGTGTGCAAGGATGGCAAAGAGATCGGTGACGAGGATACATTTAAGGTGACATGTCTTAATCTAGGCACATATATGGGTCCCTTCCTGGGTGATGAAAACTATGTGTTTGCGAAAGAAGAAAAGCGTGTAAAGGACGCATGGAAAGCGTATATCATAGACGGAGGTACAATAGCAGAGCCGGAAAACTATATTGCATTAAAATAAACCAGGTAGGATTGAAATGAAGAGAATAGATATGAAAAAAAGAATCATTGCTGCACTTATGGTAATGGTAATACTGTTTGGTCTTTCGGGCTGCGAAAACTATAAAGACAATGACAAGGTTGAGATAACTATGTATCTGTGGGATAAGTCCATGACCCAGGAGTTTACCCCCTGGCTGGAAACACAGTTCCCCGACATTGACTTCACATTTGTTGTGGGGTATAATACCATGGATTTTTATACTGATCTTAACGAGCGAGGATGTCTGCCGGATATCATCACCTGCCGGCGTTTTTCCCTTAACGATGCATCTCACATGTCTGACCTGCTGATGGATCTGAGTGAGACCGACGTAGTCGGCAGTTATTATGACACTTATATTGATAACAACAGAGAGTCTAATGGTGCAATACGCTGGCTGCCCATGTGCGCGGAGGTAGACGGTTACATTGCTAACGTTGACCTGTTTGAGGAATACGGCATACCGCTGCCTACGAACTACGCTGAATTTACCGAAACATGCCGAAGGTTCGATGAGATGGGTTTATATGGATATGTGAATGACTACCGTGAAGACTACTCCTGTATGGAGGCACTCCAGGGATGCGCTATCCCTGAACTGATGACAATGGACGGTACGATGTGGCGTACTGAATATGAGAATGAGACCATAGACGGTCAGGTGAGCCTTGATAATAAAGTTTGGCCTGCTTTGTTCAAAAAGTTTGAACAGTATATAAAGGATACAAAGATAAAACCTGAGCATATCCAAATGGATTTTCGTACGATGAAGTCAGCGTTGCTGGAGGGCAGAGCAGCTATTATGCGAGGCACTGGCAGTGACTGTGCCGTACTCAGAAAAGAAGAAGGCATGAATACGGTAATGCTTCCTTATTTCGGTGAGACTGCTGAGGATAACTGGCTGTTGACATATCCTACCTGTCAGGTGGCCGTAAACAAGGCTGTGACACAGAATAAGGAAAAGAACGATGCCGTTATGCGGGTGATTGATGCTATGTTCAGTGAAGAAGGTCATCGCTATGTTGCTGTGGACAATGCCGTGCTGAGCTACAGTAAAAATGTAGATATTGAGATAAATGATGTTTTTTCACAGGTTATGGACTGCATAAACAGCAATCACCTGTATATTCGTCTGGCCTCTACTGAGATGTTCTCTATCTCTCAAAACGTAGTGCAGAAAATGATATGCGGTGAATACGGTGCAAAGGAAGCTTATCAGGATTTTAATACACAGCTCACCACTGCAAAGGATACCGGAATTTCTGAGAGTATTACGACTCAGAAAACAGGCTATGCGTATGCTCTCGGTGAAAAAGGAAGTCCTGCTGCGTCCTCTGTAGTAAACACTCTACGCAGGCAGTGTGGAAGTGAAGTTGCTGTCGGTTATTCCAGCGTTGTTACAGCATCTGTTTTTGAAGGCGATTATACCAGACAGCAGCTCAACTGGCTTGTGGCGAACCGGGAGGAGATGCGAAGCGGTCAGCTTACAGGCACAGAGATTAAGGAGCTTATGGAATGGCTTGTAAATGTGAAAGAGGACGGCTCTAATCCGATCCGACATGATAATCTTATCCCTGTTACAAGCGGAATGGAGTATAAGCTGAAAGACAATGGAGACGGCACCTATACACTTGGCGAGATTACGATAAACGGCAAACCGCTTGATGAGAATGCGGTTTATTCTGTAACTATGTTCGGTGACAACAACTATATCGAAGCCCCCATTTTCTGTAATTGTCCGATGCCTGAGGTACTAAAGGATAAAATGAAAATTATGGACGTTAATGTTTATACCTTATTTAGCTCTGCTCTTGAAGGTGGTAATCAGCTTGAAGCACCCACAGAATATATAACGATTCTGCGATAATGATGACGCAGGAAATCTGACGGTAAGGAGGGGTATTCATGAAAAAACGGCTGAGTTCTGTTATTGTGGCTGTTATTTTATTAGTTGGAATGGCTACAGCAGGTTTCTGGTATTATGATTTTGTTTCACAGACGATATATTCGGAAAGTATTTCTCATCTGACAGAAATACTTCACCAGTCTAATCAGTCACTTCAGAATTTGGTGAGCAAGAACTGGATCCATATGCACCTGTGGGCCGACTATTTACAGGATATTTCGGATGAGGATCAGATTAGTGCTTTCATTGCCCATGCAAAAGAGGAAACAGGATTTACCGATTTCTATTTCATTTGCCGTGAAGGCAATTACCTAACAATAAACGATGAAACAGGCTATCTGGACCTTAAGGATGAATTGCCGGAGCTTATTCTTCATGGTCAAGATATGGCAGTTAACTCCGTAGTACCTGGTCAGCCGCAGATCATGGTATTTGCTGCACCTGCTGTTCCCGGGACTTACAAAGGATTTGACTATGAGGCCATCGCAGTCAGCTTCAATAACTCTGACCTGGTAAATGCCCTGAAAATATCCTCTTTTGACGGTAAGGCCAGCAGTTATATTATTCATTCAGACGGACGTGTGGTGGTGGACAATGCTGCTGATAAGAAGAAGGACATCTATAACTTCCTTGCTATGCTGAGAAAATACTCTGCTATGAGCAACGAGGATATAGAAAAACTGCAGGCAGATTTCCGGAAAGGTCGTTCCGGAGCAACTGTATTTAGCATAGAAGATACCAGCTATTATCTTATATATGAGTCGGCGGGTTTTGATGATTGGATGCTGCTTGGCCTTGTGCCGACCAGAGTGGTAAATGCCAGCATGAATAGCCTCCAGTCAAGTACGGTGCTGTTGGTCGGAGGAATATTGTGTGCTCTGGGTATATTCGCACTTGCATTTACTATTCGTCAGAACAGGATGAAATTGAAAAAGAAGGATAAGCAGATTCTGTATCGTGATGAATTGTTCTCTAAGCTGTCGGTTAACGTAGATGACATTTTCCTGATGCTTGATGCTGAAACTTTTTGTGTGGATTATATCAGTCCAAATATAGAAAAGCTTATTGGCATATCTGAGAAAGCGGCTCGTGCAAATATCCGAGAGTTTGATCATCTTGTAAAAGACGATAATACTGTCCGTATACTGGATCAGCTTTCGGCCATTCTTCCCGGTCAGCAGGGCGAATGGGACAGAGAATATATCCATCAGAAAACTGGTGAGATGCGCTGGTTTCATGTTGTTGCGCTTTGCAGCGATATTCAGGGGGAGAAAAAGTATATCCTTGTAATATCTGACCGTACAAAAGATAAGAATATCAATCTGGCACTTGAAGATGCGGTGAATGCTGCCCAGAGTGCAAACCGGGCGAAGAGTACATTCTTAAGTAATATGTCTCACGATATCCGTACACCTATGAATGCCATTATTGGTTTTTCAACACTTGCTGTGTCTAATGCAGAAAATGCGGAAAAGGTTAAGGACTATCTGGCGAAGATACTGTCTTCCAGCAACCATCTGCTGAGTTTAATTAATGATATTCTTGATATGAGCCGGATAGAAAGCGGAAAAATTGATCTGGAGGAAACAGAAGTCAATCTGTCAGAAATGCTCCATGATCTTAAGACGATTATCAGCGGTCAGATACATGCAAAGCAGCTGGAGTTATATATGGATGTGATGGATGTTACTGATGAGGATGTGTACTGTGATAAGACACGACTGAATCAGGTGCTGCTGAATCTGCTCTCCAATGCGATCAAGTTCACTCTGCCCGGAGGTACGGTGTCCGTCCGTGTGACACAAATCCATAACACTCCGGAGGACAAAGGTCTGTATGAAATCCGGGTTAAAGATACTGGCATTGGTATGAGCCATGAGTTCGCAGAGCATATATTTGAACCCTTTGAACGAGAGCGTACCTCTACTGTCAGCAAGATTCAGGGCACAGGTCTTGGAATGGCTATTTCCAAGAACATTGTCGATATGATGGGCGGAACCATCGAGGTCCAAACCGAGCAGGGCAAGGGCACGGAGTTCATCATCCGGCTGGAACTGCGTCTGCAGTCGGTGAGCAGGAATGTGGAGAAAACCAAGGAACTGGATGGTCTCAAAGCTCTGGTGGTAGACGATGATTTCAATACCTGCGACAGCGTGACCAAGATGCTGGTGAAGGTGGGTATGCGCTCAGAATGGACAGTGTTCGGCAAGGAAGCGGTGCTTCGTGCGCGGCAATCTCTCGAGCTGAATGACCCATTCCATGCCTACATCATCGACTGGTGTCTGCCGGATATGAATGGTATCGAGATTACAAGGCAGATTCGCAGTCTTGGAGAGGATACGCCGATCATCATACTCACTGCATACGATTGGACTGATATTGAGGTGGAGGCGAGAGCCGCCGGTGTGACGGCGTTCTGCTCGAAGCCGATGTTCATGTCTGATCTGCGTGAAACTCTGTTATCTGCCCTTGGACAGCAGGAGGTTAGAGAAGAACACATACTACCAAGCGTCAGCGAAACAAAAAATTTTGTGGGCAAGCGCTTGCTGTTGGCAGAGGATAATGAGCTGAACCGGGAAATCGCAGTTGAAATTTTAAGTGAATATGGTTTTTGTATTGATACTGCGGAAAATGGTGCAGAAGCCCTGGAAAAAGTATCGGCTTCCAAGCTTGGTGATTATGATTTAGTGCTTATGGATATTCAGATGCCTGTTATGGATGGGTATGAAGCTGCAAAGCGTATACGACAGCTGGATAATCCGGTACAGTCTTCTATTCCTATTATAGCAATGACAGCCAATGCCTTTGATGAGGATCGCAAAGCAGCGACAGATTGCGGCATGAATGGCTTTATCTCGAAACCGATAGATATGAAGGAAGTAATTCAGGCATTGAATAGTGTGTTTGAGTAAAGATTTTATCAAACGAATTAGCAAGAATACTCCCTTAGACAAAAACAAAGCACTTGCCATTGACTTAGGGGTAAAATCAGGCATTCCTTGCCCGAAGACGAAACCATGCAGTCAATGACTATATCAACAAAACCTGCAGATATATCATCAATTACTGTATCAAAAACCAGATCGGCCATGTAGTCATTGGTTATAACAAAGAGCTTCAGAAAAAATCCAATATCGGACGAAGGAATAATCATAAGAAAATATAGAAAGCAGACGGTTATCCCGATGTGCAAGCCTTTATGGCAACCTACCGCAAGGCAGAAGCCGTAGTCGAACAGTACAACCGTGAGCTTGCCGAGTGGGAACGCAAGGTCAAGGAAAACAGCAGACCCGACGAAAAAGAACGATAGCTTTTCACACCGAAAACAATACCGCAGAGCAGTATCAAAGGCAAGACTCCATTACTCCAAATCAGGGGCAGCGGAGTCTTTCTCTTTGCACTTGTATTGACTGAAGGCAATTCTTTAGAGCAAAACAAAAGGGCACTCAGCTATGAACAACTAAATACCCCTTTTGCTTTATCTTCTTTGGTGTTAAATGTTGAGATTTCCTGCAATCGTTTTCACGACTTCATATTATCTTTGCATTTTTCATAGTCTTGGGAATAGATTACATCCAAACCAAGCTTAACGAATGCATCATACGCATCATCAAGCTTGGTTGGATTAACAACTAATGTACCGGCACCTTGGAAGCGAGGGGCTTTTGCGTTTCCCTTCATTTTACTGCCCTGTACCACTCATTTTAACGGCGTCGTCACCTTGGTTTCCAGCTCGCAATGTGTTACATCACTCCAATGACGGCGGATGGCAATA